>JAKABB010000080.1 GCA_021802045.1 bacterium
TCCTCCCTGGTCGTCGCCTCCGGGCACGCCCCGAGGTGGAGGGACTGCGGCGGGCTGACCGTGTGCGCAATCCGCGGAGCAACAAGGGGAAACGGGCGTCCCACACGGCCACCAGCCGGCGAGCCCCCGCCGGCGCGCCCCCGTGCGGGCCGCCGGGGCCGCGCTCTCCCCCTCGGTCCCCGCCGGCCCGGGCACCGCCAGCGCGGCCCACTGCGGGTCCTGGGCGGTGGTGACCGCCCAGCCTTCGCTGGACGGAAGCTCCGTCTCGCCCCTCAGCGCCGGCGGTGGCGCGCCGGCCGCGCCGGCGGCGGAGACCGGCACGTCCACGGGGGTGGTGGCCTCGGTCCCCGCCGGGCCCCCAGCCTCGACTCGGCCGCTCCGCCGCCGGCCGCCACGGTGGCCCCGGCGGCTCGGCGTCGGCGACGGCCCACCGTCCGCCCCCTCCGAGGTCGTCGTCCCCACAGGCTCCGGTCCGATGGGAGCCAGCGGCTCAGCCACGGGAAGCTCCGCCTGGACGGCCACCAGTCCGCGCGCCCGGCGCGCCCGGCGCGGACGGGACACCGGCGCGGTGATCTGGTCGATGGCATTGCGGGCGGCGGTCTGCTCCGCCGCCTGCTTGGTGCCGCCGCGGCCCTCGCCCAGCACCCGGTCCGGGTCGGTCGGGGTGACCGCCTGAGCCAGGTACTCCCGGGCGTGTCCCGGGCCGGTCACGGCCGTGACCCGGTACTGCGGCGCTGTCCCGAAACGCTCCTGGGCCAGGGCCTGCAGCCGGCCCTTGAAGTTGGTGTCGGTCCAGTCGCTGACGTCGCCGATCCGGCTGAGGAAGATCCGGCCCGCGACCCGGTACCCCTGGTCCAGGAAGATCGCCCCGATCATCGCCTCGAAGGCGTTTGCCAGCAGCGAGGTCAGCCGCCGGGCCCCGGTCTTGGCCGCCCCCCGGCCCAGCCGCAGGCTCTCCCCGAGCTGGAGCTGCGCCCCGAGCTTGGCCAGTGCCTGGGTGTTGACCAGCGAGGAGCGCATCTGCGTCAACTGCCCCTCGTCGTAGGTGGGGAAGCGCTTGAACAGGTACTCGCCGGTGACCAGTTCCAGGACCGCGTCCCCGAGGTACTCCAGCCGCTCGTTGTCCTTGCCGTGCTCGCCCCGCTCGTTGTTCCAGGAGGCATGGGTCATGGCCTCGCGGAGCAGGTCCCGGTTGCGGAAGGAGACCCGCAGCCGCTGCTGGAGCTCGTCCAGCCTCAGCTCCGCCTCGGCCTCCGCCGCCTCCGCGGTGGGACCGGTCGCCCGCCGGCCACGGCGCGAGGGCGCCGTCAGCTCGCCAGGTCGCTCCGCTCCCGGATGTAGTCCCACGCCTGGCCCACGGTCTGGATCTTCTCGGCGTCCTCGTCCGAGATCTCCATCCCGAACGCCTCCTCGAAGGCCATGATCAACTCCACCAGATCCAGCGAGTCCGCGTTCAGGTCCTCGACGAAGTTCGCCTCCGGCTTGACCTGCTCGGCCTCGACGCCGAGCTGTTCGATCACGATCCCCTTGAAGCTCTCCCAGGTTGTCTCTGCCATTGGTACCCCCTGTTGGACGACCGGTGGCCGTCTGGCTGATCTCACCGCCGCCGCTGTCCTGCGCGCTGTCGCCGGGAATCGGCCCTGCGCCCGCCGCCGCCTGCCCGGGCCCGGTCGCGGCGCCGCCCGCTCCGCTGAGCCGCTCTCCCGGCAGTACCGTAAAGGGCCGAGACGCCCCGGCGGTTTCGGGTGGCGCCGATGCCGCCGGTGCCGGGGCCGGCGCCAGGGCCGACAGCGCCCGCCGGAGCCGGCTCCCCAGCCCCCGCCGCGAGGAGGGCGCCCTCGCCGGGGCGTCGGCTCCCGGGGCGGGGCTCGCGTCCGGCGCCGGGAGGGGAGTGGAGTCAGGCACAGGTCCGGCCACGGTCCGGGCAATTGTAGGCGCCCGCCGGCCGGCGGCCACGCGTCCCGCGGATCACGCCGGGGCGTCCGGCGGGCCGGCGAGCTCGGCGGCCAGGTCGGCCGCGGCCGCCAGGGTCGCCACCGACCGGCAGCGGGCCTCGGGCGCGATCCGCCGGACCAGGCCGGTCAGGGTGGTGCCGGGCCCGCACTCCACGAAGGTCTCCACCCCGGCCACCCGCAGCGCCCGCACCACCTCGGTCCAGCGCACCGGTTGGGCCAGCTGGTCGGCCAGCCCCTGGCGGACCTCGCCGCCGGCCCGAGCGCAGCGGCCGGTGGCGTTGAGGGCCACGGGGATGCGCGCGTCCCCGACCCGCACCGCGGCCAGCCGGGCGGCGAACGTCGCCGCTGCCGCCGCCATCAGAGGGGAATGGAAGGCGCCGCCCACGTTGAGGGGCACCACCTTGCGAATCCCCACCGCCCGCAGCGCCACCTGCACCGCCGCCACCCCGGCCGCCGTGCCCGAGATCACCACCTGTCCCGGGGCGTTGTCGTTGGCGACGACGCAGGGCGTTCCGGCAGTGGTGGCCGCCTCGCAGGCCGCGGTCACCACCTCCATCGTCCCGCCCAGCACAGCGGCCATCCCACCCGGCGGGGCGCCGGCCATGAGCGCTCCCCGCAGGCACACCAGGCGGAAGGCCTCCACCGGGTCCAGGGCCCCGGCGACGGCGACGGCCACCCACTCTCCCAGGCTGTGGCCCGCGACCGCGGCCGGGCGCAGCCCGCCGGCGCGCAGGGCCTCGGCCAGCGACCAGCCGACGTAGAACAGGGCGGGCTGGGCGCGGTCGGTCCGGCGCAGCATCTCGGCGTCGGCGCTGGTCACCAGGGTGGCGAGATCGACCCCCTCGGCCACGGCCGCGGCCAGCAGCGGCGCGCCGGCCCCGGCCGCGACGAGCTCCGCCCCCATTCCCGGGGTCTGGGCCCCCTGTCCAGGGAAGAGCAGGGCAAGCGATCCGTCCCTGATGGCGCCGCCCTCCGCTGTGCCGACGGTCGTCACCTGGGAGCGGCCCCGGTGCTGCGGGCACCGACGCCAGCCTTGGGCCGCACCCACCAGGTGCTGCGACCGCCGCCTACTCGGTGACGATGACCTCGCGGCCGTTGTAGTGGCCGCAGTTCTGGCAGAGCGTGTGCGGCCGCCGGGCGTGCCGACAGCGCGGGCACGTCACCAGGGCGGGTGCCTGCAGGCTGAGGTGGGCGCGACGCCGGTCGCGGCGTGCCTTGGGCACGCGCTCCTTGGGTACGGCCATGGAGGCCCGAGTCTACCAGAGCCCACCCCCGGGCCGGCGGGCCCGTCAGCTCCGGCGCCTGCGGCCGCCGCGCCGGCTGCGGCCGCCCTCCTCGTCGCTGGGCCGGTCCTCCAGGGTCTCCAGGCCCTTGCGCACCGTCTGCAGGGTGGCGGTCAGATGGGCCTCCAGCTCCTCCATGGTGCCGCGCACGTACTCGTCCGCCTCGCGTCGCACGCGGCGGCCGCGCTCGCGAGCCTCGGTCAGCATCTGCTCGGCCTCGGACGCCGCCCGGCGGGCGATCTCGTGGTCGTCCACCAGGCGCTCGGCGCGCTCCTGGGCGATGGCCACCATCTGCTCCGCCTCCTGGCCCGCCTCGCGCAGCCGGGTGTCCCGCTCCTCCAGCAGGAGGCGGGCCTCCTTGATCTCGTCGGGGAGCGACATCCGGATCTGGTCGAGAGCGTCCAGGATCTCCTCCTCGTTGACCACGATGTTGGGCGTCAAGGGGACCCGCCGGCTGGCGTTGATCAGCCCCTCGATGCGGTCGAGGAGGTCAATGACCGAGAGGGGCTCCCCGTCGCGGTCGTCATCGGTGTAGGTGGGGCTGTCGTCCATGGGTCTCCTGGGTGGGTGGTCAGCGGCCGGCCGGCGCGCGCGTCGCCAGGCGCTCCCGAAGGGCCTCGGCGACCGGCGGCGGGACCATCTCGTCGATCCGGCCGCCGAAGGCGCACACCTCCTTGAGGAGCGAGGAGCTGAGGAAGACGTTGGCGAAACTGGTGGTGAGGAATACGGTGTGGACCGCGGGGTTCAGACGCCGGTTCATCAGCGACATCTGGAATTCATTGTCCAGGTCGGAGACGGCGCGCAGGCCGCGCACGATCACCGACGCGCCCTCCTCGGCGGCGAACTCCACCGCCAGGCCCTGGAAGGACCGCACCGCCACCGGGGAGTCGGCACCCAGGGAGGCCCGCAGCAGGGCGACCCGCTCGTCCGCGCTGAAGAGGTAGCGCTTGGTTGGGTTCTCCAGCACGCCGACGACCACCCGGCCGAAGATCTGACGAGCCCGCTCGATGATGTCGAGGTGGCCCTGGTGCACGGGGTCGAAGCTCCCCGGGTACACGGCAGTCGTCACGCTGCTCTCCGGTAGAAGGTGAGGGTCGTCATCCCGTATCGCGCGATCCGTACGCACTCTAGCGCGCCGACCCGGGATGGCAAGGTCACCGCCCGGTGGTGCTCGCAGACCACGGTGACCGCGCCCGCGCTCCCCGCCAGCCGCTGGCCCAGGATCGCCAGGGCGTCCACCAGCTCGCCGGACGGCTGGGCCCCGGTCGTGGCCAGGTAGGGCGGGTCGCAGAGGATCAGGTCGTGGTCCGCCAGCCGCGGGGCGGCGCGCAGCCAGGGGACCACCACGGCGCGCACCACCGTGCCCCGGTCATCGAGGCCAAGCCGTTCCAGGTTCGCCTGGAGGCACTCCAGCGCCAGGCGGTCCCGCTCGACGAAGGTCGCCGTGCCCGCGCCCCGGGAGAGCGCCTCGATGCCCAGCGAGCCGGCGCCGGCGTAGAGGTCCAGGACCCGAGCCCCCGGGACCTGGGCCCCAAGGATGTCGAAGCAGGCCCCGCGCACCAGCCCGGTCGTGGGCCGCAGGTGGTGCCCCCGGGGGGTCAGCAGGGGCCGGCCGCGGGCCTCCCCGGCCACGACGCGCAGCCGCCCGGAGCCGGCGGGCCCGCGGGCGGGCGGCCCCCGGTGGGCCCCCCGGCCGGGCGGAAGGGGCGACGGGTCGTGCCACACCCCCTCATCTTGGCGCCCGCGGCCGCCCGGCGCCGCACCGGCCCGGCTATCATGGGGTCATGGCTTCGGAGCTCCTCCACTAGGCAGTCCGTCCGTCCGCGGTGCGCCCCGCCGATGGCGGGCCGGTGCACGCGATGAGACGTCCGACGCCGCGAACGCCGCTCGGTTCGCGGCCGCAGATCAGGAGAGCCCATGGAGACCTACGCCGTCGCCGCCGACGGCCTGCGCAAGCGCTACGGCACCCGCCTGGCCGTCGATGGCATCGGCTTCACCGTCGCCCCCGGCGAGTGCTTCGGCTTCCTCGGTGCCAACGGGGCCGGCAAGAGCACCACCATGCGGATGCTCTACGGCCGCACCCGGCGCACTGCCGGCAGCCTGCAGGTGCTGGGGATGGACCCGGACCGCGCCGCCCGGACGATCTGCGCGCACCTCGGGGTGGTGCCTCAGGGCGACACCCTCGACCCGGAGCTGACGGCCCTGGAGAACCTCACCGTGCACGCCGGCTACTTCGGCCAGGTGGGCCGGGGCCCGCGGCGCCGGGCTGCGGAGCTGCTGGACTTCGTGCAGTTGGCGCCGCGCGCCCACGACCGGGTCCAGGACCTGAGCGGCGGGCAGCAGCGCCGCCTGATGATCGCCCGCGCGCTGGTCAATCAACCCCAGTTGCTGATCCTCGACGAGCCCACCACCGGGCTCGACCCGCAGGCTCGGGTGCTGATCTGGGACCGACTGGCGCAGCTGCGGCGGGCCGGGGTGACGGTGATCGTCACCAGCCACTACATGGAGGAGGCCAGCCAGCTCTGCGACCGCCTGGTGGTGATGGACCAGGGCCGCATCGTGGAGACGGGGAGCCCGGCCGCGGTGGTGGCGCGCCACGCCGGGCGGCTGGTCATGGAGGTCCCCTGGGAGGGGGCGGCCCCCCCGGCGCTCTCCCCCCCCGCCGCCGGCGTCCGCCGCCTGGTGGCCACCCGCGACCGGCTGCTGGTCTTCGCCGACGACCCCGAGCCGGTGCGCCGGGTCCTGGGTCCGGGGCTGGCGGCGCGCGCCCGGATCCGCCCCGCAACCCTCGACGACGCCTTCCTGCACCTGACCGGCCGCACCCTCCAGGAGGACTGACCGGTGCTGGCCCACCCCGCCCGCGCGACTGCGGCCTGGCTCGCCATCCCCCAGCGGGCATCGCGCGTCTGGTGGCGTGAGTACCGGGTGTGGCGCCACATGTTCATCTCGTCCACCCTGCTGAACTTCGGCCAGCCGGTGATGTGGCTGACCACCTTCGGGGTCGCCCTGGGCGCCTACGTCAGCCTGGGCCGGCCCGGCAGCTACCTGGCCTTCGTGGCCCCCGGCCTGCTGGCGACGACGGCCATGAACGCTGTCACCTTCGACGCGCTCTTCGGCACCTACCTCAAGCTGCACGAGTGGGGCACCTATGAGGCGGTGGTCTCGACCCCCGTCGGTCCGGGCGACATCGTGCGCGGCATCTTCGGCTGGCAGGCCACCCGCGCCCTGCTCTTCGGAGGCATCTTCTGCGCTGTGATGGCGGCGTTCGGGCTCCTCCACCACTGGACGGCGCTCTGGCTGATCCCGGTCCTGCTGGGGACCGGCCCCCTGTTCGCGGCCCCGGCGATGGCCTGGGCGGCGGTCTTCCGCCGCTTCCACCGGCTCTTCTACTACACCGAGCTGGTGATCGGGCCGATGTTCTTCTTCTCCGGGGCCTTCTTCCCCACCGATCGGCTGCCAGCCGCGGTGCGCCTGCTGGTGGGGCTCATGCCGCTGTCCCACGTGGTGACCCTCTGCCGGGCCCTGGTGGCCGGTCGGCCCGACCCCACCTGGATGCTCGACATCGGCTACCCGGCCGCCCTCACCGCCGTCCTCAGCGTGGTGGCGGTGCGGCTGATGACCGCCCGGCTGACCCGCTGACCCGGGGCCGGGCTCAGCCGGAGCGCCCGGCCCCGGGGAACCACGCACCTCCCACCGGCGGCCACCCCCTGGCCCCGGTGCGCACCGGGCCGTATGGTGAGGGTTGCAGCGGAGGACCACCGTGCGGACCGGCCCCATTCGGAGCCGGCCGCGTGGACCACGGAGGTGGCAGCGATGATGTGGGGGCCTGGGGGCGGGGGCTGGAGTGGGGAGGCCTGGCTGACGATGGGTCTGGTGATGGCCGCGGTCTGGGCGGTGGCGATCTGGGCCCTCGTGACCCTGGTGCGCCGACCCGGCAGGCTCGACCCCGCGCGGCCGCCGATCCCCGAGCGCATCCTGGCTGAGCGGTACGCCCGCGGCGAACTGACCACCGCGGAGTTCGAGGAGCAGCTGACCACGCTGCGAGCGGCGCAGCCCGACTGACGGGCGCCCCCTCTCGATGGCGGCGGACGGACCGGCCCCGGGGCCCAGCCGTGGTCCGGATTCTCTTCGGCGTGGTGTGGGGCGTCGACGCCTCGCTCAAGTGGCAGCCCGCCTTCATCGACCACTTGGTTGCCCACATCCTCGGCGCCCTCCCCGGACAACCGACCTGGGGGCAGGCGTGGATCCCCTTCTGGCACCACACCGTCGGCGCGAACCCCCGCCTCTTCGCGTACCTGGTGGCCGGCATCGAGACCGCGCTGGCCATCAGCCTCATCCTCGGTCTCCTCACCAACCTCTTCGCGTCGGGGCAGCGATCATCTACGCCTTCGTCTACGCCGCCCTGGTGCTGGGCGGCGCCGGCACGACCCTCAGCCTCGACCGCCGGCTGACCTCGTGGTTGGGGCGGTGGGGCTGGCTGGCGTCCGGCTCGCTCAGTCGAACTCGAAGACCGTCCGGTAGGCGCTGAGGGCCTGGCGCAGGGCGGGCTGGCGCAGGTCCGGGTCGGCCGCCAGCGCCCGCTCGGCGGCGGCGCGGGCCCGGGCCTGCATCGGCAGGTCCAGGAGGTCGCCGACCCGGACCTCGGGCAGGCCGTGCTGGCGCAGCCCGTAGGGGTCTCCAGGACCCCGCAGGCGCAGGTCGATCTCGGCCAGCTCGAAGCCGCTGTCATGGGTCACCAGGGCCTCCAGGCGGGCCTGCTGGGTGGCGTCCGGGCCGTCGGTGAAGAGCAGGCACCAGCTCTGGTGGGCACCGCGCCCGATCCGTCCCCGGAACTGGTGCAGCTGGGCGATCCCGAAGCGCTCGGCGCCCTCGATCACCATCAGGGTGGCGTTGGGGACGTCCACCCCGACCTCGACGATGCTGGTGGCCACCAGCAGGTCCACCGCGCCGGCGGCGAAGGCCGCCATCCGCTCCGCCTTCTGCGCCGCCGGCAGACGGCCGTGGAGGAGGGTCAGGCGCAGGTCGGGGAACACCTCGGTCCGCAGCCGCTCGTACTCCACCGTCGCCGAGCGGGCGGCGATGGTCTCGGAGTCCTCCACCAGCGGGCAGATGACGAACCCCTGCCGTCCCTGCCGGATCGCCTGGTGCATGAACCGGTACGCCTCCGCGCGGTCCCCGGGCCCCACGATCCTGGTGCCGACGCGCTGGCGGCCGGGGGGGCGTTGGCGGATGACGCTGAGGTCCAGGTCGCCGTAGACCGTGAGGTGCAGGGAGCGCGGGATGGGGGTCGCGGTCATGGCCAGGAAGTCGGGCGAGTGCCCGGCCTTCTCGCGCAGGCTGAGGCGCTGGGCCACCCCGAAGCGATGCTGCTCGTCGACGACGCACAGCCCCAGGCGGTTGAAGGTGACATCGGCCTCGATGAGCGCGTGGGTGCCGACCAGGACCGGGTCGTGACCGGCCGCCATCCCGGCCAGGATCTCCCGCCGCTGCCGGACCCCGGTGCTGCCCACCAGCAGCCGGGGCAGGATCTCGAAGGGGGCCAGCAGCTGCTCCAGGGTGCCGAAGTGCTGCCGGGCCAGGAGCTCGGTGGGCGCCATCAGCACCCCCTGGAAGCCGGCCTGCACCGCCATCCGCAGGGCCATCGCCGCCACCACGGTCTTGCCGGTGCCGACATCCCCCTGCAGCAAGCGGTTCATGGGCCCGGGCCGAGCCATGTCCTGCAGGACCTCCCAGGCCGCCCGGCGCTGCTCCGAGGTGAGCTGGAAGGGCAGGGCCGCGACGAAGGCCCGCGCCACGTCCCCGTCGAAGGGGATCGCCACCCCGCGGCTGGCCTGGCGCCGGTGGCGGGCGTGGAGGGCCCCCAGCTGGAGGAGGAAGAGGTCGTCGAAGGCCAGCCGCTCCCAGGCGGCCGCCAGCTGCTCCGGCGACTCGGGGGCATGCACCTGGCGCAGGGCCTCGGCCAGGGGCACGAGCCCCTCCGCGGCCTGCACCCCACGCGGCAGCGGGTCGACCAGGGCCGGGGCCACGGGCAGGGCGTCGGCGATCCGGGCCCGCAACCAGCGGGAGCTGATGCCGGCGGTCTCCGGGTAGACCGCGACGAGCCCCCCCACGTGCCTGCCGGTGCCGCTCCCCCGCTCCACCACCGGGTTGCGCAGCTGCAGGGCCCCGCGGCGGTCCCGCTCGGCCGGGCCGTGGAGCAGCACCGGGTCGCCGACCTGGAGCACCCGCAGGAGGTGGCGCTGGTTGAACCAGACCACCCCCACCCGACCGGTGTCGTCGGCCACCTCCCCCTCCACCAGGGTCAGCCGCCGGTTGCGGGTGGGGCGCGGGCGGAGCGCGGTCACCGTCCCCTCCACCGTCTGCGACATCCCCGGCCGCAGCTCCGCGATCCGCACCCGCCGCCGCTGGTCGTCGTGGCGGCGGGGCAGGTGCCAGAGCAGCTCCCCCACGGTGCGGCAGCCGAGACGGGCCAGCCGGCGAGCGTGCTCCGGCGTCACCCGGGGCAGCGCCGTCACCGGGCTCTCGGGGCCCAGCGAGGCCTGCGCCGGGCCCCCGGGACGAGCGGCCGAGGGGCCGGCGACCGTCACCTCACCCCGCAGGCGGCGCCACCAGCCAGCAGCACCCGAGCAGGCCGGGGCCGGTGTGGGTGGCCAGCACCGGGCTGAGGTGCTGGCAGAGCACCTCCAGCCGCGGATAGCGGGCCGCCACCTCCGCCTGGAAGCCGGCGGCCGCGTCGGGCGCGCCCACGTGGATCACCCCGCAGCGCCGCAGCGGTCCGCGGGCGGCCAGCAGCTCCAGCAACCGGGCCCGAGCCTGCCCCCGGCTGCGCACCCGGCAGAGCTGCACCACCGCGCCGTCCTGCTCCAGCCCCACCACCGGCTTGACGCTGAGGACGCTGCCCACCACCGCCTGCACCCGGCTGATGCGCCCGCCCCGCTCCAGGTAGCGCAGGGTGTCGACGGCCGCGACCCCGCCGCTGCCCGGGAGCAGGGCACCGACCGCGGCCACCACCTCGGCCGCGGATCGTCCCTGGGCCGCCAGCGCGGCCGCCTCCAGCACCAGGAAGCCGGCGGCGAGGCTGACCGTCCTGGTGTCGATGACCTGAATGCGGTCGGGGTCCACCGCCATGGCCGCGGTGCGGGCGGAGCCACAGGTCCCGCTCAGCCGCTCGGCGAGGTGCAGGGAAACGACGCGATCCTCAGGGCCGCGGAGCAGCTCCCGATAGACGGCCTCGAAGTCCCCCGGCGGGGGCTGGGACGTGCGGGGGAGGGCCAGGGCGCCCGCCAGTCGGGAGACGAAGGCCTCGTCGCTGAGGTCGACCCGGTCCCGGAAGACCTCGTCGCCGAAGTGGACCCGCAGCGGCACCACCCGGATGGCCGCCGCTGCCCGCACCGACCCCGGGAGGTCGGTGGTGCTGTCCGTGACGATGTGGACCGGCATGACTCACTCCACGGAGAGGATGAAGGGGTAGTGCGCCTGCCCCCCCTCCTGGTGCTCGATCTCCGCCTCCGGGAAGCGCTCGGCGATGGCCCGGGCCAGCTCCCGGCTCTCGGCCTCGGTGGCCTCCGCCCCGCGGTAGATGGTGATGAGGTCGGCCGGGCGGTCCTCGAGGGTCGCCAGCGCCGCCAGCACCACCTGGGTGGGGGAGGCGCCCACCGCCTGGATCTCCCCGTCGACCACGGCCAGGAAGTCGCCGGCGCGGATCGGCCGCCCGTCCACCTGGCTGTCGCGGACCGCCGTCGTCACCTCCACCGCCCGCACGGCGTCGATGGCCGCGGTCATGCGTTGGCGGTTGTCCTCCCCAGCCGCCTCCCGGTCGAAGGCCAGGAGGGCGCTGATCCCCTGGGGGACGTTGTGGGTGGGGATCACGACCACCTCCCGGTCCGCCAGCGCCGCCACCTGGTCCGCCCCCAGGAGCAGGTTGCCGTTGTTGGGCAACAGGAAGACGGTCCGCGCCGGCGTGGCGGCGATCGCCTGCAGGAGGTCCTCGGTGGAGGGATTCATGCTCTGGCCGCCCTCCACCACCCGGGCCACTCCCAGGCCCTCCAGGATTGCCCGGAAACCGGCCCCCGGGGCCACCGCCACCACCCCCATCGCCTGCAGGACCGGATCGGGACTGGCGCCCGTCCCCGGCTCACAGGCCGGGCGGCCGGCCCGGGCCCGGGCCTGGTGGTGCTGGGCGGTCATGTCCTCGACCTTGAGGCGCTCGATGCGACCCAGCCTGGCCGCGCGCTCCAGCACCACCCACGGCTCCCGGGTGTGGAGGTGGACCCGCAGCTGTCCCGTGTCCCCCACCACCATCCCCGACTCGCCCAGCCCCCCCAGTTGGGCCTCGACCGACGGGGGGGATGCGGTGCTGTCGAGCAGGAGGAACTCGGTGCAGTACCCGAAGCCTCCCCGGGGGGCGTCCACCCCCGCCGCGCCCAGGGGGCCCGGCCTGTGGGGGCGGTCCCGA
>JAKABB010000081.1 GCA_021802045.1 bacterium
TAGGGGAGTCGCCAGCGCGGGGGCCGCCGGCCGGCGGCGGCGGCGGCCCAGCCCAGGAGCTGGGCCAGGGTGCAGTTGCGGCCCCCGAGGATGTAGGAGCGCCCGCTGACCCCGCGCTCCAGGGCGTCAACGTGGCCGCGGCCGACGGCCTCGACGTCGACCACGTTGAGCCCGGTGGCCACGGTGGCGGGGATCCGGCCCCCAAGGAAGTCGGCGATGACCTGACCGGTGGGGGTCGGCCGCATGTCGCCGGCCCCCACCGGCGTGCTGGGGTTGACCACCACCACCTCCAGGTCCGGGCCGGCCGCGGCCAGGGCCAGGCGCTCCGCGGCCCACTTGGAGCGCTTGTAGGGACCGGCCAGCCGCCCGGGGTCCTGGGCCACGTCCGACTCGTCGCAGACCCGGCCGGCGGCGGTGAAGGCCAGGACCCCCACGGTGCTGCAGTGGACGACGCGCCGCAGGCCGGCCTGGCGGGCCGCGGCCAGCACCGCGACGGTGCCGCCCACGTTGGTGGCGATCATGGCCTCGATCTCGACCGGTCGCAGGGCCAGCCGGTAGTCGGCGGCGCAGTGGATGGCGGCGGCGCAGCCGCGCGCGGCCGCCAGGACCGCCGAGGGGTCGAGCAGGCCCCCCCCCACCACCGTCAGCCCGGGGGCGGCCGGCAGGCGCCCGGGATCCCGGGCCAGGGCTCGCACCGGGTAGCCGCGCTGGCTCAGGGCCCGGAGCACCGCCCGGCCCACGAACCCGGTGGCCCCCGTCAGCAGGACCGGGCCCGAAGGTGCCACCCGTCAGCCACCGCCCGGGGCCGGACGGCCGCGGGTGCCGGCCGGGGGCGCGGGCAGGAGGACGTAACCGATGTTGCGGCGGGTCCGGAGCACGACGGGCCGGCGCGGGTCCCGCTCCAGCTTGCGCCGCAGGCGATGGACGCACATGGTGACCGCGGCCGGGGTGGCCTCGGGGTCGCCGCCCCACGCCCCCTCGATGATCTGGCGCGGCGAGAGCGTCGTCCCGGCGTTGAGGGCCAGGTACTCCAGCAGGTCGGCCTCGCGGGGGCTGAGGAAGGCCCGACGGCCCTCGATCCGGGCGCTGCGGCCCGCGGGCTCCACCGTCAGCGGGCCCACCGCCAGGGTGCGCCCGCGGCCGACGCGCTCCACCCGCTGGCGGCGGAGGGTCGCCTGGACGGTGGCGCGCAGGTCCCCGGGCGGGAACGGCTTGGCCAGCACGTGGTCCGCGCCGGCCTCCATCAGGCGGGGCAGGCCCTCTCCGGTCCCGTCCAGCACCACCAGGGGCACGTCGCTCTCCTGGCGCAGGCCGGTCACCCCGGCCGCCCCGCCCAGGAGGGCGGCGTCGGCCACCACCGCCGCCGCCTCGCCCTCCCGCAGGAGGTCCAGCAGCTGCTCGCGGGACCCGACGGCCAGGACCTCGTCGGCCTGGCTCCGGCCGGCCATCAGCAGGGCCAGCGCGGCATCGTCCGGGTCACGCTCCAGGATCGCGATCAACACCTGCGCCCTCGCACCACCCTGAGGGCCCGGTCACGCCGGCTCGGCCCGGGCCCCCACGGGGCCCGGGGGCACCGTAGGAAGCCCCGACGCGCATTGTCAAGGCGGCGAAACCATCGGAGCGGCCGGCGCGGCGTGGCCAGGGGTGTCGGAAAGCGCGACACTGAAGGCTGGCCACCCACCAGGGGAGACGCCCGTGATCACCACCCTCATCGATCGCGTCCTCGACCGGCTGACCTTCCTCGACCCGCTGGCGGAGGCGATCCAGAGCCGGATCGGCGGCCGCCTGGCCGCCGCCGGCCCCCCGGCCCGCCGGGCCAAGGACCTGCTGAACGGGACCTGGCTGGGCCATCCCCTCCACCCCGCCCTCACCGACCTGCCCCTCGGCGCCTGGAGCGGCGCCGCGGCCCTGGACCTGCTGAGCGGCGGCGAGGCCACCCCGCTGGGACGGGGCGCCGACGTGCTGATCGGCCTGGGCTGCGCCGGGGGTGCGGCCGCCGCCGTCACCGGGATCGCCGACTGGCAGGACAGCCATGGGCTCGAGCGCCGCACCGGCCTGGCCCACGGCCTGCTCAACACCGGCGCCCTGGCCTGCTTCGCCGGCTCGTTCCTGCTCCGGCTGGCCGGCGCCCGCCGCCCGGCCCTGCTCCTCTCCACCGCCGGCTTCGGCGCCGCCATGAGCGCGGGGTACCTCGGTGGCGACCTGATCTTCCGCCAGGGGGCCCAGGTGAACCGCAACGCGTGGGTCAGCGGGCCCCGGCGCTGGACCGCCGTCGCCGAGGAGGCCGACGTCCCCGAGGGGGGCCTGGTTCGCCGTGAGGCCCGGGGCGTCCCGGTCCTGCTGACGCGGCGCGGAGCCGCCCTCTCCGCGGTCGCCGCGGTCTGCCCCCACGCGGGCGGCCCGCTCCAGGAGGGCAGCCTGGACGCCGAGGTGGTCACCTGCCCCTGGCACGGCTCGGCCTTCGACACCGCCGATGGCCGGGTGGTGCACGGGCCGGCCTGCGTCGCCCTGCCGGTGTACGAGGTCCGGGTCGTCGACGGCAAGGTCGAGGTCCGGGCGGCGCCGACCGCATAGGCCCGCTGGTGGTGGCGCGCGCTCCGGCGATCGACCACGTGCTGGTGGCGGTGGCCGACCTGGACCGGGCCGCCGCCCAGCTGGAGGCGGGGACCGGCCTGGCCTCCCACCCCGGCGGGCGGCACCCGGCCTGGGGCACCGCCAACCGCATCGTCCCCCTGGGCGAGACCTACCTGGAGCTGATCGCGGTGGTGGACCCGCTGGCGGCTGAGGGGGCCGCCCTGGGACGGCTGGTGGCCCGGGTCTCCCGCGCCGGGGGAGGCGCCCTGGGGGTGGCGCTGCGCACCGGCGACATCGAGGCCTGCGCGGCCCGGATCGGCGAGCCGGTGGCCCCCGGCGCCCGCCGGACGCCCGCCAGCCCCGAGCTCCGCTGGCGCAGCACCGGGATGCGGGGCTTCACCGGTCCGGAGCGGCTCCCCTTCTTCATCGCGTGGGAGGGGGGGACGGCCCGCACCCGGGGATGGGGCCCAGCGGTGGCCCCGGGCCCCTCGGGACGCTCCGCTGGGTCGAGCTGGGCGGGGCGGTGGAGCGCCTGCGCTCCTGGATGGGCGGAGAACCCCCGGGCCTCCGCGCGGTCGGCGGCGCCCCGGGCCCGGGCACGATCGGGATCGCGGTGGCCGGCCGGGAGGTGGTGCTGCGGTGACGGTGGTGGAGCTGGCGGTGGTGGCCGAGTGGCTTGGTGCCGCCCGGCGGGTGGTGGTCCTGACCGGTGCCGGCATCTCCACCGAGTCCGGCATCCCCGACTTCCGGGGACCGGACGGGGTGTGGACCCGCGACCCGGGGGCGGAGCGGCGGAGCGCCATCGACGCCTACCTGCGCGACGGCGCCCTGCGCGAGCGGGTCTGGCAGGAGCGGCTGCACCACCCGGCCTGGACGGCCGTGCCCAACGCCGGCCACCTGGCCCTGGCCGAGCTGGAGCGCCTGGGACACCTGGAGCTACTGGTGACCCAGAACATCGACGGCCTGCACCTGCTCGCCGGGTCCAGCCCCCAGCGCGTCATCGAGATCCACGGCACCCTGCGCCAGGTCACCTGCCTCAGCTGCGGGCGGCGGGCCCCCATGGAGACCGCCCTGGCCCGGGTTCGGGCCGGCGAGGCCGACCCCCGCTGCCTCGACTGCGGCGGCCTGCTGAAGTCGGCCACGGTCTCCTTCGGGCAACCGCTGGTGGCCGCGGACCTCCACCGGGCCGAGGCGGCGGCCCAGGCCTGCGACTGCTTCTGGGCGGTGGGCACCTCCCTGGCGGTGCATCCCGTGGCCCGGCTCCCGGCGCTGGCCCGGCGGGCCGGGGCCCGCCTGGTGCTGGTCAACCAGCAACCCACGCCCTACGACCGCGTGGCCGACGCCGTGCTGCGGGAGCCCATCGGGACGGTGCTCCCGGCGGTGGTCCGGCGCCTGTCGCGGTCGCGGCAGCCGTCCTGAGGGCCCAGCTGGCGCCGGCCCCGGTGGAGACCGGCCGGCCCCGGTTGGGGCGGACGGGGGGTCAGGGTCGGCGGCGGGCCGGGAGCGACAGGCGCTGGGAGGTGAGCAGCCTGCGCATCCCCCGGCTGAGGGGACCGGCCCGGTGGCCCTGAGCCTCCGCCCCGTCGGCGCGCAGGACCGCGGCCCGCACCACCGCCGCCCCCGCCCGGGCCAGCGGCTCCGGTGGCCACCAGGCCCGCGGCCCGGCGGCCAGGGCGCAGGCGGCGTAGGCGTCGTCGGCCGCGGTCGCCACCGAGGCCAGCACCCGCCCCACCAGGACGCTGGGCGCCACCCCGTTGCCGGAGTACCCGAGGCCGCAGTGGAGGTTGCGGTGGGCCCCCAGGGTGGCCACGAACGGCAGGTGGGTCGGGGTGAGGTCGACCGGCCCCCCCCAGGCGTGGGTGATCTGGGCGGAGGCCAGTTGCGGGAACCACCGCCGCAGGTCGGCGGCGATGGCGCGCGAGAGGCCCCGGTCGGCGAAGTGGCCGGGGATGACCCGCGCCCCGGGCCCGAGCCGGCCGAAGCCGCGCCCGAAGACCATCCGCTGGTCGGGGCTCACCTGGGCGTAGTGCACCGACACCTGGGCGTCGCTGAGCAGCTCCCCGCGCGCCAGGGGCGTGTCGCCGAGCAGCTCTGCCACCGGCTCGGTGGCCACGATGTGGGTGCCGATGACGGCGTAGGCCCGGGCCATCTGGGGCAGCAGGGAGGCGCTCCAGGCCCCGGCGGCGACCACCACCTGGTCGGCCTCCACGTGCCCCGCCAGGGTCTGGACGATCGCCGGCCGCCCGGGCACGATCCGCAGCACCGGCGAGCCCTCGAAGAGGCGCACCCCCCGGCGCAGCGCGACGCGCCGCAGCCCCCGGGCCAGCCGTCCCGGGTGGACCGCGGCGGCGTCGGGGTGGCGCGCGGCCCCCAGCAGGAGAGGCGACCCAGTGCGCGCCCGGACCGCGTCCGCCCCGAGGAGCTCCAGGCGGTCGGCCCGGTCGAGGGCCCGGCAGGCCGCCACCGCCGCGCCCCAGGCTCCGAGCTGGGCGGGGGCCGCCGCGGCCCACAGGCCTCCCATGGGGCGGAAGCCGCAATCGAACCCCTCCGTGGCGGCGATCTCCCCGATCTGGGCGATCCCGGTGGCCACCTCATCGGCCAGCCACACGGCGTGGTCGGGCGGGAAGTGCGCCAGCAGCCCATCGAGCGCGTCGAACCACCCCGAGGCCCAGCCGCCGTTGCGCCCGCTGGCGCCGAAGCCGCAGCCGGCGGCCTCCACCAGCGCCACCCCGACGTCGGGGTGGCGCTGGCGCAGCTCCAGGGCGGTCCACAGCCCGGTGAAGCCGCCCCCGATGATGCAGACGTCGGTGGCCAGCCGGCCGGCCAGGGGCGCACAGGCCGTCCCGTCCTCGTCGGCCAGCGCCTGCTCCAGCCAGAGCACGTCGCCCGGGAAGGGCGGGGTGGCGGCGGCGCCGGGCGTCATCGGCCGCTGCCGGCGGCCGCCAGCGGTGGCGGCGGCTCGGCCCGCGGGAGGTCGTCGCGGCCCGGGTCGAGCGACGCCCCGTAGCGGCCGTCGCGCCAGGCGAGGGCGGCCCTCAGCCCCTGGGAGGCCACGATCCGGTCGAACTCCCGCTGCTCGGGCGTGTCCGCCGCGTTGAGCACCGCGGAGAGGTCGAGGTTGGCGTTGACCGCCTGCCGCAGGCCCATCGCCTCGTAGGCCCGGGTCAGCGCGATCTTGGTGAGGCGCAGGACCGGGAGCGGGGCCAGGGCCACCCGTTGGGCCAGCCGGGTGGCGGCCGCCTCCAGCTCGTCGGCGGGGACCACCAGGTTGACCAGGCCCAGCCGTTCCGCGGTCGAGGCCGGGATGGCGTCACCGGTGAAGAGCAGCTCGTTGGTCCGCTTCTGTCCCAGGACGAACGGCATCAGCAGGGTGGCGGGCCCCGCACCGTAGCGGATCTCCGGCTCCCCGAAGCGCGCGTCCTCGGCGGCCACGATGAGGTCGCAGGCCATGGCCAGCTCGCAGCCACCGGCCAGGCACCAGCCCCGCACCGCCGCCAGCGTGGGCTTGGGCAGGGCCCACAGCTCCATGGTGGCCTCGACGTCGTGGGAGAGGGCCACGTGCCAGGCGGCGGCGCCGGCGGGGCCGGGATCGCCCTCCTCGGCCAGGTCGTAGCCGGCCGAGAAGGCGCGCCCGGCCCCGGTGAGCACCACGACCCGGACCTCGTCGTCGCCGGCCGCCCGCCGGAGCGCGCCGCGCAGCTCGTCGACCAGGGCCCCGCTGAGGGCGTTCAGCTTGCGGGGTCGGTTCAGGGTCAACCAGGCCAGGGCGCCCCGGCGCTCGTAGATCACAAGGCTCACGGAGTCCTCCCGGCGGGTGGTCGGCGGCGGCGACGATGCGGGCCGCGCCTGCCCCGCCGGCCCCGCCGGCCCGGGAGGGGGCGGCCCCGGCGGGCCGGGTCCCGCCCCCGCTCATCCGCCGCCAGGCTGCTTGGTGTAGTACCAGTCGTTGGGGTAGAGGCCCAGGTACGGGTCCTGGGGTGCCACCCCGTGGAGGTTGTCCTTCACGGCCGACACCCGGAAGACCGGCATGGGCAGGGCGATGAACGGCTCCTCCTTGGCGATGTAGCTGTCGTAGGCGTGGAGGGCCGCCACGCTGGAGCTGAGGTGGGTGGCCTGGATCAGCCGCTGGGTCTGGGGGTCGCACCAGTTCATGTAGTTGCTGCTGGAGCCGCAGCCGAAGGGCTCGCTCCCGGTCGGGTACCAGTCGGGCCAGCCCCAGGGCCAGAACTCCATGCTGTAGTTCAGCTGCCAGGCGCAGGTCGAGGTCCCGATGCAATTCCCCTCCAGGGTGAGCTCGGTGCTGGAGTTGACGATGTGCAGGGTGAGGTCGATCCCGGCCAGGGAGAAGGTGGACTTCAGCAGCTGGGTGATGGCGGCGTTGAGCGGGCTGGAGACCTGGGAGAGCAGGGTGAACTGCAGCGGCGCGCCCCGCCGGATGCCGGCGCCGCACTGGTTGGGGCCGGTGCCCGGGTTCTGACAGGTGCTGACCCCGTTCGGCACCACCCTCCAGCCGTGGCTGGTGAGGAGCCGCTTGGCGGCCGAGACGCTGTAGGGGTAGGGGTCGTGCTTGGCGTAGCTGGAGACCAGGGGGTTGGTCCCGCCCGGGTTCGGAATGGGCCCGGCCGCGTAGTAGCCGAGCCCGTGCTCCAGGTCGCGCAGGATGGCCCCCATGCTGATGAGGTGGGTCATGGCGGCCCGCACGTACAGCTGCTTGAGGATCGGGGTGGCCGGATCCTTGGGGGCGTAGTTGAGGATGACGCCGCCCCAGGTGTACTGGGGCCAGTAGACGATCCGGTAGCCCTTCGCCTTCAGGGACGGGATGGCGCTCAGGTCGTTGAGGGGCACGTACCCGTACTGGAGCCGGCCGGACTCCAGCGCGTTGAACTCCGACGCCGCGGAGGTGAACGGCACCTCGACGAAGCGGTGGAGCCGGGGCTTGACCGTGCCGGAGTAGTCCGGGTTCGGCTTGAAGGCGACGTAGTTGGTGACCGGGGTGTAGGAGCTGATCTCCCAGGCCCCGTCGACCACCTGCCAGAGCGGGTTGGTGGCGTAGGTGGCGACGGTGGCCGCCTGCTTCTGCAGGTAGGCGTACACCCGTCGGGCCCCGCCGGGGGTCATGTCGTAGTTCCCCACCGGGCTGGACGCCGAGACCTTGTCCCAGGCGCGCTGGGGGATGGGGGTGATCTGGCTGAGCTGGTTCCCCAGCAGCCAGTTGGCGCTGTAGGCGCCGTTGAAGGTGATGACGAACTTGCGCGCCGAGGGGTACTGGATGGACTTCACGTTGTCGGGGAACTTGCCCGGCACGTAGGGGGCCCAGTTGGCCTTGTTGGCCTCCAGGAGGTTCATCCAGAACTGGACGTCCCGGGTGGTGAGCGGGCGCCCGTCCGACCACCGCCAGGGCTTGAGGGTGATGGCGGCGACGGTGTCGCCGGCGGCGTTGGTGCTGAACGCGGGGCGGTAGGCCAGGCTCCGCTGGGCGTTGAAGAGCGGCTTGCCGTCAGTGCCCCAGACGTAGAGCGGTCGCCACATCAGGTAGCTGAACCAGGGGACGTAGCCCACGTCCCAGTAGGAGGAGGTGTACATCGGGAACAGGTACGAGGGGCCCTCGCCGACATACCCCGCGAAGTTGACCGTGCCTCCCGACACCGGCCGCCCCGGGCGGGTCCTGCCCGGATGCGGGGCCTGCCCGCAACTGGCCAGGGCCAGGGTGGCGACCAGGGCTGCAAGTGAGATGAACCGCCGCTGCCAGCAGGCTCGCTCCATGATCTCCTCTCCTCCGGCCCAACGGCCCCGGCGGCCCGGGCACCGCAGCGACCCCGTGGACCTCGCCACTTACTGCCTCTCCGTACAATAGGCGTGGCGCCGAGGCTTGTCAACGCAGGTGGGCGGGCCCCGGGCACGGTCATCGGCAAAGTCGGCGGGATCAAGAGGGCTGGTAGTGGGAGGGCGTCCACCCGCAGGCACCGGTCACCCCCGAGGGGGAGCGCGAGGGGGCCTTGCTGCTCCCGAACGTCCCCGCAGCGGGGGCTCGGGAATGCTCTCGGGGCGCAGGGGGACACCCGCCCGGCGGGAAGA
The DNA here is from genome assembly GCA_021802045.1 of bacterium. Taxonomy (GTDB): domain Bacteria; phylum Chloroflexota; class Dormibacteria; order Aeolococcales; family Bog-877; genus JAKABB01. The sequence continues at coordinate 8,650 of JAKABB010000081.1, forward strand.
TGGTCGCGGGCGGGGGGTGGAGGCGGAGGCTACAGCCCCAGCAGCTGGAGGGCCCGCGTCGGATCGCGCCCGGCCCGGCGCAGGCCTTTGGCGATGTTCGCCTCCCCAGCCAGCCGGAGCGCCCCGATCGCCAGGTTGCGCAAGCTCGCCATCGCGTGGGGCGACCGCTCGGTCCGGACCTGGCAGCGATCCTCGCCCAGGGTGACGTCCCGCACCCAGTGGACCCGGTTCTCGATCCTCATGTGGCCGCGCACCAGCGCCAGCAGCCGGGCCGGGTCCGCCCGCTCCGGCGGGAGACTGGTCACGCCCACGGCGATCTCGTGGGAGCGCGGGCGCCCATCCAGGTCGAAGACGTCGCGCTGGATCCGGAAGACCTGGGCCCGGTGCCGGAAGGGCGCGGGCGCGTCCGGGCCGGCGAGGTAGCGGTTGAGTGCGGTGCTCGCCTGCAGGGCCCGCCGCTCGACCCGCCCATGGCCCTTGTGCGACTTCCACCCGCTCTCTATGAAGGGGGAAAATTGGTCACTGCCGCCGTGGCACACGACGCACAGGCTCGCTCGTGCGAGTGTCGCCCTCGGGACTTGCGAGCTGGCGCTCCAAGTCCGTGAAGGCAGCGATGATGTCAGGCGCCTCGAAGGCTCGGTTCCGGCGACCGACGGTCACCTGCTTCAGGACGCTGGCCTCGACGAGACGCGATACGGCTTCATTCGTGTGGACGAAGCTTCTGCCGATGAGGTTCGCCGCGCTGCTTACCGAGATGACTGGGGCACCGACGAGGAGCCGGAGGAGAAGGTCGGCTGACGAACGGGCACGGACTCGCCCCAGACGTTCCCGCCACTCCGTTTCCATGACCCGCGCCCGACGCTCGAACGACGAGGCGTCCTCGACTGCTCTCGTGCACGCCGTGGCGAAGCGTCCGATCCACAGGTTGACGCCGTCGCTCGCCCTTCTCGACGTCGCCGGTCCTCGGTAGCGGCAGGCAGTGAGTGCGTCGATGTAGTCCTTCGACCACGTCGCCAAGATGAGCGAGACCGGCGGGAGCACCCGCGGTGCCAACCCTCGGCGGCGAAGGATCAGGTGGATGAGGGCTCGCCCGGTTCGCCCATTGCCGTCCACGAAGGGGTGGATCGTCTCGAACTGGGCGTGCGCGATGGCTGCTTGGGCGACGGCGGGAAGCGAGTCGTCGTTGGAAAAGGTGACGAGGTCGGTGACGAGGTCGGCGACGTACTCCGGCGGCGGGGGGACGAAAGCGGCCGCACAGGGGTTGTATTCACTCCCGCCGATCCAGTTCTGCTGCTCACGGAACTTCCCGCCGTACGGTTCAAGTCTCGTGTTGGCGATGAGGCGCTGGTGCACGCCGAGGATGAGATCGGTCGTGATCTGCTCGCCGGGCCTGACGTGCTCGATTGCGTACGTCATGGCATCAATGTTCCCGAGGACTTCGACGCCCGTGACGTCTCGCGGGTCGTCGCCAAGGTCTCGGGCTGCTTCTGCTCGCAGCAACCGTCGTGCCCCGATCTCGAGTCCTTCGATCCGACAGGAGGCGACGGACTCCGCCCGGAGCAGGATGCGGGCAAGAGACTCGGTATCGACGAGGCTGGTCGCCTCGACGTTGAGGCGGGTGATGGCGGCTTCGGCGTCGGCAATGTCGGCAGCGACGTCCCCCTCGATGACAAAGGCCCGGCCGCCCAGGGGGTCCGGCACGTAGGCTTCGTACTCGCACCCGCGGTTGTCCTTGCGGGAGGGACCGGCGTGCTCGCTGAACCAGCGGCGGCGGATAACCGTAGCCATGGCTGCTCCTTACTTACGTTTATTCTACAACCGTAAATAAGGCTTGTGTGCAGTTACGGTTTCGGTTCGTCGTCACCGGCCTCTCCGGCACCGTCCAGCAACCGCTCCAGCGGCACCTTGGGGATGAGGATGCGGCTGCCGATGCGGCTGCCGGGAATCTCGCCCCGGCTCACTGCGTCGTAGGCGGTCGCGCGGGAGATGCCAAGCACGACGGCTGCCTCTTCGACGGTCATGGTGAGCCGCTGCGCTGGGCACTCTTCGATGACCGGGCCGACGTTCCGACGCTCGACATGGAACTCGAAAAAGAGCCGGCGCCCAGCGCCTGCAGGGTCTCCCGCAGGGTGCGCTGGTTGTCCTTGACGGTGAAGACGCCAGACCTGTTGACATAGCGCCGTCCAGGTAGGCCCGGTTCGTATTCAGAAAGTGCCGATTTAGGCTTGACATCTGGCTCGTGAGGCGCCATAATAGATGTAAGGTTTCGGTCGGATTCTGGAGGCCGGATGGGGACTCGAACCGGGCAGGCGATCCTTCCCCTCGCCCCCGGGGAGGCCCGGCCCGTGGGCCCGCTGGCCGCCCTGCTGGAGACGGAGGCGGGGGGCCAGCTCTTCATCCAGGGCTGGGCCACCCACAGTTGGGCGGCGGGCGACCCGGTGGGGCGCCGGCTGGCTGCGGTCCAGCTCCTCCGGAGTGGGGCGGCCAAGGTGGGGGCGGTCGCCGAGGGCTTTGACACCACCACCGTCACCGTGTGGCGCTGGAAGCGGGCCTACGCAGAGGATGCGGTGGCGGGACTGCTGCCCCGGCCGCACGGACCCAAGGGTGCGTCCAAGGTGACCGAGAAAGTGGCGGCACGAATCCTGGCCCTGAGCCGAGAGGGCCAGAACCAGCGCCAGATCGCCGCCCAAGTGGGCCTCTCGGTGACCACGGTGCGGCGCGTGTTGGGGCGGACCGGGCCCGCGGTGCGGCTGGCGGCGGACGAGCCGGTGGAGCGGCCGGAGGAGGACTCGGCCGAGCCGCTGGTGGCGGTGGCCCCGCCGGTGCCCCGGACCGAGGAGCGTCGCGCGGCCCGGGCGGGGGGGCTGGTGGAGGCCGAGCCGGTCTTCACCGAGGGGGCTGAGCTGCCGCTC
>JAKABB010000082.1 GCA_021802045.1 bacterium
GACGGATCAAGTGGGCGACACATTGCTGCACTCCAGCCAGACCCTCGTCGAACTGGTACCAGCCCGCGTAGTCATCGCGCACCAGCACGCCCTGCCAGCCATCCAGGACGCCGAGATGCTTGAGGGCCACGCTGGAGCGAGCTGGAGTCGGACGCAGCCACACCAGCCGCTCGTCGGGGGTCCGCAGGGTGACCACGTGGGCGGCCCCAGTGGTCGCGGCGCCGTTCTCATCGCGGCGGTCGTCGAGGAGGTTGACCGGGGTCTCATCGCCACACAAGACCGCTTCCGCCCGCAGGGCACTGCCCATCGCCTCGTCCAGGCCGCCACGCTGCAGCCCGTCGGCGAACCGCTTCTGCGCGAGGGCCACAAACGCTGTCGACACCGGCGCCGCCAGCAACGACTCCATGAGCGTCGCGGTTCCCTCCAGCGGTACGTTCCCCTCATTCCCCAGCAGGATGGCGGCAGCGTTCACGTTGGGCCCGTTCGACACGCACCACGCGGGCCCGAAAGGAGGGGCCGCCGTGGTGATCTTCCCGCAGTCCGCGCATTGGTGGCGGGCCAACAGCCAGTGCACCCGCTCCAACTCGATCGGCGGAATGTCCTAGATCTGCGCCCATCCGTCGCTCAACTTGGTGGCCCCGGCGAGCCTCCCTCCGCAGCCTGAACACTCCATCGGCGGCTCGACCCGCTCGCTCCGGTTGGGATCCGCAGTTGGCTCCAAGCCGCTCCCGGGATGACCCACCTGTCCGCCTGGCTTGCGGTCCGGGGAGCGCACTCGCTGCGACTTCGACTGTCTCCGCCCCGCTCGCTGCTGAGCCTTCGCCGCGATGGAGTCCTTCGACGGCGGGATCGAGGAGTTGCCGGAGTGCTTTCCGCCCCGGGCGCGCAACGCCGCTATCAGCGCCCGGAGTTGCTCAATCTCCGTCCCCAGACGGGCATTCTCAGCGCACAGAGCATCCCACTCTTGCCGTGGAACAGCGACAACATCCTCAGGAGCCATAACTGCAATGTGGAGCGAAACGCCGATGGTGGAGGAAACTGCCTCCACTTATACGCCAACCGGCCCTCCTCGTGCAGCGGGATTCGCCCTACCCCCTACAGACACTGGTTCCAGACCCCCTGAATGGACACAGGGAAAGGATAGGTCACCGGGACGGCCCATCTATACGTGTTTTCTCCCGTCGGCAGGTGGGGATTTCGACGCTCCCGCTGGTGCGCCCCGCCCACGAGGATGACGCTCATGCCGTCAGCGACCCCGCCGACGGCGCCACCCACCACCCAGGAGACATCGAGATGACCCCCACCCCGGCGGCACCGACCACAGCCCAGCACCTCTCCCGCCGGATCGCCGAGCTGATCGCCGGCGTCTCGCTCACCGTGATCCTGGGGATCGCGGCCGCGGCCTGCGGTGGCACCCCCGCCTCCGTCGCCCCCGCGGCGGCGCCCACCGTGCACCTGTACACGACGATCCTCACCGGGCCCATCGTCGGGCCCTCGGACGGCCCCGCCTTCTCCCCGGCCGACCTGGTCGCGCCCAAGGGGTCGACCGTGATCCTGACCATCTACAACTACGACGACGGCGCGGCGCCGCTCGCCGCGACCTCCCCCTACGGGGCGGTCACCGGCGGCACGGAGACCGTCAACGGGGCACCGGTCACCAGCATCCCCGTGACCGCCATCTCGCACACCTTCACCGTGCCCGCGCTAGGGATCAACGTGCCCATCCCCGCCTCACCGGCCACCCCCAAGCCCAACGGCGACCGTCAGCCGGCGGTGGTCACCTTCACCTTCCACGCCACCAAGGCGGGCACCTTCACCTGGGCCTGCATGACGCCCTGCGGCACCGGCGCCACCGGCATGGGCGGCCCCATGGTCGAGGCAGGCTACATGAAGGGCACCCTCGAGATCGCCTGAGGAGTTGACCACCATGGCCACCCTCACCCCCCCGCCCCACGACCGCGGCCCCGCTGCAGCCCCGCAGCCGCCCGCCGGCCCCCCGCCCCGGCCCGACGCCGGGGCGGGGCTGCCCGGGGACGGCCGGAAGCAGTTCGGCCGTCGCACCTTCCTCAGCTACCTTGGCGCCATGGGCCTCGGCGCCGCGGCCGCCAGCCGGATCGACCTCGTGCCCTACCGGGCGGTGGATGCCGGGCACGCGGTCAAGGCCGGGGCCAAGCACCAGTGGTGCATGATCCTCGACCTGCGTTACTGCGACGGTTGCAAGGCGTGCACCGCGGCCTGCCAGCAGGCTCACTATCTCCCCAAGGACCAGGAATGGATAAAGGTCTACAAGCTGCAGAGTGCTGCCGGCCAGACCTACCACCTGCCCAGGCCGTGCATGATGTGCGAGGATCCCCCATGCCAGGCGGTGTGCCCCGTGGGAGCCACCTTCCGCACGGACGAGGGACTGGTCCTCATCGACCAGAACGTGTGCATAGGATGCCGTACTTGCATGGCAGCATGCCCCTATGAAGCCCGCTACTTCAACGGCTCCAAACCACCTCCGGCCCCCCGCCAGCCTTTCAAGCAGAACGCTGAGTGGCCTGTCCCTCAGATCGAGGGAACGGTCGGCAAGTGTGTCTGGTGCGCCGCCCGCCTGCCCCACGGCATGCTCCCCGCCTGCGTGGCAGGTTGCCCTATGGGGGTCATCTACATAGGCGACCTCACCACCGACGTAGCGGTGAACGGCCAGGGGAAGCTGATCCGGATCGCCAAGTTCCTGAGGGAAAACGGGGCCGTACGGCTGAAGGAGGAGCTCGGGACCCATCCGAGAGTTTATTACATCCCCGGCTACGGGCAGGACCTGAACGCCAGCAGCGCCATCAGTGGTTAGAAGGAGGTTCTTGCCGGTGAACCGTTCAATCGATGACAAGATCAGCCTCGACCACAGAGGCGGCGGCTATGGAAAGTGAGCGCCGGTCTCCCGATCCCCACCAAGCCGATCTCCACCAGGCAGCAGTCCGCCCCATGACACAAGAGCCCCGCGCGGGGTACTGGCTCCTCGTTGGCATCCTCACCGCAGTGGTGGCCCTGGGGCTTTTTGCCTGGATCATCCAGCTCCGTGACGGGAAAGTCGTAGGGGGCTACACCAAGGACTCGTTCTGGGGTGTCTACATAGCCAACTTCATCACCATCATAGGTGTGAGCTACGGAGGGGCGGTGGTCTCTGCCATCCTGAGGCTTACCGGAGCTGGCTGGCGGGCGCCGCTTACCCGCATAGCAGAGGCAACCGCGGTGGTCACAGTGTTCGTCGGGGCTCTCTGCATCATTCCGAGCGTAGGTCAGCCCGCCCGTATGCTGGAGTTCTTCTACCGGCCCAATCTCTCCTCGCCGCTCATCTGGGACTCGCTCGCTATCCTTACGTACGGCTTCGCCACGCTTGTTTTCTTCTACCTTCCCCTCATCCCCGACCTTGTAGAGGCGCGGAAGACGATGGGAGCAAAGGCTGGGAGGCTGCGCAGACTACTCTGGGAGAAGCTCTCGTGGGGATGGCAGGGCGGCAAGGCCCAGCGGCATCTCCTGCACCGTTCGGTAGGCCTGCTCGCGATCATGATCATCCCGCTTGCCGTCTCGGTGCATTCGGTTCTCGCCTGGGCCTTCGCCGTATCGAGCACACGTCCATGGTGGAGCGAGAGCCTCTGGGCGCCCTATTTCGTAGTGGCAGCCCTCTACTCGGGCGTCGCCCTGGTGATCCTCTCTGTAGCCATGCTGCGGCGCATGTTCCACCTCGAGCCCTTCATCACCGAACGGCACTTCGTCCGCCTGAGTTACATCCTGGCAACACTGGGCGCCCTTTACCTGTACCTGACAGTTGCCGATTTCCTCCCCGGCGCGTACCACGGTCAACCCGCAACGCTCGCCGTTTTCCGAGCCCTGCTCGTCGGGTCTTATGCCCCCTGGTTCTGGCTCGTGGTCGTCATGGGGCTAGCTCTTCCCCTTCTCATCGTGGCCATGCCCCGGACGCGCCATACCGGGTGGATCGTCTTTGCAGCAGCGTGCATCAATGTGACCTTCTGGATAAAGCGAGTGCTGATGGTCGTGGTCCCGGCCACCTACAACACGATCACCGGCACCCTGGCCCCCTACCACTTCACCTGGGTCTCTGTCTCCATAACCCTTGGAGCAATGGCCGCCATACCATTACTGCTGCTGATCCTCTTCCGCTTCGTCCCCATCCTCTCGGTCACCGAGATCGAAGAGGTCGAGGAGAAGGCGGGCGCCGTGGCCGGCGGCGGGGAGGCAGTGGGCAAGAGCATTACGGCAGCAGCACAAGCACCGGTTCCGGCGAAGGCATCATGAAAAAGCTGCTCATTGTTACAGTTCTACTTGCAGGCACTCTTTCCCTGGGTCCCGCTATTCCTGCTTGGGGCGCCGTGCAAGCCAAGGGTCACCAAGCGTTGCCGGCTGCCCGGAATGTCCCGGTGAGTCCGGCTGCCAAGCCTGCCGCCCAGATTGATCCCAGCCTCACCCTCTCGGTGAGCCCGCAAGCGAGCGATCCTGCCGTGCTGGCGCTCACCGCCCACCTGGCACCGGGGCCGGCCGCCACCGGCGAGAGAGTCTCTTTCTTCGTTGTCACCACAGAGTTTGGCAGTCGCCAGCTGGCCCCGATCGGGACGGCCGGAGTAGCACCAGGTGGCACCGCAGAGGTTGCTTACGAGCCGACCTGGAGTGGCAATCAAGAGTTCGTCGCTGTCCTCGGTGGCGGTGCCGGCTCCACCACCAGGGCTTCCGCCACGCATGGCCTCACGGCGTCCACCTGGTACCAGGTGACCCACTCGCAGCCGGGAAAGCTCTACGCGACGGCAAACCTTGCAAGACCGCTTTCGACCGTGGGGCGCGTCTTCGTGGGCGTGCTCCTTCTTATCGTCGCCCTGGTTTGGCTGACCTTGCTTGCCACCCTGATCCGCGTAGCACGAAGGCTGCCGAGGCTTGCAGAGGAAGATAACCCCAATACAGGAGTCGCATGAATCTCAACCCACGGAGACGGCAGCGAGACCCCGAAACGGGCTGGCAAAAGGAGGTGATGAAATGAATACCATATGGAAAAGCACAGGAAAGGCGGCGGCGTCTTTGCGCATGGCGGTACTGCTGAGCTTGAGCGCAGCGCTCGGGCTGGGGCTGGCCGCCTGCGGCAGTTCCTCCAAGCCGCCGGCGGCAAGTCCGGTAACCGTGCATCTTTACACCAATATCCTGACAGGCAAGATGATCGTTCACAGTGGATCGCCGAAGTACTCACCAGCAAACATGACCGTCCCGGCGCACTCCACTGTCGTGCTCACCATCTACAACTGGGATGACGGGACCGCACCGTTGCCTTCGAGCTCGCCGTACGGCGCGGTGACGGGAGGCTCCGAAACGGTGAACGGTTCGTCGGTGACAAGCGTACCCACCGCCAACCTCTCCCACACCTTCACGATTCCCAGCTTGAAGATAAACGTCCCCGTCCCTCCAGCTCCAACAGCTGCGTCAGGCAGCCCGAAAGAACCCGCGGTGGTAGTCTTCACCTTCCACGTGGGCGGATCGGGCAGCTACACCTGGCACTGCATGACCCCTTGCGGCACTGCACCAGGCGGCATGGGCGGGGCAATGGCTACTCCCGGGTTCATGGAGGGCACCCTCACGGTTGCTTGATACGGCTTCGATAGAGGACCTGGATAGAAAAACATCAGTGACACCCCTGCCGGATCAACCGGCGGGGGTGTTTTCGCGGACACAACAATCTCGTGGTGCCGTCGTGCTTGCAGGGGTTTGTGGGGTTGTTCAATAGGCTTTATTGAGGGTGTCCATTCAGGGGGTCTGGAACCAGTGTCTAGGGGGTAGGGCGAATCCCGCTGCACGAGGAGGGCCGGTTGGCGTACAAGTGGAGGCAGTTTCCTCCGCCATCGGCGTTTCGCTCCACATTGCAGTTATGGCTCCTGAGGATGTTGTCGCTGTTCCACGCCAAGAGTGGGATGCTCTGTGCGCTGAGAATACACGTCTGGGTGTGCAGCTGCTGCAGCTGCAACCTCACGACACCCAGCCCACCCGCAACTACACCCTGAGCCCCAGATGAAAGGGCGCTTCCGGCGCTCAACCTGCAAACTTGGAAGTTATTCTTGAGTGGGCACCTACTTCGTGATCGCGGCCCTGTACTCCGGGGGGCCCTGGTGGTGCTGGCGGTGGCCGCCATGCGCCGGGTGTGGCACCTGGAGCCGTTCATCACGCCCCGGCACTTCGTCCGCCGGGCTGGCTGCTGGTGGCCTTCGACGTGACCTACCTCTACCTGACGTTCATCGAGTTCCTGGTCGACGGCTACCCGGGCACCACCGGCGAGGCCGCCTGGGTGCGCCAGGTCCTGGTGGGGCACTACTGGTTCCCGTTCTGGGTCTACGTGGTCGGTGGCGGCCTGCTGCCGCTGCTCCTCCTCGGCTTCCGCCGCACCCGGACGGTCTCGGGGGTGGTCACCGCCTCGACCCTGGTGGTGGTCACCTTGTGGATCAAGCGGCTGGTGATCGTCATTCCGCCCACCACCCAGCCCCTGGTCACCAATCCCCTCTCCCCCGCCGGCTGGGGCACCTACCACTTCACCTGGGTGGCGGTCACCATCACCCTGGCCGGCCTGGCCACCATCCCCCTCCTGCTGATGCTGCTGTTCCGGGTGTTCCGGGTGTTCCCCATCCTCCCGGTGACGGAGATGGAGGAGATCGCCGCGGCCGACGCCGCCGCGGCCCGGGCCGTCCTGCACGGCCATGCCGAGGTCGGCGCCGGGGAGGCGCTTCACGGCCGCGACGGCCGCGACGGCCACGACGGGTCCAGTCCGCCCCCGAGCCCGGGACGCACCCAGCGCAGCGGTTCCCTGTCCTGGGCCATGTGGAGGAAGCGGTCATGAAGAGCCTGTGGGAGCTGTGCCGGACGATTGAGCGGCGTCTGCTGGCGGCGGCCCTGTCACTGGGAGCGGCCCTCGCGCTGGCGGCGACGGTCCCGGTCCAGGCCGCCGGCCCCGCCGGCGGGGCCCCACACCTGCGGCTCAGCGCCGTGGCCACCGGGGCGCACCTGCAGCTGACCGCGGTGGCCACCTAGCCGACCGGCGGTCCGGCGGCCGGCCTCACGGTGGCGTTCTTCGTGGTCAGCACCGAATTCCACACCCCCCTCGCGGTGCCGCTGGGAACGGCGACCACCAGCGCCCTGGGGGTGGCGACGCTCCCCTACACGGCCACCTGGCGCGGCCCTCAGCACCTGGTGGCCACCGCCGCGATCCCCGGCTACGCGACCGGGGGAGCCCACTTCGTCCCCAATCCCCCGATGGTCCTGGGCCCGATCGGCCAGTGGCTGGTGGTGACCCTCCTGGGGATCGTGGCCGTGCTCTGGGTGATCCTGATCGGCACCCTGGTCCGGACCCTGCGCAGCATCCGTGGTCCGGCGGTGACCTGAGGCCGCCGCTGGACGACGGACGGCACCGCCCCGCCGGGATCGGTCGGCCGCCGGGGACCGCCCCGGACCGAGAGCCACAGAGCCGGAGTGGCCCCGCCCCTTCGGGCGCACGGGTGCGCGGCGATGGTCGCGGGTCGCGCGCACTGCCGCTGGGTGGCCCCGCCACCGGGTGCCGGGGGTGCTCGACTGCGAGGGGATGGGTCCCGACGCGCCCCGAGACTCCGGTTCAGCGCCCCCCTGCGACGCGGGCGACCTCCCGCCGCCGCCGCCCCCCCGCACCAGAGTGGGCGGCGGCCACGAGCCCCGGCCGACCCCAGGAGCCACCCCCGCGCTCGTCCAGCGCACACCCGCCCCCAGTCCGGGCCACGGCACCCCGGCCCAGACGGACGGCCAGGGCACCGCGGACTCCTGGGGCCGGCGCAACCCAGGGGTATACTCGGCCGGATGCCTGGTCCCCGCACCGCCCCCGAGCGGGAGGCGATCGAGCTCTCGGTCGTCATCCCCACCCGCAACGAGGCCGGCAACATTCCCGAGTTGCTGCAGCGGCTGCGGACCAGCCTGGCGGGCATCGAGTTCGAGCTCATCTTCGTGGACGACAGCGATGACGCCACCCCTGACCTGGTGGCCGCGGCCGCCCGCCAGGACCCGCGGCTGCGTCTCCTGCACCGGCCCGCCGGGGCCCGCGCCGGCGGGCTGAGCACGGCCGCGGTGCTGGGCCTGCACGAGGCCCGAGGGCGGACAGCCTGCCTCATGGACGCCGACTTCCAGCACCCGCCGGAGACCATCCCCCGGCTCTTGGAGGCCGAGCGCGCCGGGGCGGACGTGGTCGTCGCCAGCCGTTACGTGGAGGGTGGGAGCCTGGCGGGCCTGAGCGGGGGCTTCCGTCGCCTGGTCTCTCGGGGCTCGAACCTGGTCGCGCGCACCATCTTCGTCGAGGCCCGGGCCAGCACGGACCCCGGCACCGGCTTCTTCCTGTGCCGCACCGCGCTGCTCCGCGGGCTGGAGTTCCGCCCGGTCGGGTTCAAGACCCTGCTGGAGCTCCTGGTGTGCTCATCCGGGATCCGGGTGGTCGACGTCCCCCTCGTGTTCGAGGCCCGCCGGGAGGGGACGAGCAAGGCCACCATCACCCAGGGATGGCTGGTCCTGCGCCACCTCTGGTCACTGGTGCGCGACGTGCCGGGCAGCGCCCGCCGCTGGAAGTTCGCCGCGGTCGGGCTCTGCGGCCTGGTCATCTTCCTCACCCTCCTCGACGTCTGCGGGGTGGTCTTGCGCTGGAACCCGCTGCTGGCGTGGGCCGTGGCCTTCAGCGTCTCGCTGGCCTGGAACTTCGCCCTCAACCTGCGCATCACCTTCGCCGACCTGCGCCGGGCGCGCTACCCCCTGCTGGGCCGCTACACCACCTCCTCGATCACCGGCGGCGCGGTCCAGCTGGTGATCTTCCTCTTGCTGCTGCACACCCTGCTCCCCCTGGTGGTGGACGGCCTGGTGGCGGCCCTGGCGGGCATGGCCGTCAACGCCAGCCTGCACCTGAAGATCATCCACCGCTACCACCGGCCCCTCGACGAGCCGATCGGCGTCGACGGGTTCCTGGCCCGCCTGACCCGCGTCAGCCGGGCCGATCGGGCCGCGGTGGTCGACACCAGCGGGACCGTGGTCTCGGTGCGCCCCGCCGGAGAGTACGAGGTCTCCCCGGTGGTCGGCGACCTCTGCGCCCGGGCCGGGACCTCCGGGGTGCCGGTGCTGTGGACCGAGCCGCCCTCGGGCCGCCCGCAGGCGCGTACCAACGTCGAGATGACCTCGCTGATCCTCCTCCCCCTGGACACCCAGCAGGGCGCGACCCGGTGCGTGGTGCTGCACCGGAACCAGGCGTCACCGTTCACCCCCGGCGACCTGGAGGCCGCCATGCGCCAGCTGCACCAGCTCTGGCCCGCCCTGTCCGCGGTGGACCTCGTGGTCACGACGGGGGCCCCCGCGGTGACGGCCCAACCCCTGCCTCGCGGGTAGACGCATGCCCCGCGTCTGTCGAGCGCACCCCGGTCGCGGGTGACGCCCCGGTCCCAGCCCGCCCGCCGCCGGCCGGGTGGCCCAGCGGACCCGCGCCGGCACCACCCGCAGAGGACCCGCAACCGGGCGAGCCCCCACCCGCCGCCCGACCCGCCCCGCCGGCGGGGCGCCCCCATCGCTCGGGGCCCCGGGGCGTGAGGCCCTCCCGATGAACGGCGCCCCGCCGAGGCGGGGGGCCCCCGCCCCGGACGACCGCGTCTCCTGGGCGGGGGTGAGCCTGCGGCACCGCACCGTGGTCCTGACCGCCGTGGGAGCCGCCACCGTCCTGGCCTTCGGCCTGCGGCTCTCCCTGGTCCTGCGGCCCGGCCACCTCCTGGGCATCGTCCAGTACGACGACGCGGTCTATGTCGGGGCCGCCATCCGCATCGCCACCGGCGCCCTCCCGTACCGCAGCTTCGCCTTCGACCAACCCCCGCTGGTGCCCCTGCTGCTGGCACCGCTGGGCCTGCTCTCCCACGCGATCGGGTCCCGCCAGGCCATGGGCGCGGCCCGGCTGCTGGTCCCCCTGGTGGCGGCGGCCAACGTGGGCCTGCTGGGATGGATCCTGCGTCGCCGCTCGGCACTGGTCGTGGCCACGGCCTGCCTGATCCTGGCCGCATACCCCCCCGACCTGCTGAGCTCCTCAACGGTGTACCTGGAGCCGTTCCTCAACCTGTTCTGCCTGCTGGGCGCCGCCCTCCTCTTCGATGGCGACGACCTCACCAGCTCGCGCCGACGCCTGCTCTGGAGCGGCGCTGCCTTCGGGCTGGCCGGGGCGGTCAAGATCTGGGCGATCTTCCCGGTCCTGATCCTGGGCCTCCTGTGCCTGTCGCAGCCGCGCCGCCTGCGGCCCTGGGCCGCCGGGGTGATCCTTGGGTTCCTGGTCCCCTGCGGCCCCTTCCTGCTCCTCGCCCCGGGGACGTTCCTCCACCAGGTGGTGCTGGACCAGATGAGCCGCACCGACGTCGTCGCCGTGCCCCTCCTGGCCCGCCTGGTGCTCATCACCGGCGTGCTGATCGTCCCGCCGGTCCTCATGACCCAGGCCCAGGAGGTGCTGGGACTGGCCGTCGCCGTCGGCCTGGCGCTGGTCCTGGCGGCCGCCTTCCTGATCCTGCCCCGCCAGAGCTCACCGGCGCCAGCCCAGGGCTGGCGCGCCCGCCATCGGATGTCCCCCCTGGAGCGCTACGCCATCGCCTCCTGTGCCCTGATCGTCGCCGTCTTCATGCTCCCGGCCGACTTCTTCTTCCACTACGCGGCCTTCCTGGGCCCGTTCCTGGCCCTCAGCCTGGCGCTGGCGGCGGCGCGCGCCCTCCCCCTGCTGGGCCGGCCGGCCGCGGCCGCGGTCACGCTGGCCCTCTTCGTGGCCGTGATGCACGCCGCCCTGGTGGTTCGCGGCTCACCGCCGGCGACGGACCCCGGCCCCGGCATCGCCCGCCTGATCCCGGCCGGAGCCTGTGTCGTGACCGACGACCCGGCCTACACCCTCAACGCCAACCGCTTCGTGGCCCGCGCTCCCGGCTGCCCGTTGGTGGTGGACCCCCTGGCGGTGACCCTGGCGCTCTCCGGCGGCCGCGTGGCCAACGGCGGTGCGGCCCGGAGTGCCGCCGCCGTCGGCGCCTGGACGGGGTACCTGGAGCACGCCCAGTACCTCATGCTGACGCCTGGCAGCGGCCGCCGCATCCCCTGGACGGCGGCGATGGAGCGCTACGTGCGCCGCCACTTCGTCCCGGTGGCCCGTGCCCCCCTGCTGATCCTCAAGCGCGCACCGGTGGCCCCGACGGCGGCCACCGGCATCCCGCTGCCGCCCGTCGTGTACTGACCGGTGGCGTCGGCCCGCCGCCGGTCAGCCGCCCGCGGCGGCCCGGCGGCGGGAGCGGGCCCCGGCCGGCCCGG
>JAKABB010000083.1 GCA_021802045.1 bacterium
GAGGGCGGCCCGCACCAGCTCGTGCGCCGGCCGGGCCCAGCGGACGGCGGCGGCGGCATCCCACCCGGCCGGCGCCGTTGGGTCGCCGTCGGGCGGGACCGCGATCGCCAGCTGTGCGACCCCGACCGCCGTCGCCGTCAGTCGCGCCGCCAGGGTGGCCACGAATCCGGGCCAGGCCGCGGCCCGTCCGGGGTCGAGGGGGTCCGGCAGCGCCCGCCGGCCCCCGGGCGAGAGCAGGGGCCGGTCGAGCAGGCCCGCCGTCACGTCGACCCGGTCCACCAGCGCCGCGATCGCCGGCAGCGCCAGGCCGCGCGGCTCCAGGCACTCGCCGGCGGACAGGGTCCAGCGCACGGGGTCGCCGGTGCGGCGCAGCACCCCGGTCAGCTCGCCGGCCCAGGCCTCCAGCCCCGAGCCGGGGCGGGGGCGGACGGCGTCGGTGCAGCCGGCCGTCAACTCCCAGGCGGCCAGCTGGGGGTGGTTGGAGAAGGCGCGGGTGAGGCGGGTGAGATGGTCCGCCGCCGCCTCCACGGCCAGGGGGTCGCCGTACAGGTCGCGGGGGGCCCCCTGGGCCACCCGCTGGCCGGTCAGGCAGCGCGGGCCCGCCCGGGCCCGGCGGTCGACCAGGTAGGAGGGCAGGACCGCGTCCGCCCCCTGGGCGATGGGGAGGACCAGGAGGACCACCCGAAGCCCGGCGCCCCCGGCCGCGCGCAGGACCCGCTCCACGTCGCGCACCCGGGCCGCCGAGAGCGAGCGCGGGTCCGGCGCGAACGCGTCCCAGTCCAGGGGCAGGCGCAGCTCGTCGCAGCCGGCCGCCCGCGCCGCCCGGCAGTCCCGTTCCAGGGTGGTGTCGTCGGGGGGCTCCAGCCAGAGCGCCGGGCCGGTGGCGCTGGGCCAGTACCAGCAGCTGCGGGGGCTGGCCGGCTCGGGCGGGCGCGCCGCGTCAGAAGGTGAAGAGATCGATCCCCCCGGTCACCGGCAGCGCCGCCCCGGTGATGTACCCCGCCTCCGGGCTGCAGAGGAAGCAGATGGCGTGGGCGATGTCCTCGGGGGCGCCCGGGCTGCGGGTGGCGGTGCGCAGCACCATGCGGTCGATCATCGCCTGGCCCTGGGTCTCGAAGGCCTCGGTGGCGATGATCCCGGGCACCACCGCGTTGCTGGTGATCCCGTGACGAGCCCCCTCCAGGGCCATGGAGCGCATCAGGCCCAGGAGCCCCGCCTTGGTGGTGGCGTAGCTGGCCTGGCCGAACCCGCCCAGGGTGCCGGCCACGGACGACATGTAGATCAGCCGCCCGTAGCGCCGGTCCTTCATGTAGGGCCAGACCGCCTGGGTGCAGTTGAAGGCCCCGGTGAGGTTGACCTGCAGGTCCCGCGCCCACAGCTCGGGGGCCTGGCCCGTGATCTGCCCCAGGTGGTCAAGGGTGCCGGCGTTGTTGACCAGGATGTCGATCCCGCCCATCTCCTGGGCCACCCGTTCGAAGACCGCGGCCACCTCCACGCGGTTGGTGACGTCCATGCGGCAGGCGATCGAGCGCCGGCCCATCTCGCGGATCTCGGCACTGGTCTGCTCGGTGTAGACCACGTGCTGCTGGGCCATCACCTGGGCGATGACGCTGGCCGTGTCCTCGGCGGTCGCCTCCAGGGCGGGGTCCGACTCCAGCAGCAGGTCGGTGACCACGACGTCCGCCCCGGCGCGGGCCAGGGCCAGCGCGTCGGCCCGCCCCAGGCCCCGGGAGGCGCCGGTGACGACCGCGACCTTGCCGGTGAGCTCGAACATGGTGGGTCCCTCCGTCAGCCGGCCGGGGCGGTGGCCGCGACCGGTGGCTGCCGAGCTACCCGGTCCCCCAGCAGCTGGCGGCTGATGACCAGCCGCTGGATCTCGGCGGTGCCCTCCCAGATCTGGTAGATCTTCGCGTCCCGCATCCAGCGCTCGACCGGATGATCCTTGATGTAGCCGTAGCCGCCGAGGATCTGGACGGCCTCGACGGTGGCGCGCATGGCGACGTCGCCGGCGAAGAGCTTGGCCATGGACCCCTCGCCCCGGGCCAGGGGACGGCCGCTCTGGGCCAGCCAGCCGGCACGCCAGATCAACAGCCGGGCGGCATCGATCTCGGTGGCCATGTCCGCCAGCTTGAAGGCGATCGCCTGCTGCTGGGCGATGGGGCGGCCGAACTGCTCCCGGGTGCGGGCGTACTCGGTGGCGTACTCCAGGGCGGCACGGGCGATCCCCAGGGCCCCGGCCCCCACCCCGGGCCGGGTGGCCTCCAGGGTCATCAGGGCCCCCGCGCCGCCGGGGCCGGAGGCCCGGCCGGTGGGATCGAAGCCCAGGTAGGCCTCGTCGGTCACGAAGCAGTCCTCGAGGATCACCTGAGCGGTGTGGGAGGCGCGCACCCCGAGCTTGCGCTCCTTGCGTCCCTGGCGCATCCCGGGGTTGCCCTTCTCCACCACGAACGCCCCGATGCCCCGGGGGCCGTTGGCCGGGTCGGTGTTGGCGAACACCACCTGCAGGTCGGCGATGCCCCCATTGGTGCAGAACTGCTTGGTCCCGCGCAGGACCCAGCCGCCATCGACCCGGGTGGCGCTGGTGCGCAGGCTGAGCGCGTCCGAGCCGGAGTCGGGCTCGGTCAGGCCCAGGGCGGCCAGCCGCAGCGTCGACGGGTCGCAGAGCTGCTCGATGTAGCGGGTCTTCTGGGCCTCGGTGCCGGTGGCCAGGATGGCCGTCCCGGCCAGGCCGCTGGCCTGGATGCTGACCGCGATCCCGGCGTCACCCCAGGCCAGCTCCTCGCTGAGCATGAGGTAGGTGAGGAGGTCCAGCCCGCCGCCGCCGTACCGCTCGGGGAAGCTGGCGGCGGGGCCGATGCCCAGGGCGTGCGCCTTGCGCATCACCGCCCACGGGGTCTCCTCCTTGTCGTCGTACTCCGCCGCCACCGGGCGCATCTCCCGCTCGGCGAACTGGTGGGCCAGCCGGCGGACCTCCTCCTGCTCTGGGGTCGGGCCGAAATCCAGTGCCATGGGCTCAATCCTCCTCCCCGGCGGGGGCGCGCACCACGGCACTAGCGTGGTTGAGGGCGCGGGTGCCGGACTCGGTCGTCGCCTCCAGCTCCAAGGTGATGGTGCCGCCGGCCGGGTCCCGGGCGGCCACCCGCCCCCGGCAGATCAGGGTGTCCCCGGGCCGCACCATGCCGGCGAAGCGGCAGCGCAGGTCGGTGACCGCGGCTGCCGACCCGGCCCAGGCCCCGACGTAGGCGGCCAGGATGCCCATCGAGAGCATGCCGTGGGCGATCGTCCCACCCAGCCCGGCGGCGCGTGCGAACTCCGGGTCGAGGTGGATCGGGTTGTGGTCGCCCGAGGCCACGGCGTAGGCCGCCACCTGCTCTTGGGTGATCGGCTGGCGCCACTCCGGCAGCTCGGTGCCCACGGCGGCGGTGGCGGGCGGGGGCGCGGGGGGGGCCATCCCTCAGTCCTGGGCCGTGCGGGCCCGGATGATGAAGAGGGTGGTGCCGCTGACCACGGCCTCGCCGGCGTCGTCGCGGGCGGTCGCCGTGATGGTGAGCAGGTCCAGCTGGCGGCGGGTCTCCACGGCGGTGATCACCCCCTCCGGGTGCAGCCGCTCGCCGAAGCGCAGGGGCCGGTGACAGGTGAAACTCTGCTCCCCGTGCACCAGCCGGGGCAGGTCCAGGCCGACGCTGTCGTCCTGGAAGAGCTGGGTGACGATGGGCTGGAGCAGGTAGGCCGCGGCGTAGGTGGGCAGGGGGCCCGTGTCCCTGGGCCCGCCCGGCGCCGGGCGGCCGTCCGGGGTCCCCGCCGGCAGCAGCGCCGCGCCGTAGGCGGCGGCCCTGGCGGGGTCCACGATCTCCGCGGGGGCGCTGTAGCGCCGCCCCACGCAATCGGGACTCAGTCCCATGGCGGGAGGGGGCGGGCGCCGGGTGAGCGGAAGGGCATGACGCGCCTGTTGAGGATAGCGGGCCGTGGGGGTTTCTCTCTTTGACAGGCTCCCGCGGGGCGTGCTAGGTTCCCGGCAGGCCTGCGGGCGCGGGGAAGGCGTCCCGGTCGAGGAGGGGCGGCCTCCTGCCAATAGCTCTGGGGAGAGGCTTCTTGGCGATGTCGAGCCGGCATGTCACCCATGTGGCGGTGCTGGTGCTCGCCGTCGGCATCCTCTGCGGCGGCCTGCTGGTCCCGGGCGGCGGCCGGGCGCGCGTGGCCGCCGAGGTGCTGGTCCGCAGTTCGGCCGCCTTCAGCGCCGGCCAGTACTACGACAAGCCGGTGGCGCCCCCGGGCTCCATCCCGGTGCTGCCCACCCGCACCGTGAGCCTGGCCGCCGCCACCCCCCTGGCGGCGCTGGCCCGGCAGTACCAGCGCCCGGTCACCGAGCTGGCCTGGGCCAACGAGATCCCGACCGCGACGCCGGTGCCCGCGGGGCAGCCGGTCCTGATCCCCCCCGGCCAGCCCACCGTCCTGGTCCGGGTCCTCCCCGGGGAGACCCTGCCGGCAGTCGCCGCCCGCTTCCACGTCGGCGTGGGCGTGGTCCTCGACTACAACGCCATGCGCGCCAGCCAGACGCTGCAGCCCGGCAGCTTCCTGCTCATGCCGCGGGCGGTCTCCCCGACCTCGCTGCCCTCGGTGGACTTCGTGCCCCTGCGACCCGGCGTGCCCCAGGTGGCCCCGCAGCCCCCGGGGCCCGACCCCTTTCCCTGGGGCCAGTGCACCTATTGGGTGGCGCTCCACACCAACGTCCTCTGGCAGGGCAACGCCGTCAACTGGTGGCTGAACGCCCGGGCCTACCACCGCCCCGAGGGCCAGGTGCCGGTGGTGGGCGCCATCGCGGTCTTCGCCAACGGCTACTACGGTCACGTGGCCCTGGTCACCCGGACCCTGCCCAACGGCTCCTGGATCCAGTCTGAGATGAACGTCGAGGGGCTGGGCGTGGTCGACCACCGCCACCTCTACCCTGGGCAGGGCCAGATCGTCGGCTTCATCTACTGAGGCGTCTTCGCAGGGACGCCGCCGGCTCA
The DNA here is from genome assembly GCA_021802045.1 of bacterium. Classification (GTDB taxonomy): domain Bacteria; phylum Chloroflexota; class Dormibacteria; order Aeolococcales; family Bog-877; genus JAKABB01. The sequence goes on from JAKABB010000083.1 coordinate 5,010, forward strand.
GCCGGTGAAGCGGTAGCCGATCCCCGGAACCGAGTGGATGAAGGTCGGCTGGTCGGCGGAGGGCTCGATCTTGCGCCGCAGCCGGTACACGTGGGCGTCCACCGTCCGGGTCTCGATCTCCACCTCGTAGCCCCACACCCGCCGCAGCAGCTCGCCCCGGCTCATGACCTGCCCGGGCCGGCTGGCGAGCAGCGCCAGGAGGTTGAACTCGGTCAGGGTCAGCGGAATCTCCTCGCCGTCGCGGTGCACCTGGCGGCGGCGCAGATCGATGCTGAGCCCGGGGAACTCGAATCGCTCTCGGACGTTCTCGCTGGGCGCGATCTCGGACCGCCGCAGGTGGGCCCCGATCCGGGCCAGCAGCTCGCGGACCTCGAAGGGTTTGGTGATGTAGTCGTCGGCGCCCAGCTCCAGGCCCACCACCACGTCGATGGTGTCGCTCTTGGCGGTCAGCATCAGGATGGGCGTGCGCGAGCCGTCCGACCGCAGCCGGCGGCAGACGTCGAGCCCGCTCATCCCCGGGAGGTTGACGTCCAGGATGATGAGGTCGGGGGCGGACTGACGCGCCGCCTCCAGCCCCTCCGGGCCGGTGCTGGCCTCCAGCACCTGATAGTTCTGGGGTTGACAGGCCAGGCGGATGAGGTCCCGGGTGGGGGAGTCGTCCTCGACGATGAGGAGGGTGCGGTTGCCGCCACTGCTCATAAGTTGGATGCCTCGAGAAATGCGGACACTTGTTGGATGAAGCGTCGAACCTCGATCGGCTTGGTGATGTAGCCGCTGCAGCCGGCGGCCAGCGCCTCGCTCTCGTCCCCCATCATGGCCCGGGCGCTGAGCGCGACCACGGGCATGCCGGCGGTCTGCGGGTCGGCCTTGAGCAGCCGGGTCACGGTGAGCCCGTCGATCCCCGGCAGGCGAACGTCCATGAGGATCAGGTCGTAGGGCCCCTCCTTGGCCTTCTGCAGCCCCTCCTGCCCGTCGGCGGCGGTCTCCACGTCGAAGCCGTGACCGCGCAGGACCATGGTGGACAGGTCGCGGTTGCCGCGGTTGTCCTCCACCAGGAGGATGCGGTTGCGGGGCCGTCCCTCGGAGCGCAGGCCGTTCATGGGCACGGTGAAGTGGAAGACGCTGCCCCGGCCCAGCTCGCTCTCGACGCCCACGGTGCCGCCGTGGAGGGCCACCAGGCGCCGCACCAGGGAGAGCCCCAACCCGGTGCCCTCGAACTGGTGGTCGGTGGCGGTCTGCACCTGGTAGAACTCGCTGAAGATCCGCTGCTGGTGCTCGGGGTCGATCCCGATCCCGGTGTCGCTGACGGTCACGCGCAGCATGCCCTCCAGGCGGCTGGCGGTGATCGCCACCCGGCCCGCGGTGGGGGTGAACTTGATGGCGTTGCTGAGCAGGTTGTAGAGGATCTGTTTGAACTTGCCCTTGTCGGCGCGGAGCTCCAGCTCGGGGTCGATGACGGCCGTCTCCAGCTCCACCGGCCCGCGCTGGGCCAGGGGGCGCACCACCGTCAGGACCTCCCGGATGGCGGCAGCCACCGGGAAGGTCTCGTACTGCAGCTCCATGCGTCCGGCCTCGATCTTGCTGAGGTCGAGGACGTCGTTGACCAGGCTGAGGAGGTGCTTGCCGCTGCCGTAGATGTTGTCCAGGCACTCCCGCCGCTGCTCGTCGGAGAGGTCGCCGGCGAGGTTGTCCCGCAGGATCTCGCTGAAACCGAGGATGGAGTTGAGCGGGGTCCGCAGCTCGTGGCTCATGTTGGCGAGGAACTCGCTCTTCAGCCGGCTGTTCTCCCAGGTCTGGGCGTTGGCCAGCTCCAGCTCATCCTTCTGCTCCGCGATCTCCGCCATCTGCTGCTGCACGGCGCTGTGCAGGGTGGCGTGGTCGATGCTGATCGCCGCCTGGTTGGCCAGGATCCGCACCAGGGCCTGCTCCAGTTCGGTGAACGGCTTGACCTGCTTGCGAGCCAGGGTGAGGGCCCCCACCACCCGCTGGGGGGATTCCAGAGGCATGACCAGGGCGCTGCGCGGCGAGGAGCCGATGGGCAGCGACTTGAAGCGCGGGTCCTTGGTGGCGTCGCGCACGCTGACGGCGTGCCGCTCCGACACGGCCCAGCCGACGATGCCCTCCCCCGCCGAGAAGGTGGCGACGCTCCCCACCGTCTTGCCGTAGGGGTGGGTCGCCATCGCCACCAGCGACCCGTCCCGCTCGTCGACCAGGAAGATGGTGGCGGAGTCGCAGCCCACCAGCTGGTGGAGGGCCCCCAGCATGAAGTCGACGTTCTCCTTCAGTTCCAGGCTGGACGTGAACAGCCCACCGACCTGCCCCAACAGGTCGATCATCACCTTGTCGTCCATGGCGCCCGCATTATAGGCAGCATCGGTCGTGAGATCGAGCGCCGGGAGGCGCGGCCGGCGGGCGGGCCGTCCCACTGGGGCGGGCGGGCGGGTTTGTAACCTGGTCGGGAAGACCCGAGAGGATGGGGCCCACCGGACGCGACCGCCTTGGGGAGTCGAGCATGCCGCATCAGCGCCGAGCGACAGCGGAAGCCGCCAGCGGTGGGCGTCGGACGCGTCGGCGTCCCTGGAGGCTTGGGGGCCTGGCGGTCACCGCCCTCCTGGTGGCCGCCTGCGGGGCGGCGCCGGCGCCGCGCGCGACCCACCGCCCGCACCCGACCGCGACGCCGACCGCCGGAGCCCCGGCCTCCCCGGTCGGCACCGCCGCCGTCTCCGTGGCCGGGAAGGTGGAGCCGGTCCTGATCAACTCCGCCGGGCGCACCCTCTACTACTTCACCGCCGACACCCCGACCCGCGTCGCCTGCACCGGCTCCTGCACCGGCCTGTGGCCGCCGCTGCTGACCACGGCCGGGTCGCTGATCGCCCCCAGCGGCATCCCCGGGGCGCTCAGCATCCTCCACGGAGCCAACGGGGCCCAGGTGGAGTACCAGGGGCATCCGCTCTACACGTACTCGGGCGACACCGGCCCCGGGCAGGCCCACGGCGAGGGGCTGCTGGGCACGTGGTTCGTGGCCACCCCGGGATTGGCCTCCGCGCCGAGCGCCGCGCCGAGCGCCGCGGCCAGCCCCAGCCCCAGCCCGTCGGGCGGTGGCTCCGGCTACTGACCGCGGGCGCCCCGCCGACGACGCGAGACGAGGGCGGGGCGGATCAGGCCCAGCTGTCCTGGCCCGCCAGCCGCTGGTGGCGCATCGACCAGACCTGGCCCGGTGCCACCACCAGATGGTCCAGGAGCTCCACGCCCAGCAGGTTGGCCGCCTGACTCAGGCGGGTGGTGAACTCCAGGTCTCCATCGCTGGGCTCGGGACTCCCACCCGGGTGGTTGTGGCCGACCAGGATCGCCTCGGCGTCCAGGCGCAGGGCGGGCGCCAGGACGTCTCGGACCTGGACCGCGGCCGCGCAGCCGCCGCCCAGGGCCACCGTGCGCCGGGCGATGGGCCGGTGGGCAGCGGTGAGGTACCACACCGCGACCCGCTCGGTGCGGCGGGTCTCCAGGTCCAGGAAGAGCAGGCGGGCGGCGGCCGGGGAGGTGATCGGGAGGGCCGCGCCGGGACCCCACCGCTGGGCCAGGGCCAGCACCGCCCGCAGCCGGGCGGCCGCGGGCGGGGGCAGCCCCAGATCCTCGCCGATGGCGGGCCAGCTGCCCCCGGCGGCGCCGCAGGCGGCCAGCTGAGCCTGGATTCGCGCGGCGAGCGGCCGCCAGCGCTCCGCCGGGTCGTCCCCGGCCAGGAGGAGTGCCAGCAGCCCGGCGGGGTCGCCCAAGGCCGGGGCGCCGAGGCGCCGAGGGGCCGGCGGCCCGCCGGCGCTCGATGGGGTCATCGCTCGGAAGGGGGCCGGGGCCGTCGCCGGAACCGGGTTGCGTCAGCCGCCATGCTTGTAGCCACAATACCACACATGAGTAGTGGTCATGGGGTCGGGCGTCGCCCGGGCCCCTGGTGGGCCGGCCGGGACCGCGCTAACATCGGGGCGGGAGTGCATGGGTTCAGGTGGACCCCTCGATCTTCAAAATCGATGGGGGGCGCGGTCCTCGCGTCCCCGGAGGGATCGTTCCCCTCGCCTCCCGCCAATTCAAAAATGAGGGTTTTGCCGCCCTCACGCGGCCTCACCCCCCGCGGGACTGGAGGGGTCTACGACAGGTGGTACGACAACTGGGGTCAGCTCGGCTGTCGGACAATCCGGTCGAGAGCGTCGGCGGCGGCCGCATGCATCCCGGCCGTGACATGGGAGTAGGTGTCAAGAGTGACCGCCACGGTCGCGTGCCCGAGCATGTCGGCTGCCACCTTGGGATGCACGCCCTGGCCGAGCATCAGGGTCGCGGCGGTGTGCCGGAGGTCGTGGAAGCGGATGTTCGGCAACCCGGCCTGGGTCAGCAGGCGGCCGAAGGCCAGCCGGACATCATGGGCGTCGCGCGGGCCGCCAAGCTGCGTGGTGAAGACGAGATTCGTCTCCTTCCACAAGGGTCCCGCGTGGAGGCGCTCCGCCCGCTGATTCGTTCGGCGGCGACGGATCGCCTCCACGGCCGTCCGGCCAAGCCCGACTTGACGCCGTGAGCGCAACGTCTTCGGCTCCTGAAGCACCAGGCCTTGCCCGGTCACCCGCTGAAGCGTGCAGGTGACCGACAGGACGCTGCGGTCGAGATCTACGTCCCGCCAGTGGAGACCCAGCAGCTCCCCTTGGCGCATGCCCGTCGTGACGGCGATCACGTAGAGGGCCTCGGAGCGATCCCCTGTGGCGGCTGCCAAGAGCTGCTGCACCTGCTCGGGACCCAGCGTACGCATCTCCGTGCGGGCCATTCGCGGCGGGTTCACGAGGTCGGCGACGTTTCGCGTGACCCGCCCCCACTGACACGCTTGGTCGATGGCGGCGTGGATCACGCCGTGCAACTGATGGACCGTTGTCGGCGAGAGGCCGCTGGCTAGGCGGTTCGTGTAGCAACGCTGGAGGTGTTCGGGTTGCAGGGTGCGGAGAGGGATGGTGCCGATCTCAGGGACGGCATGGAGGCGGACCAGTTCCTCATACCTAATCCATGAGGAGGACCGGACCGCCGGCTTGGTTGTGGCGAGCCAAGACGCCAAGGCGTCACCCACAGTCTGCTTGGCCAAGGGCCGGGCCTGCCCAGCGTCACGGGCCTTCACCGCAGTGGCGAGCTTGGTGGCTACCTCACTGCGGCTCCGAGCGTAGAAGCTTTGCCGTCGGCCGGTCGGCCATACGAGCTTGGCCTCCCACAGGCCATCCTTGCGCTGATAGATGGTCCCCTCACCTTTCCCCCGGTGACTCATCGAGCCCGCAGCAGCCGGTGTCCACGCAGCAACGGCAGCAATTCGCCCTCGATTTTCGCCGCCGACGCCCCCAACCTGCGCCACCTGTCCGGCCAGGGGGTCGTTGGCGGCATCTCCCCCGTGAGATGTCCGACGATCTCCGGGACCAGCATCTCCGCGTTGGTCAACTTGACTTTACTTGCGAGCCGGTGCGGAAGCGCCCCCGCCGGCATCGAGCCGGGGCGTGGCCGGGCGGGCGGGATCAGACCTCCGGCGAATCGGTCAGCGGCGAGGCGCTCCACCTGGTCCCACGGGTCCCACTCCACGACATCCAAGAGGTACCGGCGGCCATGCCAGTTCAGGCAGTAGCTTCGCCAGTCGTGTGCCCCTCTGTGTTCGACGTAGATCGTGCGCATGAAGTCATTGGCTCTCTTGGTAGGCCCTGGCTGCTGGTCAAAGGGGCAGAGAAGCCAACAGTCTGGGATCTCCTCGGGAGATCGGGTCCTGTCGCTACGACGAGGTGACGATGGCGGCCGCGGGATGATGACGCGTGCGGCCGCGTCGTCGACGAGGTCATCAGTGAGCTGCTGGTATCTCGCTTCGGCCGCTTCCGAGGGGATCGCGCCCACGAAGTGCACACGCGATCGCACCCACTCTTCCACCAGGTCCCGCGTAGTCGAGCCGCCGGCCTCTGCGTTCGCCTCTTCGGTGTACGCTGATACCGTCATGGAGCTTCTACCTCCGTGGCCGGGCGGCGGACCTTCCGAGGGGTTGCGCCGCCCCTCTTTTCCGTTCCTTCCAGGGTACACCCGTGCGCTCCGTGAGCCCCCACCGGGGGTTTCTCCCCCCCGGGGCACCCCCCACCATGGACCCATGCTCACCTCTCTCCCTGGCGATCCGACCCGGGTTCTCGTCGCCGGCGACACCCACGGCAACCTCCTGCACTGGGAGCACGTCCTGCTCCCCGCCGCCCGGGCGCACCAGGTGGACGGCATCGTCCAGCTCGG
>JAKABB010000084.1:0-8587 GCA_021802045.1 bacterium
CCACCGGAGCCAACGTCGGCCCAATGCCGCGACCATGGTTGCCCTCCCGTCAGCGTCCCGAGAGCGCCAGCCCGGGTAACCCGTGCGCCCACACACTGTGGGTGCCCAGGACCAGGCCAAGAATTAAGAGGGCCATCACCGCCCACTCGCCCACGCTGCCCACGTGAATCCGGGGCCACGGGAGGCGGAACCGGTGCCCCGTAAAGGGCCAGAGCCACGCCTGCCCCATGCTGTTCAAGGCATCGAGCGCGAGATGGGACAGCATGCCGACCGTGACGCCCAACGCCACCCAACCACCCCAGCCGGGATGCACCAGGTGGGCCGCCACCCCCAGCACGACGACGCTCACGGCCGTCGCCACCAGCGAGTGCATCCCGCCCCGGTGCCAGCCAATGCCCCACGGCGTGCGGCGTCCGACCTGACCAAAGCTCGCCCGGCTGTTGCCGAACGGCCCCGGCCGGTAGGGCTCGACATGGCCGTGAATCCGGGCCACGCCGGGCAACGGCACGAACCGGCCGTACGTACTCCCGGGATGGTCCAGATCCGGCAGCGGCGCGGCGAACACCGCAGTGACCAGGACCACCAAAGCGGCATGGGCCGGCACCAAAGGAGCGACCACTGCCCCGGCTGCCAGGCCCCCGACCCAATGCGTGTGCACGTTCATCTCCGCCCCTCCTCCGGCCCCAGCGGGGCCTCTGGACTCCAGGCCCGCACCACGACGGTGCCGCCGCCGGCCAGCACGTCATCGAGACCCTTGGCTCCTTGCCACTGCGCCGTGAGCACAGGCAGCTCGAGCCGGGCCAGGGCGTCCGCGAGTCCCGCGAGGTTCCGGGACACCGCCGCGCGGGTAGTGGGGTCGGCATCCTGGTCAAACGCCAGGATCATGACGCCAGGGCGAACGGCCCGGATGGCGGGCAGCGCTCGCCGCCATGCCGTCACGCCGGTCACCCCGATGACGGGCGCCCCGAGAAGCGCACTCGCGACATCCGCCTTGAGCGGCCCCTCGGTCACCCACAGCCACCGATCCGGTCCGGCATCGTGAAAGCCCGCGCAGTGCGCGGGCGATCCCGGCGAGGGCCCAGCGGGTTTCCCGGCACTGGAAAGCCAGCGATAGCGCCGGGTGCCTGCCTCGTCCGCCCGGATCTGACAGCCTTGAATCCGGCCCGCCGGATCGCGCACGGGAATCAAGAGACCCGGCATGGCGCGGATCCACCACCCCCCCGCGGTATCCTGGGCAAAACCCGGCACGCCCGCTAAGCTCAGCCCCCGATCAAGCAGCTGCGCCGTAATGTCCCGACCGAACCCCCCACCCCAGCTGCCATACCCTGCCGTCCGCAGAGCGGCCGGGGAAAGCCCGCGCGCCATCAGCTGGGCGCGGTGGGGGGCGGAAAGCGGACACGCCGCCAACAGAGCGCGGTAAACCGCGTCGCGCTGATCTACGGAAGCCAAGGACGCCGACGGGGCCGGGGCCGCGGGCGCCGGTCCCAGATGTTCCGTGCGTGCCACGAGACGGGTGGCTTCTCCGAGCGACACACCGTCCAACTTGGCCACTAAATCGAACACATCGCCGTGGGCTCCACAGGCGAAACATTTGAAGCCGCCGTCGGGGTAGAGCACCAAATTGGGCCGCCCGCCGTCCTCGTGAAACGGACAGCGGGCGATCCAATGGCGACCTTCCGATTTGAGCGGCAACCGAACGCCGACGACGCGGGCCACATCGACCTGGGCCCGCAAGATCGCCCACGTGCTCATCGGCTCGCTCCTTTAGGTCGTTAGGTGGGCCGCACCGAGAGGCGCGGCGCGTTGGCGAGACGATCCGGAGCGGGGGCGGGGTCCGGTTCCGGCACGGGCGCGGGATCCGGAGCCGGACGGATGTCCGGATGCGCCACGAACCAATCCCCCACCGCGCGTTCCGCCTGGCGGTACTGCCCAGCCGCGACGTCGGGCAGCAAGTTGCGGTAGGCCGCGATCTCTGACGCCGTAAGGCCATACGCGGCCGGGACCACCATGGAGCGCACGTCGGGCGGGATGTCAGCGAGAACCTGCCCCCGTCCGGCCTCATCCAGCGCGGCAAAGGCCGCGAAGGGCTCGACGGGCCGCACCCCCGCTCGGGGGCGACCGACGTTGGGTTGAAACACCTGATCGGCCACGACTCGGGGCATGGTCGGCGTGCCCAGCGGAGTCACCGCGTAGCCCTCCTGCGAGAGCGCGGCCACTGCCCGGGCAATGGCGTCATCCCGCGACGCTCCTCCGAACAGGGCGGGGCGGTTTTCGGTTGCGCGCGCCAAGGGGGCGGCTTCGAGCGCCAGCGACGGTTGCCCGTTGGCCCGCGGGGTCATCCGGTAGACGTATGTCCACGACGTGGCCGCCGGCTGATCCGGCAACGGCGTCACCCGCCAGTGCACGTCATGCGGCATCGCCAAGGCGGGGGGGCCAATACGTTCGGCGACTTGACGCGCCAACGGCGTCGGCAGTTCCTGCGGCTCGACCCTCACGTGCTCCGCTCGGGCCTGCTGGACCACGGCAGCGAATCCGCCTGCCGCCCGGACGATGACGGGATCGGCGTCCTCGGCGGGCCGCCAGCCCCCCAGGCCGTCCGCGGCCGCCAACCGCGCCCGTCCGCGGCCATCCCGCATCCACAGCACGCCTTCCCCCGACCGCCATGGACCGACGAACACGGAGGCCCCGGGTGTCACCCGCGGGGTGTCCGCCTGCGGCGGAGCCACCGTCAGCGCCGGGGACTCGGGAGCCGGCCGGGGCGTCATGGCCGCATCAATGAGCCGCTCCGCGTACTGCGGATCGTTGTGGTGCTTAATCCGAACCGCGTTCGCCCACGACGCCGGCACGTCGGGATGCGCGAGAATCGTGAGCGCCATGCCCCGATCCGCCGCGACGGCGCGGGCTTCCGCTTCGGAGGCACACAGGCGAGCTTCCACGTGCTTCGGCGCCGGGATCTCCATCAGGGAGACTTGATACACCGCCGGAGTGTCCCGCCGGAAGGTGTCCCCAGGCGTCTTGTCGGCGCTCCAGAGCGCCAGCCGGCCACTCGGGAGTGGCGTCGCGAACAGCTCCGCCCGGTCGAGCCGCGCTAGCGTGCCCTCATCGGCTGTCCCAAAAGCCACGGCGCTTTCGCCCCCCGCAACGACGGCGGCAATGTCGTCCGGCAGGCGCCCGCCCGCGAACAACCCCAATGAGTCCGCCGTGAGCGCCTCGCCGTGCTGGCCCCATTGGCGCACGGCCCACTGGAGGTCCGGGGGCGCGTCCTGCACCAGCTCCGCGAGGTCCCTCAGGGCCCGCCGGAACGGTGCCGGTGAGAGCGGCAAGGGATCCAAGGACCGTGTCCCATCGGTGGGAGAGGCCGCTGCGACGGCGGCCAGAGCCGTCTTGTCCAGGCGCGTGCTCAGGCCGTGGGCCCGGGCCGCCCGCAACACGGACCGGCCTTCTTCCATCCATCGCGCGAGCGCCCGCGCGCCCTCCGCCGGAATCCCCGCCTCCGTCAGGAGAGGCGGCGCATCGGCCGCCGCCGGGTTTTCAAACCCGTCGCCCATCCAGCGCTCGCGATGGAGCGCTAGCGGGTCCTCGCCGGTCACGGGCGGGGCGCCCGCCCGTCGCGCGTCCGTCACCAGCGCGGCGAGGGTGGGCCCCAGGGCCACCGTCTCGACCTCGAGCCCATCCCACGTCTGGCAGACCGCCTCGATGGAGGTCCCCATCCGCGTCAGCAGCTCTGGCGTGCCGCGGCGCACCCGCACGCCGGCCAGCGCCGAGACTGGCGTACCCCGGGTGGGCGCCCACGCAAGGCCGGGCGGCAACCGCTTGGTGAGATCCTCTTCGGTCGGCGCCCACACCGTGAGGGGTTCGCCCTCCGTTCCGATCAGCAGGCCCGGGGGATGGCCGGGGCGCACGAACGCCCAGCCGCCCAACTCGACCTGCACGGCTGCGACCCACAGCGGGGCCGGGGTCACCGAGGGCGCGGACGCGGGACGGGGACCTTTTATGTGGAGCACCCCGCCGTCGGGCAACGAACCGAGCAGCGCCCAAGCATCGCGACCGATAACCTCGTCGACCTTCACCGTATAGACCGGCTCACGCACCACATCCGGGGTGGCACGATCGGAAAGCGTCTTGCCTTGCGCCCGCCAGTGCTCCCGCCAGACGGCCACCGCATTGGCTTCCGCCGCCTCGCGGGTCGGAAACGCATGCAGTTCCAAGCGCTGGCCGGTCGGCACTTCCGAGGGCCGCCAGGTCACGCGCGTTCCCGGCACCCGCACATACCACTCTTCCGGCCAATCGGGATGCAAGCGATGGACGGGGTTGAACTGCGCCCGGACGTGGGGGCGTCGGGCCGGGTGATAGGGATCGCGGCCAGGACCGTTGGGGGTGTCGTCCGCGGCATCTTGAGCCCGAATGGTCTTCGCCACGAGGGCATCGACACGATTGACGGCCTCCAGAATCGTCTCATCCCACGGCTCGTCGTCCGCTTGCCAGCCCTCCGGGCCTTCGGACACCGCTTCCTGTTTTTCCAACTCGTCCGCCATAGTGCGCGTCCCTCCTATTCAGTTGTGAAAAAGGCCGCGCCCGTGGGCGCGGCCGGAGCCGTTCTATCTAATCCCCCTAGGCGCGGAGAATCCGAAAGCCCTCGTCGGACGGTGGGGCGACCGGTGTAAGGCCCGGCCGCCAGAGTGGCGGAATGCCCGCCGGGCCCGCTGCCTCATCCGGCATCGGCCCCCACGCGCCCGGCCAATCTGTATACCGCCGCAGCCCGAGCGTCAGCGGCAACGCCCCCATCTGTTGCACGAGGGCATGGCCCCAGGGCCACCGGAGCACCTCATCGGGCGTCAGGAGCGGCCGACCGGTATAGCTCGTGGTGTTCTGATGTCCGCCGGCCATTCGGCTCTCACTCAGGACCCGCACCGTGCTCTGCCCGGTCTTTTCCGAGATCACCCGCGCCGTGGTCACATCATTGCCGCCCAGGTACACCCAGGTCGCACAGGCGTTTTGCATCGCGTCCGCAGCCCGGTCGCCGTAGCGCGCGCTGATCTGCGCGAGGGCCTGGACGGCGAGGATCAGCCGAATCCCTTTGCCCCGGCCCACGTTCAAGGTCTTGTCGAAGTCGGGAAGGACCGGCAGGTTGCCGAACTCGTCCAGAATCCAGTAGACCGGGCGCGGGAGCCGCTGGCCGGGCTGTCGGGCCGCCGCCTGGGACAGGGCCTGCAACTGCTGCTGCACGAAGAGTGCCGCCGCGCCGTAGAAGGCGGACGATTCGTCGGGAATGACGATGAATACCGCCAGCCGGTCGGTCGCGAGCCGGGTCCAGTCCACCGAGTCGCGGCCGGTCAGCGCGACGACCCCGGGGTCGGCCCAGAGGCCCAGGGCTGTGGCCGCGACCGTGAGCTGGTTCTGCCGTGTCTCCTGTCCCGAGAGCCGGACCGGCCCATACGCGAGGGCGGCCGGATGGTCGGCGGGGAGCGCATCGAACACCGCGTCCAGGTCTCGCACCTCAATTAAGGTCCGGTAGACGGACCCCAGGTGGCGGGCATCGGGCGGAGCTTGGTCCGCGATCAGCAGCACCAAGGCGGTCAAGAGGGCCGTGGTGGACTGCCGGAAGAAGGCGCTGTGCTCGCCGCCGGCCGCGCCTTGTTCGGCCAACACGCTCGCTAGCTCCCGGGCCGCGCGCGAAGCGCCGGCGGGGTCGCCCGCCGTTAACGCGGTCACCACCGGTCCGAGCGCGTTCCAACTCGCCGACTCACTCGGATCTCGAAAGTCGACGCGCACAACCGTGTAGCCGTCGAGAGCCAACGGCCCCGACGCACTCTCCCAGAGCTCGCCTTTCGGATCGGTCACCACAAGCCCGGAACCCGCCTGCCCGATGACGGCCAGGGTTGGAAGCAGTACCGACGTGCTCTTCCGCGTGCCCGGAGCCCCGATGAGCAGCGCGTGGCCATCTTGCACCGAGACCCAGGCGTGCCGAACCCGCCCCTTGGCGGGATCCGCGCCGACCACCAGGCCCACCGGGTTGTCCGGACGTCCCGCGGTCCAGCGCGCCACCCCCTCCGCCCGTTCCGGCTTGCCCCACCGGGCGGTGCCAAAGGTCGTGTCCTGATGGTCCGGGCCCGTCGCTGAGCCGTGTGTGAGGACAAGGTAGAGCGCCCCCACCGCGCTCAGCACCACCAATAACAACCAGGTGTGCCAAACCGCCGGCGTGGTGAGGACCGCCGCCCAGGCGGTCCACGGGGCCGGGGGCGCCGATCCCGGGTGGGCCAGCAGCACCGCCAACTCCGGCCAGACCAGCAAAGAGGCCGCGATCACCGCGGCCCCCCAGCGCCATACCGATTGCATCCCCATCGCCCCCGCTTCAGGCGCCCGCTGGCGCGGACCCGAGATCCGCCGCCGGCTCCGCTTCGTCCAGCCAGCCCACCCGGACGGTGTGCGCCAACTCCGCCCAGAGGGGGATCTGTTCCGGCGCCTCGACCGTGTCCGCCAGCACGAGGGTATGCTCGGTCGCGGCTTCCTCGACAAGCGCAGCGAGGGCCGCCACCATCCGGCGCCGATCCGCCACGTCACGGGTCAGCGCGTAGGACACCATCCACAATGAGGGGATCACAAAGGCCACACACCCGGGGGCATAGGCCGGCAGGGCGAATCGTAGCGCCTCGGCGTCCCAGCGGAGCTGTTCCGTCCACCGAGCGTCCGCTACCGCGTCGAGGCTGGCGCGGAGAGCGGGGGCCAGGGTGGCCCGGGGAACCGGCAGCCACCACCAGACCGCCGCGTCGGGCGTCGTGTGGTGTAAAAGGGCGCCGATACTCGCGCGGGCGGTATCTCCATCCAGCGGGTGAAACCGGTGCAGGGGTACCACCAGCACCTGCCCGTCCGGGACCTGGGGGCCGTGCGCGTAGAGGCCCTGCGCCAGCGCCGCGTTCCAGGCGGTCGGCGTCAGCCCCGCGCCCCAGTCATCCACAGACAGCCTGTCGGGTGGCACGGGCATCAAGAGTCCGCCCAGTTCTGCCTGAACGCCCGCGCGGAGCCCGAACCGGATCCGTCGCCAGTCATACCGCACCGGACGCCCATCGTCGATCGCTGCCATGTTGGGGTTCCTCCCTTATATCCGGACCTGTGTCCGGCCACGCCGCTTCCAGTCATCCAGCACTGTTTGAAAGTCACCCTTCGTAAATCCAGGCGGAACGGGAATGCCGTGCTCCGTCATCCACGCCACCTGGCGCGGGCTGGCGGGATCCCGGCGCCAGGGCGCATCGGGGTCCGTCAGCGCCCGCTGGCGAAGCGTTTCCCGAATAAGACCCGTCGCCATCTCCCGAGTGAGATCCGGGGGCACCACCGCACCCAGCTCTCGCAAGAGTGTCCGCTGCTTGTCGGTCGCCGGCCGGGACCGCCAGCGGGCATCCCGGGCCGCATAGCCCTCGAGGTTTTGGGACCGGACCCAGTCCTCGGCGATCCCTTGCGCGTAGGCCAGCGGCAGCGGCTGATCGGCGAGCGGCTCGCGACCACTGCGGTCCACCCGTGCGACCGTCCAGCGATCGTCCGTGTCGAGTTGTTCCAGCCGAATCTCCTGACCCGGGCCGGCCTCCAAGACCATGCGGTAGCGCTCGATGCGCCAGACGAATTGCGAGCGGGCGAGGAGATCGACCGGCATCGCGCCCGTAATCGCCATCGGCATCTCGCCGGCCGCCGCGTCTTCCGCCTCCCGAGCCGGCCCCGGCGCCGTCCGGTCCGCGCTGCGCACCGGGAGGTCCCCGTCGCCGGCCAGGCCGGCCAGGGTCACCAGATCATGGCCGTTGTCGGCCATGTCCAGCACCAGACAATCCACCTTGCCGGGATACGGTCGAAGCCCGCGCCCCACCGCTTGAATGAAGAGGGTCTGGGATCGCGTGGGGCGCGCCATGATGACGGCCTCGATCGAGGGGTCGTCGTACCCTTCTAACAGGACCTGGGCATTCATCAGCAGGTCGAGGTCGCCGCGTCGGAACCGGGCGAGCCGTACCCGCCGCTCCTCTAAGGGCAGTTCCCCGGAGATCCAGTCCGCGCGGTAGCCCGCGTCGGTAAAAGCCTCGGCCAGATGTTGGGCGTGGGCGATATCGACCGTAAAGGCCACGGCCTTGCGCCCCTCCCCGTATTGGCGGTAGGCATCCACCACCAGCTGGTTCCGGCTGGGCGTGTCCACCGCCAAGGAGAGGTCCCGCAGTTGAAAGTCGCCGTGGTTGTGACGAACGCCGTTTAAGTTGACGCGGGTGGCGACCCGCACCCCGCGCACGTCGGCCAGATAGCCCGCCCGGACCAGATCCTGAATCGAGCGCCGGTAGGTGATGGCCTCGAAGATCCGTCCGAGGCCCGCCCCGTCCCCCCGCATGGGAGTGGCGGTGATCCCGACCAGGAGTTTGCCGGGGTCTGGCGTGGGCAGAAACCCGAGGGCCTCCAGCACGTGCACATACGAACGGCTGGCGGCATGGTGAGACTCATCAACGATGGCCAGGCTGAGCGCCGTGGGATCGATCCGCGCGAGGCGGTGGCTATGCTGCAAGGTCTGCACCGAGGCCACCACGATGCGGCGATCGTGCTCATCCCGCTCCGCTTTGAC
>JAKABB010000084.1:8687-11134 GCA_021802045.1 bacterium
CCTCCCCCAAAGCACGCCCGTCGCCCGCTGGTGCCCGCCGGCCTCCGCCCCGAGGATGACCGCGATGTGGCACCCGCCCGCCAACGCTTCCCGTTCGGCCCCTAATAAATCCCCTCACGGCCCGCGGCCGTCCGGAGCTTGCGACGCGCCCGCGTGACGAGCCGTCCGACCACACTTTCCGAGCGCGCCAAGTGCCGCGCAACATCCGAATACGTGAGGCCATGGAGGGTAGCCAAGAGGGCCAGCCGCTCGTCGTCGCGCAGACGGCGCCCAACCTGCTCGGCGATCCAGTCCGCCAACCAAGTTGTCTGCAGCGCGGCTTCGGTGGGGGTCCCCGTCGCCAATGCCGGAACAGCCGCCTCGTCCTCCCAAAGGTCAGGAACCGTGTCCGCTAACAGCTCCGCCAGCGGAGGCACCGGCGCCCGAACGGCGCGAGCAATGGCGCGGGTGACGCAGATGTCAGCATAGCGCCCAAACCCCTGCGCGCCGCCCCGAAAAGTCCGCACTGCGGAAATGAACCCCACGAATCCCTCTTGCACCACGTCGTCGCGATCCAGCCCGGGCAAGAAGAAGCGGCGGGCTCGCCAGCGGATCCGGGGTGTAAAGCGAATGACGAGGGTGTTCCAGGCATCCCGATCGCCATCCTTAGCCGCCGTAACCAGCACCTCATCCGTGTCCTCGCGTACGTCAGGCACCGTTGCCATCGATCGTCCTCCCCGCCCATAACTCGGTCGTACCGACCGCCAGACGGGGAGACCGCGGAGGCGGCGTCCCCGTCCACGTGCCGATAGGAGTCGGAATTAGGAACCCGGCTGCGCGAGGATCACGACCAGGCCAGGCGCACCGTTGCCGCCACCGCCACCGGGGTAGTCCGTGTTATTGACCTCGCCCTGGCTGGCGCCGCCACCGGCGCCGCCAGCCCCCGGGATCGCACCCGGTCCGCCGTTGATGCCATCGGCAGATGAAGTGCCGGTCACCTCGGCGTTACCGCCCGCACCACCAGCCGTGTTCGCGATCAACGTCGAAGAAGGACCTCCGGCGCCACCCAAACCCGTACCGGTGTTGACACCAGCGCTTGCGCCCGCCGCACCGACGCCGCCTGTGCCAGCCGCACCACCGCCGCCGCCGGCTTCCCCGGTGGTGTAACAGCGATTCAGCCCGCCGCCCCCAGCGCCGCCAGCATAGGACCCGACAAGGGAAAAGCCGGACACGCCGGGAACCGATACGGTGCCGCCAGCCCCACCGGGGTTGGGGGCGTCCGAACAGCTGTTAATCCAGTTGATCGTGCCCGCCGCTCCGCCACCAGCCGTCAGCGTCGCGCCACCAATGGTCACGCTGGACGCCCCGCCAGGAGATCCTGCAACCCATTCGTTCGAGTTAGATCCCGAGCTTGCGATGCCGCCCAAGCCGGCGCCACCGGCCCCGACGGTCACCGTGACGGAGGATCCCGACGGAACGGTCCACCGCGCGAGGGCCGCAGCTCCACCGCCGCCCCCGCCACCGCCGCCCCAGTCATATCCCCCCGCACCGCCGCCGCCGCCACCGATGAGAGCTATGGTCAGCGAAGTATCACAGGGGTTCGGAGTCCACGAATAGGTGCCCGCAACCGCGAAGGTCTTCAGAACCGTGGGACAACCGCTCGCAAGCTGACCGCGAGCACTGTAGCGAGCCGGCAACGGCTGCCACCCATCTGGATCGTTGGCATTCGGTGGTGTCTGAGTCGCGAAGACAGCGCCGGTCGTATCGACTCCCCAATAGACCACGGCC
The DNA here is from genome assembly GCA_021802045.1 of bacterium. GTDB lineage: Bacteria > Chloroflexota > Dormibacteria > Aeolococcales > Bog-877 > JAKABB01. The sequence continues at coordinate 10,455 of JAKABB010000084.1, forward strand.
CCATTCGCGGGCGCCAGACCATAGACGGCCGGCGACGTCGACGGGGAGGTCCGGAGAAAGTCGGGCACAAACGGATCCCCGGCCGCCCAATTCAATTCACAACCAGACACCGTCGACGACGGCTGACAGTACGAAGGGTACTGCCCCGTTTGCGCGTAATAGCTGTCGGATGCCTCTTGCACAGTCGCGATCTGGGTTTTCAGGGTGTTGCTCTTCGCCAGGCCCAAGCTATTCACCACATTGGGCACGACGATGAGCGCAAAGACCCCCAAGATCACCGCGACGCCGATCAGTTCAATCAAGCTGACACCCGGCGCCACCCGCCGGCGCACCGCCTGGCTGGCCTTCCGCCAGCGCGTTCCTAACCCACTCACCGATTTAATCCCTCCTGTTAGACGGGGCACGGAAACGGGGGAATCGCGTTAATGCAAAGGCCGTCGCAAGAACCCCATCAGGCGACCGGCCATCGATCGGGTCCGCAGACCCGCACCGCCGACGACCAGGCCATCACGATCCGTGGGTGCCGCCGCGGGCTCGGGCTTGGGGTCCGGCTCAAACAGGTCCCGCAGGCGCTCCTGCGCTTCATCGGACAGCGGAGCGGGAGACCACGGCGCAGCGGGGGGAGCATCCTCCGTCACCGGTTCTGCCGCCAGGGCTGGAGCCACCTCGTTGTCCGCCGA
>JAKABB010000085.1 GCA_021802045.1 bacterium
GGGCTCGGGGCCCGCCGGGGGCGGGGGCGCGATCCCCACCCCGGCCAGCCGGGCCCGGGCCCGCGGCCCCAGGCGGTCGGTGGTCCAGGCCGGGCGGAGGACGAAGCGGACGGCGACGTCCTGGCGCCCGCTGGCGCGCAGGGCCCGCTCCACGTCGGCCCGGATGGCGTCGGTGGCCGGGCAGCCGGAGTAGGTCGGGATGAGGGTGACCGTGACCCGCCCCCCGGCCTCCTCCACCACGTCCTCGATCATGCCCAGGTCCTCGATGGTCAGCGCCGGCAGCTCGGGGTCGCGGACCCCGGCCACCACCTCGCGGGCGTTCACCAGGAGGCCCCGGGGTGGGAGCGGTGGAGGTGCTGCATCTCGGCGAGCAGGTGGCCCAGGTGCTCGGTGTGGTGACCGCTGCGGCCGCCGCGGGCGGTGAAGGCGGCCTCCGGCCGGCTCAGGGTGGCCTCGGCCAGCACGGCGTCGACGGCGGCGTCGAAGGCGGGGCGCAGGGCCCGGCCGTCCACCGCCACCCCCGCCGCCACCAGCCGCGCCTCCACCGCGTCGCCGCTGAACATCTCGGCCACGAACGGCCACAGCCCAAGGAGGGCCGCCTCCGTGCGCCGGTGGCTCTCCTCGGTCCCGTCCCCCAGCCGCCGCACCCAGTTGGCGGCGTGGTCCAGGTGGTAGGCGGCCTCCTTGGCCCCCCGCTCGCCGATCGCGGAGAGGTCAGGGTCGGCGGAGGCCCGCAGGGCCAGGTAGAGCAGCCGCTGGTAGGTGGAAAAGAGCCACTGCCGGACCATGGTGGCGGCGAAGTCCCCGTTGGGCTGCTCCACCAGCTGCAGGTTGCAGAACTCCCCGTCGTCGCGCCAGTAGGCCAGGCGATCCTCGTCCCGGCCCTGGCCCTCCGCGGCCCCGGCGTAGGTGAGCAGGTGGCGGGCCTGGCCCAGCAGGTCCAGGGCGATGTTCTCCAGGGCCAGGTCCTCCTCCAGGGTCGGGGCGTGGGCGCTCCACTCGGTGAGGCGCTGGGCCAGGACCAGGGCGTCGTCGCCCAGCCGCAGGGCGTAGGCGCAGCGGTCGGCCGCGCCCACCGCGGGCCCGGTGGCCGCGGTCACAGCTGCAAGTCCTCGGGGACCTGGTAGAAGGTGGGGTGGCGGTAGACCTTGTCGTCGGCGGGGTCGAAGTTGGGACCCTTGGCGTCGGGGTCGGAGGCGTGGATCGCCGCCGCCGGCACCACCCAGATCGACACCCCCTCGCCCCGCCGGGTGAAGAGGTCGCGGGCGTGGCTCAGGGCCAGGGCGGCGTCGGCGGCGTGGAGCGAGCCCACGTGCTGGTGGGCCAGGCCCCGGCGGCTGCGCACGAACACCTCCCACAGGGGGGCGCCCGGCTCCACGGTCACGCCGGCACCGCCACCGGGTCGCGGTGCTTGGCCGCGAAGGCCGCCGCCGCCGCCCGCACCCAGGCCCCGTCGTCGTGGGCCGCCCGGTGCACCCGCAGGCGCTCGGCATTGCAGGGCCCGTCCCCGCCGACCACCCGCTGGAACTCCTCCCAGTCGATGGGGCCGAAGTCGTGGTGGCCGCGGTCGGCGTTCCAGCGCAGCTCCGGGTCGGGGAGGGTCAATCCCAGCGCCGCCGCCTGGGGCACGGCCATGTCCACGAAGCGCTGGCGCAGCTCGTCGTTGCTGACCCGCTTGATCCGCCAGGCCATCGACTGGGCGGTGTGGGGCGAGCGCGCGTCGGGCGGCCCGAACATCATCAGCGTCGGCCACCACCAGCGGTCGACCGCGTCCTGGGCCATCCGCCGCTGGGCCTCGGTGCCGCGGGCCAGGGCCCACAGGAGCTCGAAGCCCTGGCGCTGGTGGAAGGACTCCTCCCGGCAGATCCGCACCATCGCCCGCGCGTAGGGGCCGTAGGAGGTGCGGGTCAGGGCCAGCTGGTTGGTGATGGCGGCGCCGTCGACCAGCCAGCCGATGGCGCCCACGTCGGCCCAGGTCCGGGTCGGGTAGTTGAAGATGCTGGAGTACTTCTGGCGCCCGTCGTGCAGCCGGGCCACCAGCTCCTCCCGGGCCACCCCCAGGGTCTCGGCGGCGGCGTAGAGGTAGAGGCCGTGGCCGGCCTCGTCCTGGACCTTGGCCAGCAGGATGGCCTTGCGGCGCAGCGACGGGGCCCGGGTGATCCAGTTCCCCTCCGGCTGCATCCCGATGACCTCGGAGTGGGCGTGCTGGGCGATCTGGCGGAGCACCATCGACCGGTAGCGGTCGGGCAGCCAGTCCCGGGGCTCGAGGCGGTGGTCGGCGTCGACCAGGGCCTGGAACCCGGCCGCGCGCTGGTCCTCGCCCGGTGCCTCCTGGGCCATCCCGCCTCCTGCTGCGCCCCCTGGCTGACCGAATGTTCAGTTTTTCAGTCTGGCCAGCGCGCCTGCCAGTGTCAAGGAGCGGCCATCGGGGTGTTGTGGCCATCGGGGCCTCGGCCCGGTGGGCGCCCAGCCGTGGGGCGCGGGCCGGATCCCGCCGCCGGCGCCCGGGCCTGCTGGGCGACCCGCCCGTCGGCCGAATCCGGCCCAGCCCCCTGGGGGTGCCGCCCCGGCCCCGCGATCGGGCAGGCCGCGTGGCCACCCCGCCGGCGATCAGGTCGCGGGCTCGGTCGGTGGGCCGCCCCCCAGGGCCCCGTCTTGGACGATTCCCGCGTCCCGCCGGGCTCCATCAGGCGGCGTCGCGCCGTCGTCCGCGTTCTGGGGCGACTGGCCAGGGGACATCTCCTCCACCAGGAACCGGGTGCGCGGCTGCAGACGGTCCGGTGGATGCAGCCGCTCCGCGACGGCGAGCACGTCCCTGGCCGAATGGAGGTCGAGCAGGCCCGCCAAGCGGGCGATGTCCTCCCGGTCCTGCCCCGGCCGGGCCGCCAGCAGCTTCATCCCGAGCAGGAGCTCTGGTGAGGCGGCGGTGACCCGCAGGCCGGGCACCTCCATGACGGCGCGGGCTTTCGGGTCGGCGCCGGGCACGAACCTCGAGGATGCTCGATGAGATAGCCCGGCACGGCTCCGCCCGCGAGCTCCCGGCGGCGGTCTCCTCCGCGGGGCGCACCACGAAGTACCGAAGCCCACCCGTCGGCTGTCGATGTCGGTGACGCCGGCGGTTTGCCAGGTGAGCGACGGCCCCGACCCGGGCGCGGCACGACGACGAGGATCAGGGCCAAGCCGGCGAAACCCGGCAGGCCGCGCGTGGGCGCCGTGGGTCGACGCTCCTCGGTGACTGGTCCGGCGGGCTGCCCCTGCCCACCGGCTCCCCCTGCCCTCTGCCCCAGGGCGGACAGCGGCGCTGGGCCGCACGTCGACGGCGGCCGAGCGGTGCCACATACTCTCTGCGTGTCTCAGGCGAGCGCCGCCCGACCCCGCCCCCACGATGCCGACTCCCTCCTGCGGGTGGCCGTCGCGGTCTTCAACGAGCGGGGCTACGACGGTGCCCGGATGACCGACCTGGCCCAGGCGGCGGGGATCACCAAGTCGGCCATCTACCACCACGTCCGCTCCAAGGAGGAGCTGCTGCGCCTGGGGCTGGAGCGGGCCCTGGGCGGGATCTTCGCGGTCCTGGAGGAGCCGGCCGCCCGGGAGGGGCCGGCGATCCTGCGGCTGCGGCACGTGCTCCGCCGGACCACCGAGGTCCTGGTGGCCGAGCTGCCCTACGTGACCCTGCTGCTGCGGGTGCGGGGCAACACCGCCACCGAGCGCTGGGCCCTGGAGCAGCGCCGGACCTTCGACGCCCGGGTGGCGGCCCTGGTGGCCGAGGCCGCCGACGACGGGGCGCTGCGCTCCGACGTCGACCCCCGGCTGGCCACCCGGCTGCTCTTCGGGATGGTCAACTCCATCGTCGAGTGGCACCGGCCCGGCCCGGGCCGGGCCGCGGCCCCGATCGCGGCCGCCGTCGAGGCCCTGGCGGTGGATGGCCTGAGCCGGCGCGCCTGAGGGCCGCGGGCCGGGACCGTCACGCCGGCCCCACCGGCGCCGGGCCGGAGAGGGGGCGCCCCAGGGAGCGCGAGCGACCGCGGAACTCCGCCAGGACGCAGCCGTCCCGCACCCGCCGCACGGTGACGTCGTAGAGCCCGCGCCGGCCCTGCCGGGCCCGTTCCACCGCCTCCGCCACCAGCTCGTCGCCCAGGTGGGCCGGGCTCAGGAAGGCGATGTCCGCCCCCGCCGCCACCGTCACCTCGCCGTGGGTGTTGGAGGCGAGCGCGAAGGCCGCATCGGCCAGGGTGAAGAGGTAGCCGCCGTGGCAGGTGCCGTGGCCGTTGATCATGGCCGCGGTGACCCGCATGCGCGCCGTCGCCCGCCCCGCTCCGACCCCCTCCGCGGTGATGCCCAGCCCCCGCACGGCGGCGTCGGCCCCCAGCAGGGCCGCGGCGCTGGCCCGGGCCCGGGCCTCGGCCGGATCGGCCGGGTCGGCCCCGCTCACCCGGCCCGGCCGGGGTCCGGCGAGCGCGGGCTCACCCGGGCTCCTCCGGACCGATGAGCGCCGAGACCGAGCCGCCCAGGCCCAGCAGGTGGGAGGCGATCACCAGCCGCTGCACCTCCGATGTGCCCTCCCCGATCTCGTTGATCTTGACGTCGCGGTAGTAGCGGGCCACCGGCAGGTCCTCCAGGAAGCCGGAGCCGCCGTGGATCTGGACGGCCTGGTTGGCGCAGGCGGTGGCCGTCTCGGCCGCGTGCAGCTTGGCCATGGCCGCGAAGCGGCCGGCGGGACGCCCGGCGTCGATCAGGGCCCCGGCCCGCCAGGTCATGAGCCGCGACAGCTCGATCTGGGTCGCCATGTCGGCCAGCTTGAACTGGATCGCCTGGAAGCGGCTGATGGGGCGCCCGAACTGGCGGCGCTGCTGGGCGTGCCGCAGGGAGGCGTCGAGGCAGGCCTGGGCCACCCCCACCGACAGGGCGGCGATCGCCACCCGCCCCGCCTCCAGCACCCGCAGGAACTGCGAGAAGCCACCGCCGTCGCGGCCCAGGAGGTTGGCCTCGGGCACCCGGCAGTCGGCGAAGCGCAGCTCCCGGGTGTCGCTGGCGTGCCAGCCCAGCTTGCGGTACGGGGGGCCCTGCTCGTAGCCGGGGGTGCCCCGCTCGACCAGGAGGGCGCTGATCGCCGGGCGACCGGCGCCAGCGCCGGTCACGGCGGTGATGGTCACGCCGGCGCTGATCTCGGTGCCGGCGTTGGTGATGTAGCACTTGGTGCCGTTGATCAGCCAGTGGCCGTCCTGGCGCTGGGCGCGGGTCCGGGTCCCGCCGGCGTCCGAGCCCGCCTCCGGCTCGGTCAGCCCGAAGGCCCAGAGCCGGCGCCCGGCGCACAGGTCGGGGAGCCAGCGCTCCTGCTGGGCCGGCGTCCCGTAGTGGTAGATGGGGGCGATCCCCAGCGAGACCGCGGCCTCCAGGGTGATCCCCACCGCCGCGTCCCCCCGGCTGACCTCCTCCAGGGCGCACAGGTAGCTGATGAAGTCGGCCCCCACCCCGCCCACCGACGCCGGGTAGGGCAGCCCGAACAGGCCCAGCTGGCCCATCTGCCCGACGACCGCGTAGGGGAAGGCGGCCTCGGCGTCGGCGCGGGCCGCCTGAGGGGCCACCACCTCGTCGGCGAAGGTCCGGCAGGTGGCCCGGATCGCCGCCTGCTCGGGGCTGAGCTCGAAGTCCACCGCGCCGGGGCCGGCCCCGAGGTCAGGCGCCGGAGACGGCGCGGGGCCGCAGCCGCGCCGAGACCAGCTCGACGATCTCCTCGATGGTGTCGGCGACCACGGCGCCGGCCGCCGTCAGGGCCGAGACCTTCGAGGCCGGGGTGCCGGTGGTGCCGCTGATGATCGCCCCGGCGTGCCCCATGCGCTTGCCCGGCGGGGCGGTGCGGCCGCTGATGAAGGCCACCACCGGCTTGGGGTACCCCTGGCCGATCAGCTCCGCGGCCCGCTCCTCGTCCGAGCCCCCGATCTCCCCCGCCAGGACCACGCACTCCGTCTCGGGGTCGGCCGCGAACAGGCTCACCACCTCGGCGAAGCTGAGCCCCGGGACGGGGTCGCCCCCGATGCCGACCGAGCTCGACTGGCCCAGGCCGGCCCGGCCCAGCCCCTGGATGATCTCGTAGGTCAGGGTCCCGGAGCGGGAGACGATCCCCACCGGTCCGGGGCTGCTGATGTGGTTGGGGATGATCCCGACCTTGGCCTGGTGCCGCGGGGAGACCAGCCCGGGGCAGTTGGGGCCGATCAGGCGCACGCCGCGCCGCTCCAGGAAGGCGCGGGCCCGGATGGTGTCCAGGATGGGGACCCCCTCGGTGATCGCCACCACCAGCCCGACCCCGGCGGCAGCGGCCTCCATGATCGCGTCGGCGGCGGCCGGCGGGGGCACGAAGACCGCGGCGGTGTTGGCCCCGGTGGCGGCGACCGCGTCCTGGACGGTGTCGAACACCGGACGGCCGAGGTGGGTCGTCCCCCCCTTCCCCGGCGAGACGCCGGCGACGACCGTGGTGCCGTAGGCGATCATCTGCTCGGTGTGGAAGGTCCCCTCCCCCCCGGTCATCCCCTGCACCAGCAGGCGGGTGTCGCGGTCAACCAGGATGCTCACCGGCGGCTCCTCCCGTCCCGGGTCAGCTCGACGATGAGCCGGGCCGCCTCGGGGGCGCTGGCGGCCGGGGCGATCCCCGCCGCCTCCAGGAGCCGGCGTCCCTCCACCTCCCGGGTCCCGGTCATCCGCACCACCAGCGGCTTGTCCAGGCCCAGGGCGTCACGGGCCTCGATCACCCCGCGGGCGACCTCGTCGCCGCGGGTGATGCCGCCGAAGATGTTGAGGAAGATGCCACGGACGTTGGGGTCCAGCAGGACCATCTCCAGGGCCCTCGTCACCACCTCCGCCTTGGCCCCGCCCCCGATGTCGAGGAAGTTGGCGGCGGCCCCGCCCGACCGCTGGACCAGGTCCAGGGTGTTCATGACCAGCCCGGCGCCGTTGCCGATGACCCCGACCTCGCCCCCGAGGTGGACGTAGGTCAGCCCGCGCTCGCGGGCCACCACCTCCAGGGGGTCGTCCCCGCTGGTGGCGGCCCCCCCGTCCTCCGCCGCCAGGGCCACCAGGTCCTGCTGGCGGAACTCGGCGTTGGGGTCCACCTCCAGCTTGGCGTCCCCGGCCACCAGCCGGCCGTCCGGGGTCACCACCAGGGGGTTGATCTCGCACAGGCTGGCGTCCAGGCGGTCGGCCAGCCGGTGCAGGGCCCGGACCAGGGGCACCATCTGCGCCGCCAGCCGGGCGGGCGTGATCGCGGCCGGGGGCGGGACGGCCCGGCAGGCGGCGAAGACCAGCTGGCGGATCTCGTACGGCTGGGGCCCCGCGAAGGGGTCGGGCCAGAGCTTGGCGATCCGCTCGGGGGCCTGGGCCGCCACCTCCTCGATCTCCATGCCGCCGGCCAGGGAGAGCATCACCACCAGGCCCCGCCGGTCCCGGTCGACGGTGATCCCGCAGTACAGCTCGGCCGCGATCGGGAGCAGCTGCTCGCACCAGACCGCGGGCACCCGGTAGCCGCGGAGCTCCATGCCCAGGATGGCCTCCGCCGCGGCGGCCGCCTCGTCCGGGGTCCGGGCCAGCTTGATCCCACCGGCCTTGCCCCGGCCGCCGATGGGGACCTGGGCCTTCACGGCCACCGGGCCCAGGGTCTCGGCGGCGGCCCGGGCCTCGGCGGCGCTGCGGGCCACCCGGCCATCGGGGACGGGGATCCCCGAGGCCTGGAGCTGGGCCTTGGCCTGGTACTCGAGCAGCTTCACCGGTCAGCCCGCCGCATCCGCCCCAGCACGGCTCCCAGTGTAGAGAGGCGGGCCGAGGGGGCGCGCCGCGCTCAGGCCCCGGCCCGTCGGGCCACCCCCTGGAGGACCTGGTCGCCCAACTGCAGCGCCGCCGCCGAGCACACCTTCACGGCCTGGCCGCCCGGCTGGGCGCAGAGCTCCCCCACCGACCAGACGGTGCCGACGTAGGTGTGACGGCCGGCGCGGTAGGTGATCGCCAGCCCGGCGGTGAAGTAGGTGCCGGGCGCCGGGGCCGCCACCCCGAAGAGCACGATGCGCATGCTGGGGCTCCGGCCCCCGCGCCCGCCGGCGGGCGGGAGCACCGCCCCCACCAAGGGGCTCACCGGGTACGGGTGGGCGCCGGCCAGGCCGCCCTCCGCCGGGGGCCATCCGAGCCCGGTGGGCGGCGGCGTGCCCGGGGTGCCGTTGGTGAGGATCCCGACCCCCACCAGCTTGGGCAGCGGCTGCCCGCCGGCCGGCACCAGCCGGGCGCCCTCGATCACCAGCGGCTGGGGCCCACGGTTGAGCAGGTAGCCCCCGAAGGTGACCGACTGGCCCGGCGAGGCGCCGAGGCTGCTGTCCTGGAGCTCGCCCCCCCACGAGAGGGGCGGCGCGGGGGGGGTGCCCACCCGGGTGAACCCCAGGTCCAAGTAGGCGTGGCCCACCCCGACCGCCGCCGCCAGCCCGGCCACCGCCAGGGCGGCCAGGGTCAGGAGGCCGACGAAAACGCGGCCCATCAGGGCCCGGCCCGGCGCCGGGCCGGGGATGCGGTCACCGGGGTTTGACTCATCCGGGGCTCCCGTGGAGGGTGGGGCGGCCAGGGCGCCTGGCCCGCGGCCCGGCCGGCGACGGGCATCCTGGCTGCCGCACGGGGACCGCCGACGCTCGGCACGACGTCGGCACACCAGGGTATCCGACGACCGCCCCCACGCGCCGCGCGCCCGTTGCCGGCCCTCTCACCCGGCCCGCCACTCCACCGGGTCGTGGCAGACGCACACCCGCGCCGGCCGCAGCGCCCGCAGGGCCGCGACCGATGCCCGCCACTGGTCCGAGTCCTCCGGCTCGGCGCCCTGCGTGGGGTCCGCGTCCCGGTAGGCGCGGATGCTGTCGGCGGCGTCGCCGGCCAGCACCACCAGGCCCTGGTCGGTGGAGACCACCACCGCCTGGTGCCCGGCGGTGTGGCCCGGGGTGGGGAGGACCCGGACCCCGGGCGCCACCTCGGCCGCCCCGTCGACCAGCTCGAAGCGGGCCCCGCTGACCTGGAACCACTCCATGACCACCCCGGGGCGCGCGGCCGCGGTCTCGTACTCCCGGCGCTGGATCACGAAGGGCGCGTGAGTGAAGACCGCGTTCTGGCCGCAGTGGTCCCAGTGCAGGTGGGTGTTGATCACCCAGCGGACGTCGGCCGGCGCCAGGTCCAGGGGGGCCAAGGCGTCGGCCACCCCCCGGGCCACCGGCCGCCACTCGCGCACGAAGTCCCGCGCCCGGGGGTCCCCGACGCCGGTGTCGACCAGGATCGCGCCGGCGGGGTGGCGGATCACGAAACCGTGGACCGGCAGCGGCCGGCCGGCGCCGCCGGGCCAGTCCTGGGGCGTCAGGATGTCCCCGAAATCCACCCGCTGCACGTCCCCCAGCCGCAGCCGGGCCCCCGGGGGGCCGGCGGCGGCGGGCCCGTCCGCCATCACAGGGGGATGTTCCCGTGCCAGCGGGGCCGGCGCTCGCGGCGCTTGCCCTCGGTGAAGCGCAGGGCGGCGATCAGGCTCTGGCGGGTCTGGCGCGGCTCGATGACGTCGTCGAGGTAGCCCCGCTCGGCGGCGGTGTAGGCGTTGGCGTGGCGTCGGCGGTACTCCGCCACCAGCTCCGCGGTGCGGGCCGCCGGGTCGGGGGCGCCGGCGATCTCCTGGCGGTTGAGGACCCGGACCGCGCCCTCGGCCCCCATCACCGCGATCTCCGCCGTGGGCCAGGCGACGTTGAAGTCGGCGCCGACGTGCTTGCTGCACATCACGTCGTAGGCGCCCCCATAGGCCTTGCGGGTGATGACCGTCAGCTTGGGCACGGTCGCCTCGCAGTAGGCGTAGAGCAGCTTGGCCCCGTGGCGGATGATGCCGCCGTACTCCTGGTCGCTGCCGGGCAGGAAGCCGGGCACGTCGACCAGGGTCAGCAGGGGGATGTTGAAGGCGTCGCAGCAGCGCACGAACCGGGCCCCCTTGACCGAGGCGTTGATGTCCAGCGCCCCCGCCAGGACCCGGGGCTGGTTGGCCACCACCCCGACCGAGCGCCCGTCCAGATGGGCGAACCCCACCACCAGGTTCTGGGCGAAGAGGGGTTGGACCTCGAGGAAGTCGCCGTCGTCGACCACCCGGGTGATGACCTCCCGGATGTCGTAGGCCCGGGTGGGGTCCTCGGGGACCACGCTCTGGAGCTCGGGGTCGGCCCGGCGCCAGTCGTCGGTGGTGGGCCGGGGCGGGGGCGCCTGCCGGTTGCTGGAGGGCAGGAACGCCAGCAGGCGGCGAATCTGCAGGAAGGCCTCGTCCTCGCTGTCGGCCTCGAAGTGCCCCACCCCGCTGCGCTGGTTGTGCACGTCGGCCCCGCCCAGCTGGTCGAAGGTGACCCGCTCGCCGGTCGTGACCTCGATGACGTCGGGCCCGGTGATGAACATGTACCCCACGTGGCGGACCATGAAGGTGAAGTCGGTGATCGCCGGCGAGTACACCGCCCCGCCGGTGCAGGGGCCGACGATCAGCGAGAGCTGGGGCACGACCCCGCTGCAGCGCACGTTGCGGTAGAAGATGTCGGCGTAGCCCGCCAGGGAGACCACCCCCTCCTGGATCCGGGCCCCGGCGCTGTCGTTGATGCCGATGCAGGGGCACCCGGTACGCTCGGCCAGGTCCATCACCTTGCAGACCTTCTCGGCGAAGACCTCGCCCAGCGACCCACCCATGAAGGAGCCGTCGTGCGCGAAGACACAGACCCGGCGGCCGTCGATCTCGGCGTGGCCGGTGACCACCCCGTCGCCGGGTACCCGGCGGTCCGCCATGTCGGGCTGGCTGGAGCGGTGGACCGCGAAGGCGTCCAGCTCCACGAAGGTGCCGGGGTCGCAGAGCCGGGCGATGCGCTCCCGCGCCGTCAGCTTGCCCTTGGAGTGCTGGGCCCGGGCGGGGGCCCCGCCGCGGTGGACGGCGTCGTAGCGCCGCTTGCGCAGCTGGTTCATGAGCCGCTCGGTCGGGTCGGGCTCCTCGTCGGGCCCGCCCGGACGGCGGTCCGGGGCCGGCGGCCCTGGCGCGGCGCCCGCCTCCGGCCCCGGGC
>JAKABB010000086.1 GCA_021802045.1 bacterium
TCCGCTGGGCCGGCCCCACCGAGCTGGCCGTGGCCCGCGCCGTCCGCCGGGCGACGCCGGCCCGGGCCATCTTCCTCACCGAGGGGCAGCCCAACGACCCGGTCAGCACCCTGGCCGGCCGCTCCCTGGTCCTGGGGTACGTCGGCTGGCTGTGGAGCTACGGGGAGCCCCTGGCCGGGGTGGTGCGGGCGGTCGACACCATGTGGGCCGGCTGCCCCAGCCGGGCGCCCTGCGTGGCCACCCGCCTCCTGCGCCGGTACCACGTCGGCTACATCGAGGTCGAGCCCGGCAACTACAACGGCGTCCGGCCCAACCTCGCCTGGCTGCGCTCCATGCGCTTCCCGGTGCTGGTGGACCGCGGAGGCTACATCATCTACGACGTGTCGCGTCTCAGCCAGCGTCCCCGACCGTGACCGCCGAGCGCTGGGACGCGCACGTCCACTGGCTGCCGGCCGCGGCCTGGGCCCCGGAGGGGGCCGCCTGGGGGGACCCGTGGTTCGCCCGCTGCCACCGGCGCCGGCCGCCCCGCTACCCGACGCCCGAGGGGCTGATCGCGGTGCTGGACGCCGCCGGCATCGACCGGGCGGTGGTCAGCGGCTGGCCCTTCGCGGCCCCGGCCCTCCTGCGGGAGGGGAACGACCACATCGCCCAGCTGGTACGGCGGTTCCCCGCCCGCCTCCTGGGCCTGGCGACGGTGCAGCCGGCCGACCCCGGCTGCGCGGCCGAGATGGAGCGGGCGGCCCGCCTGGGGCTGGTCGGCGTCGGGGAGCTCAACGCCGACGGCCAGCGCTTCTCCCTGGCGCCACGCGGCCCGCTGCTGGAGCTGGCCGGGCGCTGCGCCCGCAGGGGGTGGCCGATGCTCCTGCATGCCAGCGAGCCGGTGGGCCACGCCTACCCCGGCAAGGGCACGGCCGGGCCGGCGCGGCTGTGGCCCTGGCTGGAGCGGCTCCCCGAGCAGGCGCCGGGGCTGCGGCTCTGTCTGGCCCACCTGGGCGGCGGACTGCCCCTGTACGGGCTGATGCCCGAGGTGGCGGCCCGCTGCCGCCAGCTCTGGTTCGACACCGCGGCCCAGCCGTTCCTCTACCGTCCCCAGGTGCTGGAGGCGGTGGGGGCGGCGGTCGGCTACGACCGCCTCTGCTTTGGCAGCGACTACCCGCTGCTGTCCCCGCAGCGCTACCGTGCCGCCCTGGAGACGCTGGCGCCCGGGGCGCGGGCCTGGGTCCTGGGCGACAGCGCCCGGGCCTGGATGCTGGGCTGAGGGTGGCGTCGGGGGGTGGCGCGGGCGGGGCCCCGGTTCCCAGACTGTCGGCGATGGCCCATCCCGGCCCGCCCCCGTACGTCTTCTGCCTGGTGGCCATGGAGGGCCCCGACCCCTACAGCCACGTCGGCGGTCTGGCGGTGCGGGTCAGCGGGCTGGCCGAGGCCCTGGCGGCGGCGGGCTTTCCCACCACCCTGGTCTTCCAGGGCGACCCGGAGCGGGCCCCGGTGGAGCGGCACGGGCGGCTGACGCTGCGGCGGGTGGCCCAGGACGTGGCCCGCCGGTACCCGGCCGGCGTCTACCAGGGAGAGGAGGCCAAGCGGCTCCACCTCGAGGCCCACCTGCCGGAGTGGCTGCGGGACGAGGTGGTGGCTCCGGCCCTGCGCCAGGGCCAGTGGCCGGTGATCGCCTTCGAGGACTGGCAGACGGCGGGGTGGGCGCGCCGCCTCTCCGACCTGCTGCACGCGGCCGGCACCCGGGCCCGCACCCTGATCCTCTGGAACGCCAACCATGAGTACGGGGCCGACCGGATCGACTGGGCGGCGCTGCGCTACGTCGCCGCCATCACCACCGTCAGCCGCTTCATGCGCCATCGGCTGGGCCGCTTCGGGGTCGACGCCACGGTGATCCCCAACGGGGTGCCCGTCGCGGCGCTGGGGCCGGTCCCGGCGGCGGCGGTGGCGGCGGTGCGGCGTGCCACCGGCGACCGCCCGCTGCTGCTCAAGATGGGCCGCTTCACTCCCGACAAGCGCTGGCTGCAGGCGGTGGCGGCGCTGGCGCGGCTGCGGGCCGATGGCCAGCCCCACCGGCTGCTGGTACGCGGCGGGCGCGAACCCTACGGGGCGGAGGTCCTGGCCGCCGCTCGCGGCCTGGGCCTGCGGGTCGTGGCCTGGACCGACCCCATCCCGGACGCCCCGGCCCTGGCCGCCGCCCTGCGGGCCACCGCCACCGCCGACATCCTGGACTGCCGGGTGTTCCTCCCGGTGCCGCTGCTGCCGGTGCTGCACGCGGCGGCCACGGCCACCCTGGCCAACTCCGGCTACGAGCCCTTCGGGCTGGTCGGCCTGGAGACGATGGCCGCCGGCGGGGTGGCGGTGGTGGGCGCCACCGGCGAGGACTACGCCCGTCACCTGCACAACAGCCTGGTCATCGAGACCGACGACCCCGCCGAGCTGGCCCTGGCGGTCGTCGCCCTGGACGGGGACCCGGCGCGGCGGCGCCGCCTGCGTCTGGCCGCCCGTGCCACCGCCAGGTCCTACGCCTGGCCGGTGGTGCTGTCCACCGACCTGCTCCCGCGGCTCCCCGTCCTGGCCGCCCGCCAGGCGGTCGACTGGCCGGGGGGTCTCAACTCCTGAGCCAAGGGCCGGTATCGGGTCGGGGCCGGTCCGCGGCCATCCTGGTGGCCACCTGGTGGGTGGGCTTCAACCTGCGCGCCGTGCTGCTGGCGGTCCCGCCGGTGCTCTCGGCGGTGCGGCGCGACCTGCACCTCAGCTACACCGGCGCCGGCCTGCTGACGGCGCTGCCGGTGCTGGCCTTCGCCCTGGCGGCCGTTCCCGGCGCCCGCCTGGTGGCCCGCCTCGGGGCCCACCGGGTGGTGACCCTGGGCCTGGTGGCCCTCACCCTGGGGACGGCGCTGCGGGCCTGGCCGGGCCCGGCCGGCCTGGCCGCGGTCTTCGGGGGGACGGTGGCGCTGGCGGTGGGCATCGCCATCGCCCAGCCCGGGGTGCCGGTGGTCCTGCAGCGGTGGTTCCCCGGCGGGGTCCAGCGGGCCTCGATCACGGTCACCCTGGGGTTGACGATGGGGGAGCTGGTCGGAGCGACGGTCACCCGGCCCCTGCTGGTGCCGCTGACCGGCGGAGGCTGGCGCGGCACCTTCCTGGTCTGGGCCCTGCCGCCCGCGCTGGCCCTGGCGGGCTGGGTCCTGCTGGTGCCCGCCCGGAACACGGCCCAGGTGGTCCGGCAGCAGTCGTTGCGCCCGCTCCTGCGGCTCCCGGTGGTGTGGTCGGTGGCCGTCCTCTTCGCCGCCCAGGGCCTGGTGTACTTCACGGCCAACACCTGGATCCCCGAGACCGCCCCCGGCGGACCGGGGGGGAGTGCGGCCGCCCTGGGCCTGCTCGGGATCAACGGGATCCAGATCCCCTGCCTGCTGGCACTGGCCATGATCCGCCGGCCGTTCGTCACCCGGCGGAGCTTCTACCTGCTCGGCGGCGGGCTGGCCCTGGCCGGGACCGCGGGCTGGCTGCTGGCCAGTGCCACCCCGGCGCTGCTGTGGTCGGCGCTGATCGGGGCGGGGGTGTCCATGAACTTCGCCGCCCTGCTGGCCTATCCCCCCGCGGTGGCGCCGCCGGCGGTGATCGCCCCCTTCAGCGCGGTGATGCTGGCGGTGGGGTACGGGGCGGCCTTCCTCGGCCCCGTTGCCGGCGGGGCCTGCCTCGACCTCACCCACCTGCGCTGGACGCCCTTCCTTCCCGTCCTGGTGGCGGCGCTGGCCATGCTCGCGCTGGCCGCCCGCCTGCCGGCGCCGCCCTGGCCCGCCCCGGGCGGAGGGGCGCCGGCACCGCCGGCCGGGGCCGGGCTGGAGGCTCCTTGATGCGGCCCGCCGGCGGGTCGCATACTCGGGGCGTGGGTGACGGGTGGCGCCGACCGGGAGCGGGCCGAGGGGGCGGGACGCGGTGAGCCGGGCGCCGGAGCCGGCCGGCTGGGACGTCGACGCCGCGATCCGCGTCCGCCGGCTGCGGGTGGGCCCCTACGACAACG
This sequence comes from bacterium, assembly GCA_021802045.1. Taxonomy (GTDB): domain Bacteria; phylum Chloroflexota; class Dormibacteria; order Aeolococcales; family Bog-877; genus JAKABB01. The sequence continues at coordinate 4,016 of JAKABB010000086.1, forward strand.
CGGCCTACGTGGTGGCCGACCCGGCCACCGGGCGGGCGGTGCTGGTGGATGCCGCCAACGAGGCCGGGCGGCTCCTGGCGGCGCTCCGGGGGCTGGAGGTGGTGGCCGTGCTCGAGACCCACGGGCACGCTGACCACTGGCAGGCGCTGGACGCGGTGCGCGGGGCCCACCTCGGGGTGCCGGTGCTGGCCCACGCCGCCGACCTGGGCATGTTCCCCCCGCCCCCGCTGACCGCGATCGAGGACGGGGCCGTCCTCGAGGTCGGCCGGCTGCGGCTCACAGCGCTGCACACCCCGGGGCACACGCCGGGCAGCCTGTGCTTCGCGACCCCGGGGTTCCTCTTCAGCGGCGACACCCTGTTCCCCGGCGGCCCGGGGGCGGCGCGGCCCCCGCTGGGGGACTTCCCGACGATCATCCGCAGCCTGCAGACCCGCTGCTTCCCCCTCCCGGACGACACCGTGGTCTACCCCGGCCACGGGCTCGAGACCACCATCGGGACGGAGCGTCCCCACCTGCGCGAGTGGGCTGACCGGGGGTGGTGAGGCCCGGCGGGCAACCGACGGCGCCGAGCCCTGGGATCCGGTCCGCCGGCAGCGCCTGGACCCCGGCGGTCGTGCGGCGGCAGGTGGTCCTGGAGGACCTGGATCCGCTGCCGGACGGCCGGGCGGCGATCGTGGTCCGGCGGACCGTGGCCGGCCTGGGCTACCGCGCCCACCTGTGGTGGGTGCCGGTCGGGCCCGGTCGGGCCCGGGCGCTCACCGCCGGCGCGGTCCGGGACGGTTCCCCTCGGGTGAGCGCCGACGGCCGCCGGGTGGTCTTCCTGCGCTCCTGGCCGGGTGCACCGGCGCGACCGACGGCGGTCATGGTCCTGGAGCTCGCCGGCGGGGAGCCGTGGATGGTGGTGGCCCCGCCGCGGGGGGTGCGTGAGGCGGCCTGGGCGCCCGACGGCCGCCGCCTGGCCCTGGTGGCGGCGGCGGGACCACCCCGCTTCCTGGTGGGGCCGGCCCGGGCCGGGCTGGCCCCCAGGGCCCGCCGGATGACCCGCATCGACTGGCGCGTCGACGGGGAGGGGTACCGGGACCACTTCGACCACTGCTTCGTGTGCGCGGCCCGGCCCGGGGCCCGGCTCCGGCAGCTCACCCGGGGCGACTACGGGGTGCGCCAGGTGACCTGGGCCCCCGATGGCCGCCGTCTGGCGTTCGTCGCGGACCGGGGCCCGGAGCCGGACCTGCACCCTCGCCCGAGCGTGTGGGCGGTGCCCGCCGGGGGCGGGACGCCGACCGAGCTCCTGGCCCTGCGCGGCCCGGTGGAGCGCCCCGCGTTCTCGCCCGACGGCCGCTGGCTGGCCGTCGTGGGGGTCGACGAGCCGGAGCCGTTCGACGACCAGCTCCCCCAGCTGTTCGTGGGCCCGAGCGCGGGCGGGGGCCCGGCGCTGGCCCTGGCCCCGGCCCTGGACCGCCCGGTCGGGGCGGCGACCGAGTCCGACCTCTGCGGCTGGATGGGGGAGCCGCGGACCGGTCCCCTCTGGCGGGGGGCGGCGGAGGTGGTGGCCCTGGTGGCCGACGCGGGCCGGGGGGCGCCGTGGTCCTTCCCGGTGGGCCCGGACGGGGGGGCCGGCGGTCCACCCCGCCGGCTGGTCGGCGGCGACGTCGGCGCCTACGCCCTGGGGCTGGCCGGGGGCCGGGTGCTCGTGCTCGGCACCCTGGGGCAGCGGGCCGGGGAGCTGATGGCGGTGAGCGAGGCGCCGCCGGCCCGGGCCCCGGCATCTCCCCCGCCCCCACGGACGGTCTCGACGCTGGGGGCGGCCTGGCAGCGACGCTTGCCCCGTCCCGAGGTGGCGGAACTGCAGGTGCCGGGGCCGGGCGGGCCGGTCGCGGCCTTCCTGGTCTCCCCACCGGGGGCCGGGCCCGGGCCGCTGCCCACGATCCTCGACATCCACGGCGGGCCGCTGGGGGCCTGGGGGCCGGCCCCGCCCCTGGAGGCGTTCCTCCTGGCCGGCCGGGGCTACCGCGTCCTCCTGCCCAATCCGCGGGGCTCGGCGGGGTACGGGCGGGCCTGGACCGGGGCCCTGCTCGGGGCCTGGGGCACCGTCGACGCCGTGGACGTCCTGGCGGCGGTCGACGCGGTGGTGGCGCGGGGGCTGGCCGACGCCCGCGCCCTGGGGGTGATGGGGCTGTCCTACGGGGGCTTCCTCACCCAGTGGCTGGTCGCCACCACCGATCGCTTTGGCGCCGCGGTGGCGGAGAACGGGGTCAGCAACCAGGTGGCCGCCTGGGGCATGTGCGACACGGGCCCCGAGTACTGTCGCGCCGGCCGGCTGGGGGACCCGCTCTCGCCGGAGGGCGTGGCCCAGCTCTGGGCGCAGTCACCGCTGGCGCACGTGGCCGGCGTCCGCACCCCGCTGCTGCTGCTCCAGGGGGGGGCCGACCTGCGCTGCCCGCCCCAGGACAGCGAGCAGCTCTTCGTGGCCCTGCGGGCCCTGCGACGGGAGGTGGAGTACGTCGTCTACCCCGAGGAGTCGCACCTCTATCAGGCGGTGGGGCGTCCCGACCGGCGGATCGACCGGATGGAGCGGGTGCTCGCCTGGTTCGACCGGCACCTGGGCCGGGCCGCGCCAGCGGCCTCATGATGGCCCGTCCCCGGGCCCGGGTCGCGGTCATCGGGGACCACCGGGCGCGCCTCCCCGCCCACCGGGCCCCGGCCGGCGTCCGGCCCGTTTCCCCGCGGGGGGCGGCTGCGGCGTGGATCCCGACCGAGGCGCTGGCGCTCGACGCCCCGACCCGGCTGGCCCGGGTCGACGGCCTCCGACCGGCGCCCGGAGCGCCCTGCCGTAGCCTCGGGCGGAAGTGCGGCAGGCAATACGGAGGGCCGGCGCTCGGGCTGACCGGGAACCTGGCCCGAGGCGGGCTGGACGGCGCCCCCGGTGCGGGGCGCTGCGGGTGAGGGTCGCGGCGCGAGAGCTGGGGCCCCACCCCGGTCAGGATGCCCCCGTGCCCGGCGTCCGGCGCATCCGACCGCATCGCGGTGGTGGCCGGCGGCGCGCGCCGTGGCTCCCCGGCGGGCGCGCGGCCCGCCCTGGGGGCTGGGCAGGGGATCCCGACGCGCGAGGAGGTGGTGGGGATCGCCGCTGGGCGGGGCGACCCCGAGCGTCGGAGGTTGGGCGCGCCGCCTCCGGCGCCTGACCGTGCCGCTCGGTCAGGCCGGGGCGAACACCGGCACACCGGGGAAACGGGCGAAGTCACGGTCGAAGCTGCAGAGGCGCGCGCCGTGCTCGACGGCCAGGCTGGCGAGGTGGGCGTCGCTCACCAGGTTGCCGCCGGTGCCGGCCTCCACCAGCAGGCCGCGCAGGACGCTGGCGTGGCGGGTGGTGGGGTGCACCACGATCGCGGCCGGAGCGCTCAGCCAGGCGTCGACGAGGTCGAGGGCCAGCCCGGTGGAGAGCGGCTGCGGGGCGAGGGCCGGAAACGTCGCGATCCGCAGGAAGGCCAGCAGGACCACCCAGGCGAAGCCGACCGCCTCCTCGCCGTTCAGCGCCGTCTCGATCCAGCGCCGGGCCCGGGCATGCTGGGGCATGTCCTCGTTGACCGCGTACAGCAGCACATTGGCGTCGACGAGGACCATGGGCTACCGGCCCACGACCAGCTTGTGCAGGGCCTCCTGGTCCTCCAGGGCGGCGGCGATCCGCAGCGCCTTGTCGTAATCGATGTCGGGTCGAAAGCCCATGGCGGCCGTGCGCTGGCGGAAGGTTGGGCCTGACCGCCGGGAGAGGCCGGCCCGGATCGCCTGGTTGACGGCGGCCTTGAAGGTGAGCCCTCGCTCCCGCATCGCCGTCTGGACCAGCAGCTCCACGTCGGGTTCCAGGGTCAGGGTCGTCCGCATGAAGGCATCATAGCATCGGAAAGGGCCGCATCATGATGCCGACCTTAGAGCTCTCCGCCAGCGCGCCGGGCCCGCGGACCCTGGCCGTCGCCAGCCAGCGCCGGCAGGTGTGGATGGGCTCACGCACCACCAGGAGGGGTGCCCTGCGCCCTGCCGGCCGTCCCCGCCCCGGCCGCGCCGGCGCGGCCGGGGCGGGGCGAGGGGATCGGGGCCCAGCTCCGGCGCCGTGCTCAGGCTGTGCCCGGGACGGCGGCCGCGCCCCGTCGTGGGGCCGTGGGTCGGTCGGGGTGCGACGCACCCGCCGTGCGCCTGACAATGGTGCCTGAGGCGCGGTGGGTCCGCCGCCCACGGGGGCGGCCAGCGACGTGGGCTGAGGGAGCGATGGAGGAGAAGGCCGTCGGCGTCGAGGGGACCACGGGCCAGCCGGCCCCGGGCACGGACGCGCTCCAGCCCTACCTCCAGCTCCTGCGCCGGCTGGAGGGACTCCCGCCGGTGGTGGAGGCGACCTCGCGCCTCGTGGAGGAGGCCCTCACCGTGTGGGCCCGGCCGGGCTTCGACACCTTCGTCTCCCTCCCCCGGCTGCGCTTCACCCCCTTCTCCCACCAGCTGCGGGCTGCCGAGGCCGCGCTGCGGACGATGCGGGGCCGGGCCATCCTGGCCGACGAGGTCGGCCTCGGCAAGACCATCGAGGCGGGGTTGGTGCTCAGCGAGCTGCGCCTGCGCGGGCTGGCGCCGCGGGTCCTGGTGCTGACCCCGGTGGGGCTGGTGGAGCAGTGGCAGGAGGAACTCGACCGCAAGTTCGCCCTGCCCTCGCTGGTCCTGCGCGGCGGCGCCCGGGCGGTGACGGACGGCGGCCCGGAGCACCCGATCCTGATCGCGTCGCTGGCCACGGCGCGCCGGCCCCCGCTGCGGCCGCGCCTGGTGGCGACCCCCTGGGACCTGGTCATCGCCGACGAGGCCCACCATCTCAAGAACCCGCGGAGCGCGTCCGCCGGGCTGATGCGCGAGCTCCGCACCCGGTACCTCCTGCTGCTCACGGCGACGCCGGTCGAGAACCGCCTGGAGGACCTCTTCCAGCTGGTCAGCCTGGTCCGCCCCGGGCACCTGGGGAGCGCCAGGGAGTTCCGCCGCCGCCACGGGGCGGCGGGCGGGTCGGAGCCGGCCCGCAACCTGGGCGAGCTGCAGCGCCGGACCCGGGCGGTGATGGTCCGCCACCGGCGCAGCGAGATCGCGCTGATGCTGCCCCGGCGCCTCGCCGAGACCCGGCGCATCCCTCCGTCGCCGGCCGAGGCGGCCCTCTACGCCGCGGTCTCGGAGCGGGTCCGCCAGCGGGCCCGCACGGCACCGCCGGCGGAGGTCCTGGCGCTGCGCGGCCTGCAGCGGGCGGCCGGATCGAGTCCGGCCGCCCTGGCCGCGGCCCTGGCCACGGCCGGCTGGCGCGACCTGGCCGGGGAGGTGGAGGCGATCGGGGTGCCCGACAAGGCACGGGCGCTGGTGGACCTCCTGCGGCGGCACGGGGCCCAGGGCGAGAAGGTCGTGGTCTTCACCGCCTTCCGCCACACCCTGGTCTCGCTCTCCGAGCTCCTGCGCCTCGCCGGCACCCCCCACGCCGTCTACCACGGCGGCCTCCCCCGTGCGGACAAGGTGGCGGCGATCCGTGGCTTCGAGGCGGACCTGCCGGTCCTGCTCAGCAGCGAGGCCGGTGGCGAGGGGCGCAACCTGCAGTTCTGCCACGTGATGGTCAACTACGACCTCCCCTGGAACCCGATGCGCATCGAGCAGCGGCTGGGGCGCATCCATCGCATCGGCCAGGAGCGCGAGGTGCTGCTCACCAACCTGGTCAGCGCCGGCACCATCGAGGACCGCATCCTCCACGTCCTGGAGCGCCGGATCAACCTCTTCGAGCTGGTGGTCGGCGAGCTGGACATGATCCTGGGGCGAATCGAGGACGACTTCGACTTCGAGGCCGCCGTCTTCCGGGCCCACGTCGCCAGCGCCCACGACGAGGAGTTCCAGGGGCAGATGGAGACCCTCGGCGAGGAGCTGGCGCGGGCCCGCGCCGGCTACCTGGAGAGCCGCCACCGCACCGACGCCCTGGTGGGGGAGGCCACCGGGCCGTGAGGGGTGCGGGGGCGGAGCGCGGGGGCCGCGAGCCGGGGTTCGACTTCTGGCTGCACTACGCGGAGCTCGCCGGCGCCCTCAGTGAGGACCTCGGCGACCGGGTCCTGATGGTCCTGCCCCCGGCGCTCCAGCAGGGCCTGCGGCTCCCGGACACCGTCGTCGCCACCAGCGACCCCGACCTGGCCCGGGAGGAGGGCGTGCTCCTGGTCATCCCCGGCAACCCCGTCCTGGACCAGGCCGCCGACCAGGTGCTGGCGGAGGGGGATGCGGGCGTCCGGCGCCTGGCCTGGCCGGCCAAGCCTCCGCCGGGCCGGACGGAGCTGCTGGCCGCGGCCCGGGACCGGATCGGGGTCGACCACGGGCGGATCGATGCGGCGGGGGAGCCGGTGCCCCGCTACGCGCCGGTGCTGCGGGTGGGCGTCCAGGTCACCTACCTGGTCCACGACCAGTTCTGCGAGCGCGAGGAGGTGTGGCTGGACGCCCGCTCCGGCCTGGCGCTGCCGCCCGCCCTGGCGGAGCGGCTGGCGGCGCTCCCCGGGCTCGACGGCCGGGCCCGGCACCTGGAGCTCGAGCCGGAGATGGAGCGGGGCGTGGCCGCGGCCCACGGGCTCCTGGCGGAGCGGGTCGCCGGGCGGCTGGCCCTGCTGGCCCGCGAGGCCCAGGCGGCCCAGCGCGACGAGCAGGCCATGGCCGAGGCCTTCTACGCCGCCCAGCTGGAGTCGATCGCCGGGCGGCGCGAGGCCGCCTCCCCCGAGCGCCGCGCGCTCCTCGACGCCCAGGCGGCGGCCACCGCGGTCGAGCGGGACCGGCGGGTGCGCGAGATCGCCGAGACCTTCGAGCCCCGGTACGAGCTGCGCCCGGTGCGCCTTCACCTGGTCTTCGTGCCCGCCCTGCTCCTGCCGGTGGTCGTGCACCGGGGCGGGCGCGCCTTCCCGACCGAGCTCGCCTGGTGGTTCGCGTCCGCCGACTTCGCCCCGGTGGCGTGCCCCAGCTGCGGGGCGGCCGCCCCCCTGGTCGCGGCCAGAGAGCGCCTCGG
>JAKABB010000087.1 GCA_021802045.1 bacterium
CCGGGCGGGACGGCGCAGCCCGCGAGCAGGCCGCTCACGAGGGCGCCGGCGACGGCGGCTCCGGCGGCGAGGCGGGAGGGGTGGACCATGGCTGAGAGAAGGATGCCGCAGATCCCCGGGGAGGTTCCCGCCGCCGTAGGGGAAGCTGGCACGGTCGGCCCAGGATCGAGCGGTTCTGACGGTCCGCTGACGGTCAATGCCCTGGCCGTCGCGATCGTTTGACAAGATCGCCAGGCACCCGATTCCCGCTCGATCCCGACCTATACTCTCCCTTGACGCCTTGTCATCAGGTTGGAGGTATCCCCCAAGTGGTCCGTGGTCGAGTCCGTCGTCGCCCAGGGGAGCGGGGCCAGGTGATCGTCCTCTTCGCCTTCGCGGCAGTCGCCCTGGTCGCCCTGGCCGGGCTGGCGATCGATGCGGGCCGGAGCTATCTTGACCAGCGCGGCCTTCAGGCATCGGCCGATACCGCGTCGGATGCCGGCGCTCGCATGCTGGCACACAACTTCGTTGTGAGCGCGCCAGGGGGCTCGGGCACCACCTACTCCGACAGCAATATCTATTACTCGCTGCAGCACATCATTTCCAACACGGCGGTGGGGGCCGGGCGGGCCAAGACCTGGAAGGCGTACTACACCGACAAGTCCGGCAGCACGACGGCACATGGCTCTCCTGTGCAGGTCACCCCCTCCGGGTCCATTCCGGAGTGGGCGGCGGGGGTGCAAGTCGTCACCAACAACACGCACACCAACTACATTCTGCAGGTCGTGGGCGACAAGTACGCCCACGAGTCGGCCACCGCCACGTCCGTGTACGGGCCGATCATGAGCGGCGCCACGGCGCCGTACGTCACGTGGAACATCCTGTGCGCCACCGGGAAGCAGGTGGCACTCGGCTCCACCATCACGTTCAGAGTGCCCCACGCCTGGGGCAAGCATGTGGCGTGTGGGCTGTCGCTGCCCAGCAGCTTCAAGGGCTTTCTCGCCACACCCACCCCGAACCCCATCGTCGTTCCCGGGACGTTTCAGGCCGGGAATGGGACCGGGTTCAAGACGGAGCCGACGCTCACGGTGGGAGAGGTCATCCTCATTCCGATGGTGAACTCGGCGACGCGAACCCCTCCCACGTACACCTTTCACGCCGTCGGGCTGGTCGCGGTGAGGGTGACCGTCGGCTGCGCGACGCCTCGCTCCACCGCGTGCCAGGGAGTGGTGGTCCCCTACGCCTCAGGGCAGTCCGGCGTGTTGGTCTGCCCGAGCAGCTCCTTTGCTGGCTGCTCGGACGTCGGGACACCCCAGCCCGCCAGTGCGCTCGGCGTCGCGCTCCTGCACTAAGGACATGTTCTGGCTACGGTCGCGCAGCCCTCGCAGTGGGCGGAGAACAGCGGGCCAGAGCTTGGTGGAGTTCGCACTGATCTTCCCAGTCATGCTGCTGCTGGTGGCGGGTGGGGCCGACCTCGCTCGATCCTTCTTCGTGGGGATGGAGGTGGCGGACGGAGCACGAGAAGCCGTGCTCGTCGCTGCGGACAATCCGTACACGACCTACACGCATGCGCAGTTCACCACCCTGATCCAGAACACCTACGGGGGCAGCCCGCTCACGTGCCCGGCAGGGGACCTGTCCGTCACCCCGGCACAGGGTCCAGCCCCCAGTGCCACTGGGGCCACCGATCAGTTCATCACCGTCACCTGCAACCTCCCTCTCCTCACCCCACTGCTGCCATCGCCCGTGACCATCACCGCGAAGGCAAGCTCCCTCATCGTGAAGTCCTGATGTTTGCCCACCTCGCGTCTGCTCCCAAGCGCAGGATCCGCGCACGACGCAGCACCCGTGAGATCGGGGCCACCCTGGTGGAGTTCGCCCTTGTGGCCCCGATCTTCCTCATGACCATGTTCGGGCTCGTGAATGCGGTGTGGTTCGTCTTCGAGACTCAGGCCGTCACGTACGCGGCCCGAGCCGCCGGGCGCTGGGCGGTGGCTCAGGCGAACTACGACCCGACGACGGGCACGGTGCAATGCACCGCGAGTCCTGCCACGCCAGCGCCAACCGGGATGCTCCAGGCCGCCCGGGCGGCGGCAGGGCCGTTTGCCGGTGCCATCAACACGGGGACGCTGACGACCAGCACGCCCAGCGATCCCGCCTTCGGGCTCGGATGCCAGGTGACAGTGAAGCTCCCGTTCTCGTTCTTCGGGGGCATCTTCCACATCGGGCCGACCCACGTCACCAGCGTCGCCACCGACTACGTGACATAGTCCCGACCGCGGCCGTGCCGCTGTGATGGCCTGGGGTTCGCTCCATCAGTTGTGCCCGCAGCCTGCCCATGACGCGAGCGCGATCCGGAGCCGGATACTGCTCGTGACCGTCACGCTCTCCGGTTGATCGGCGCCCGCTCACCCGAGGCCGGCCGTGGCGGCTCCGAGCCGTTCGATCGCGAGCTCGCTGCCCAGCCGGCCCGTCGGGGTCAGCGTCTACCAGGGACAGTTCGTGTCCGGCCTGATACCCGCGCGTGATGGGCCCGGCCCGCTCCGGGCCGACACTCACGACGTGGCCACGACTCTCCGCCCGGCGGCGTCCGACCCGATCCACCGCGTCCGCCCCCCCCTCTTCGGCCGAGTGCTGGTCGACCACGCCGTCGCCAGCGTGGGCCTGGGGCTACTGGTGGGGCTCCTATTCCCTCCGGTCGCGGCCCTCCTCGGCGTGTCGCCCCTGCAAGCGTTCAGTCCCCTGTTCCGGGGCGCCTGCCTGCTGGCCGGGCTGGCCGTGGGGGGCGCCGGCTGGGTTCTCACGTACCGGATCGTGGGCCGGCGGGTCAGGCTGCTCGCCGGTCGCACGGCCATGGTCGCCGAGGTGCTGGCCGGGGCCACCTACTCGGGCGACTGGTCCGACTGCGCGCCCGAGAACTGCCGGATCCCGGTGGACAGCGCCGACAGTTTCGGCGAGGCCGCCCGCTCCTTCAATGCCCTGCTGGAGACCCTGGTCCAGCTCCATGTGGTCCAGGACCACCTGGCCGCCCTCTCCCGGGGGATGCTCGAGCGCTCCGGTGTCGGCGCCCTCGCCACCTGGGGCCTGGAGCGCATCGAGCAGTCGGTGTCGGCGGCGGCCGGGGCGGTGGTCGTCATCCAGGGCGGGGCCCTGCGCACGGTGGCTGCCCACGGGCTGGCCGACGCTGCGGCCGTGGCCGAGAGTTCACTGCTGGCGGCCGCCATCAATGCCTTCGGGCCGACGGTGGTCCAACTGCCGGCGGACCTGCCCGTGGACCGCATCGTGGCCTCGTCCCTTCCCACCGAAGTGGTCGTCGTTCCTCTGCGGGTGGAGTCGGTGCCCCTGGGGGCCCTGCTGCTGGTCCTCGACCGTCCCAGCACCACCAGCGAGCGGGAGTTCGTCGCGCTCCAGGCCACAACCCTCGCCCTGGCCCTCCACAGTGCCGGCGCGCTCGAGGCCCTGCAGTTGCTGGCGGCCCAGGACCCGCTCACCGGGCTCCTGAACCGGCGCTTCGGCGAGGCCCGCCTCCATGAGGAGTACGCGCGCGCGGTCCGCGGTCAGAGCCCGCTGGGGCTCCTGATGCTGGACCTCGACCAGTTCAAGGCCGTCAACGACACCTACGGCCACCTCACCGGGGACAAGGTGCTGAGGGCCATGGCGTCCGCGCTCGGCATCGGCCTCCGCGAGGGCGACACCGTGGCCCGCTTCGGGGGCGACGAGTTCCTGGTCCTGGCTCCCGGAGCCGACCTGGGGAACGCCCTGGAGCTGGCGGAACGGGTGCGCCGGGCGGTCTCGGAGGTGGAGGTGCACGCCGGGACGTCGGTGCTGCGAGTGTCGGTCAGCATCGGCGTCGCCTCCTGGCCCGAGGTCCCCGCCGCCAGTGCCGTCGACCTGATGCGGGTGGCGGACCAGGCGCTCTTTGTTGCCAAGGAGGACGGACGCAACCGGGTCGTTGTCGCCGCCGCCGGCGGGGTCGATCCCGCCGCCCGCCTGGTGTCGCTGGCCGGCTGAGGCGGCGGGGCGGCTCGCTCACGGGAGCAGCCCCGGCTCCGCCGCCCGCCTTGGGCGACGCGCACCGAGATGCCGTCACCGGTCCGTGGAACCGTGGCCGCCGCTCCCCCCCGGCGGGGGGCGACCGGGTCCGGGCCCAGGCCTCGCTACCGGGACCGCGTGGCCCGGCGCAGGGTGACCGGCCCGAAGACCCGCACCTCGTCCAGGATCCGCTTTGCGTCCCCGACCATCACGGTCTGGGCGCGGCCCGGGGCCAGGTGGCGGGCGGCCACCGCCCGGACATCGGCCGCGCCGATCCGCCCGATGCGGTCGGCGAAGGTCTCCAGGTAGCGGTGGTCCAGGCCGTGGGCGCCCAGCGAGGCCAGGCTGCCGGCCAGCCCGGCCTGGGTCTGGACCCCGATCAGGCGGGTGCCGGTCACGTAGCGCTTGGCCCCCTCCAGCTCCTCGGCCGAGACGTCGGTGGTGGCCAGGCGTCCCAGCTCGTAGAGGAGCTCGGCGTAGGCGGCGCCGGTGACCTCGGTGCGCACCTCGGCGCCGGAGACCACCAGGATGTCCCGCAGGTGGGAGTCTCCCTGGGTCCGCGGGCCGTAGGTGTAGCCGTGGCGCTCGCGCAGGTTGCGGAAGAGTCGGCTCGCCATCCCCCCGCCCAGGATGGTGGTGGCCAGCACCAGGGGCAGGTGGTCCGGGTGGCCGATCGGCGGCGTGCTGACGGCCAGGTCGACCACGGTCTGGACCGAGCCCGGGCGGTCGATGAGGGTCAGCGGCCCCGGCGGCCGGTGGCGGACGGCGGGCGCCCGGCCCTGGCCGCCCCGCCCGCGCCAGTCGCCGAAGGCCCGGCGCACCCGGGCGACCGAGCGCCGCGGGTCCACCGCTCCGACCACGGTGAGCTGGGCGGCGCCGGGCCGGAACCGGCGCCGGTGCAGCTCCCGCACGATGGGGGCCCCGCAGCGCCGGACCTGCCCGTCGGTGGGGGTGGGCCAGCCGTAGGGGTGGTCCGCGTAGACCAGGGCCCGGAGGGTCTCGCCGGCCGGGAAGTGCGGGGTGGACCGCGCCATGCGCAGGCCCTCCGCCAGGCGCACCCGCTCCGCGGCCACCTCCGCCGCCGGGAAGGTGGCGTGGAGGGCGACGTCGGCCACCAGCTCGTAGAGCTCGGCCTCGTACTCCGCCAGCGCCGACCCCTGGATCATCAGGACGTCCTCGTCCTGGGCCACCTGCAGGTCGCCGCCGATGCTGTGGAGGTCGCCGGTCAGGGTCACGCTGTCGCGGTGGGCGGTGCCGGTGAGGAGCGCGCGGCGCAGCAGCTCCCCCGACGCCGGCACCGGGGCCAGCACCGTCCCGGCCGGGACCAGCAGGTGCAGCTCCACCCGCGGCACCGCGGTCCGGGCCACCACCGTGAGGGAGAGCTGGTTGTCGAGCTCGGTGCGCAGGGGTCGGCCCAGCCGCAGCCGCGGCACCGGGCCCAGGGCCGGGATGCCCTCGCTCATCGGGTGCCCGGCACCCAGTCCAGCACCGTGGACCGCTCGGGCCGGAGCCACTCCCGCGCCGCCTGGGCCACGTCCTCGGGTGTGACCGCCGCCACCGCCGCCGGCAGCCGGTTCAGCTGCCGGGGGTCCCGGTGCACGGCGTCCAGGGTCCCCAGGACCGTCATCCGCCCGCGCAGGCTGTCGATCCAGGCGTAGTGGGCGGAGAGCCAGCGGCGCTGGGCCCGCACCAGCTCCTCGGCCGTGGGCCCGTCGGCCCCCAGGCGGTCCATCTCCGCGTCGAGGATCTGGAGGACCCGCTCCGCGCTGGCCTCCGGCCGCCGGGTGGCCTCCAGGGTCCAAAGAGCGGGGCCGCGGAAGTCCAGGGCGTCCCCGATCGGGAAGTTGGGGCCCGCGGCGACGTCCAGGAGGACCTGGTCCCCGCGGACCATCCGGCGGTGCAGCCGCGACGCCCGTCCATCGGTGAGGATGTCGGCGGCCAGCGTCAGGGGCAGGTGGGCGCGGTCCCCGAAGGGGGCCATGCGGTATCCCACCGCGATCCGGGGCACCGGTGCCTGGGGGTCCCGGTGGAGGACCCGCCGGCGGGCCGTGGGCAGGGGCTCCGAGAGGTCCGGCTCCGGCGGCACCGGCCGCGCCGGGATGCCGCCGAAGTGCCGCTCCACCACCGCCAGGGCCGCGTCGGGGTCGATCCCCCCGGTCAGGACCATGGTGGCGTTGCCGGGAGCGTAGTGGGCGTCGTAGAAGCGGCGGGCGTCCGCGACCGTGGCCCGCTCCAGGTCGGAGAACTCGCCGTAGAAGTTGTGGGCGTTGGGGTAGCGGCTGAAGGCGTGCTGGGGCAGCTCCAGCCAGGAGAAGCCGCCGTAGGGCTGGTTCAGGACGTTGACCCGGACCTCCTCCTTGACCACCTCGCGCTGGTTCTGGAGGGTCTCCTCGGTGATGTCGAGGGCGGCCATGCGGTCCGCCTCGAGGTAGCACATGGTCTCCAGGGCGGAGCTGGGCACCACCTCGAAGTAGGCCGTGTAGTCGTGGCGGGTGAAGCCGTTGAGCACCCCGCCCGCGTTCTGGACCAGGTCCCAGTGGACCATCTTGGCGGCGTGGGCCGAGCCCTGGAACATCAGGTGCTCGAAGAGGTGGGCGAAGCCGGTCTGCCCCTGCGGCTCCAGGCGGAAGCCGACCCGGTAGAAGACCCCCACGGCCACCACCGGGCTGGAGGGCTCCGGGCTGACCACCAGCCGCAGGCCGTTGGCCAGCTGGTGCACCTCCACCTGGGGCTCGTGCACCGGCACCGGCGTGGCGGCGCGCGCTGGGCTCACGGTGCCCATGGTACCGGGGGGCCCCGCCCGGCCCTCGCGGCCTTCGGTACAGTGGCGCTCGCGGGACCCAGGGGCCAGCCCGGCCCTCGGGCTGGCCGCCCCCCTGCGGATCCTGCCGTCCACCGTCACCAGGAGAGGTCGAATGGGGACCAGCGTCGATCCGGCCTTCCTGGCGCTGCCGCTGGACCAGCTGGGAGACGTGGCCCTGGAGGCCATGCGCCGGATCCCGGCCCTGGAGTACGGGGACTTCCGCCTCCATCGGGACCGGGTCGAGATCCTCCACGTCAAGGAGCGCGAGCTCGAGGCCCAGTACGACCTCAGCCCCACCGGCTTCGGGGTGCGGGTGGTGGTCGACGGCTCCTGGGGCTTCGCCGCCGCCTCCGACCTGACCCCCGACGGGGTGGCCCGGGCGGTCGCTGCCGCCGCCCGGCTGGCGGCCCAGCTCCGGCCCCTGCTCCAGGAGCGGGTCCAGCTGGCCCCCGAGCCGGCCCATCGGGCCGACTGGTGCAGCGCCTACGAGGAGAACCCCTTCGACGTCCCCCTGGACGAGAAGGTGGCCTTCATGCGCGACGTCAACGACCAGCTGCTGCTGGCCGGGGGCCACTTCGCCGACTTCGTGGTCTGGGCCGTCCAGGAGAACCGCTTCTTCCTCAGCACCGAGGGCTCGCGGCTGGTCCAGCAGCGGGTCCGGGTGCACCCGGTCTACCACGTGGGCCTGCCCGACGAGCGCGGCTCGGGCCTGATCGAGACCATGCGCTCCGGGGCGCGGCCGGTGGCCGAGGGCTGGGAGTACGTCCGGCGCTACCCCTTCGCCCTGGAGGCGGCCCAGTCGGTGGAGTGGCTGCAGGAGAAGCTGGCGGCGCCCTCGGTGAGCGCGGGGGCCTACGACCTCGTCCTCGATCCCTCCAACCTGTGGCTGACCATCCACGAGTCCGTGGCCCACGGGACCGAGCTCGACCGGGCCCTGGGCTACGAGGCCAACTTCGCCGGCACCACCTTCGCCACCCCGGACCAGGTGGGCAGCCTGCGCTACGGCTCGCCGCTGATGCACATCACCGGCGACCGGGAGCAGGTCAACGGGCTGGCCAGCGTCGGCTTCGACGACGAGGGGGTGGCGGCCCAGCGCTGGGACATCATCCGCGAGGGGGTCCTGGTCGGGTACCAGCTCAACCGCCAGATGGCCCGACGCTTCGACCAGCCCCGCTCCAACGGGTGCGCCTTCTCCGACAGCTGGTCCCACGTGCCCCTGCAGCGCATGCCCAACGTCTCGCTGCAGCCCAACCCCGAGGCCGACGTCACCTTGGAGCAGCTGCTGGGCGAGGTCCGCGAGGGGATCTACGTCATCGGCGACAAGTCCTGGTCGATCGACCAGCAGCGCTACAACTTCCAGTTCACCGGCCAGCGCTTCTACCGCATCCACCAGGGGCGGCTGGCCGGTCAGCTGCGGGACGTCGCCTACCAGTCGCGCACGCCGGACTTCTGGGGCCGGCTCCAGGGGCTGGGCGGCCCCTCCAGCTGGCAGCTCCAGGGGGCCTTCAACTGCGGAAAGGGCGAACCCGAGCAGGTGGCGCCGGTGTCGCATGGCTGTCCGCCGGCGCTCTTCCGCCAGGTGTCGGTGCTGAACATGCGCGAGGAGGGACGGTGATGGACCCGGCGGAGGTGGTGGCGCACGCCCTGGAGCAGGGACCGACCACCCTGGTCCTGGCCGACCGCAGCTCGGGGGTCAACTGCCGCTGGGCCAACAACAGCCTGACCACCAACGGCCAGGAGGCCTCGCTCAGCGCCAGCGTGGTAGCCATCGACGAGGGGCGGGTGGGCATGCAGAGCGCGGACGTGGTGGGGCCCGACGATGTGGCCCGCGCGGCCCGCGCCGCCGGCGAGCGCGCCCGGCAGTCCCCGCCGGCCGCCGACGCCTTCGAGCTGGTGCCGGCCGGGGAGGCCGCCCCCCCGGCCGGGCCCGTGGCCGCCCCCGCCTGCGCGGACGACCTGGGCCCCCTGGTGGAGCCGCTGCGCCAGACCTTCGAGGCCGCGGCCCGCGATGGCTGGCGCTGCTTCGGGTTCGCCCAGGCGACGGTCGAGGAGACGCACCTGGGGTCCGTGACCGGGCTGCGGGCCGCGGGCAGCCGGCGGGTCGCGACCCTCAGCATGACCGTGAAGTCGCCGGACTATCAGCGCAGCGTCTGGGTGGGCCGGCTGGGGACCTCCTTCGCCGGCCTCGACGCCGGCCGGCTCTACCAGCAGGCCCAGGAGCGGCTGCGCTGGGGGGAGCGGCGCCTGGAGCTCCCGGCGGGGCGCTACCAGGTGATCCTGGAGCCCTCGGCCGTCGCCGACCTCCTGGCCCGGCTCTACTGGGACATGCATGCCCGGGGCGCTGACGAGGGCAAGACGGTGTTCGCGAGCCCGGCCGGCCCCCGGGTGGGGGAGCGGCTCTACGCCCCCGGGGTCACCGTGACCGCCGACCCCGCCGCCCCCGGGATGGAGGTCCCGGCGTTCGTCAGGGCCCCCGCCTCCACCGACTTCTCCTCGGTCTTCGACAACGGCCTGCCGGTGCCGCCGGCCACCTGGATTCAGGCGGGCGTGCAGGGGGACCTGGTCTGCCCGCGCGCCTGGGCGCGGGACCACGACCACCCGGTCCGGCCCGAGGTCGACAACCTGCGCATGGCCGGGACCGCCACCGAGCTGCAGGCCATGATCCAGAGCACCGAGCGGGCGCTGCTCATCAGCAGCCTGTGGTACATCCGCGACCTCGACCCGACCACCCTGCTCCTGACCGGCCTCACCCGCGACGGCGTCTACCTGGTGGAGCACGGCCAGGTGCAGGGGGCGGTCAACAACTTCCGCTTCAACGACAGCCCGGTGCGGGTCCTGGCCCACACCGTGGAGATCGGCCGGGCCGAGATGGCGCTCTCCCGGGAGATCGGGGGCCATTTCCTCATCGAGGCGCCCCCGATCCGGGTCGAGGACTTCCACCTGTCCTCGGTCTCGGATGCCGTCTGACCACCGCGCCGGCGTCGGCGGCGCCCGCCGGCCCCCGTGCCGCCATCCGGTGGCGCCGGCGCCGGGACCCCTCCAGGGGTGCGCTGCGGCGGGATGGTCCCCAACGCCCGGGAGGCAGGGGCGGCTGAGGCGCGAAGACCGGGCCGGATGAGCTGCCAGCGCACGGGCCGCCCGACCACCGGCGGCGCCGCCCCTGAGGGCGGCTCCTTCCTGACCCGTGGGTGACCGGCTGAGCGACGGCGCGGCTGGGCCCGCCCGCCGCGGCGGGCCCTCCGTGGCCGTGCTCGGGGACATCAACGTCGACCTCATCCTCGACATCGGCGACTACCCGAGCCCTGGAGGTGACGGCGTCGCCCATCACCAGCACCTGGAGGTCGGGGGGTCGGCCACCAACACCGCGATCGTGCTCTCCCGTCTTGGAGCCCGGGTCAGCCTGCTGGGCTGCGTCGGCCGCGACCGCTGGGCCGACGAGCTCCTGCGGTCCCTGGCCGCCGCGGGGGTCGACGTCTCGCGGGTCCCGGCCGACCCCGCCGAACCCACGTCGCTGAACGTCGTGGTGGTGACCCCCGACGGCGAGCGCACCATGTTCGCCTACCGAGGCGCCAACCGCTCGCTCCCGGCCCACGCCGTCACGCCGGAGTGGCTGGACGGCGTGGGCTGGCTGCACCTCTCGGGCTACGCCTTCCTGGAGGCGCCCCAACGGGACGCGGCCTGGACGGCGGTTCGCTACGCCCACCAGCACGGCACGCCGATCAGCCTCGACGTCCCGACCGATCCGGCCCGGCAGGTCCCGCAGGAGCTGGTCCGGCTGCTGCCATGGCTGGCGCTGGTGGTCCTGGGCGGGGAGGAGGTGCAGCTCCTGGAGGGGGCGGCCACGGTCGAGATGGGGACGCGAGCCCTGCTCGAGCACGGCTGCGGCCTGGTGGCGGTCAAGCGCGGCGCGGCGGGGTGCACCCTGGTCGACGCCCACCGCGCCGTCAGCGTCCCCGGCTTCGAGGTCGCCGCCGTCGACACCACGGGGGCGGGGGACGCCTTCTGCGCCGGGCTGGTCTTCGGGCTGCTGACGGCCCAGGACCTGCCGTCGGCCGGACGGCTGGCCAACGCCCTGGGGGCGCTGGCGACGACCAGGACCGGCGCTGGCCTGGCGCTTCCCGGCGCGGACGAGGCGGCGCGGCTGCTGGTTGGAGCCGGGCCCGGGCCCGCGC
>JAKABB010000088.1 GCA_021802045.1 bacterium
GTGTTTGGCGCATCGCTCGACGACCTCCTCCTGATCTCGGTTCTTCATCTCCAGAGATCGTAGGGAAAGTCGGCGGTGCGCTTCTCGTCTACCCCTTCAATTCACCCACACAAACGGCAGTAGGGCCGTATTTCATCCAGGAGACGCACTACCGATAGTCGATATTGCAACCTTATTGGTGCCAGGTCAGGCCCCATGGATGACTATGCCGGATCTCATCTCCTACCTACGCACCGTCAGACCAAAGCGGGCATACGCAATACATGATGGCTTGATAAACGAGTGGGGCGTCAAGATACTAGAGAGTGTCCTCACGGCAGAAGCCGAACGTCTTGGCGCGGACATTCGGCGACTAACACCAGGTGAGAGTATCAAGGTCTAGTCCTGAAGACGTTGCGCCATAGGTCCCTGTGACCCCCGCTTTCCGCACATCTGGGAGGGCTTTCAGCCGGCGAGCACCCTCCCAACGTGGCCATCGCGGCGAAGCCCGGAGGACCGATGTGGTTCGGTTGGGCCGTCATAGGGACCCACGAACCCAAGCAGGCGGGTGGCGCAGCCGGACTGCGCCACCCGCCCAAGCCGCGTCCCTAGTGGGCAGGAGTCACCCGCATCAGCAGCTGCTCTGTCGGCTCGAAGGGATCGGCGATGACGATCGGCGTGCCGGTGACAGGCACCAGCAAGCCCAAGGACTCGTAGGTGCAGAAGGACGGTGGGAATCCCGACGAGCCCTTCATCTCGCGCACAGCAAAGCAGACGTCTACGTATCCTTTGAATGGCTCGGACCAACTGGTGGGATGAAGCTGGAAGACGGTCTGGCCGTTATCGGCCGAGAACGCCACGTTGCCGCCGGTGCTGTGGTCCGCGAAGAGCGAACCCCCGCCCCACACGCCTTGGCCTTCGTCGGTGTAGGTGTACGTGTAGGCGACCTTGGACGTGCCTCCGGCATATGCCACCTGGGTCGTCGACGCCACGATCAGCAGGGCCCCGAGCAGAGCCCCGAACGGACCAAGTACCCTTTTCATCGCCCGCCCTCCTCCGGCCAGGACGAATCTTCCGTTCCTCACGACATGCCTCCTTCTCGCATTGGTGCCGATCGCTGGGTTGGAGCGATCGCCTGAATCTCCGATGACACTGCTGGCCCCACCATCGTTGGCGCTGGGACGGGCGCGAGGATCGTTCCTCGGCCCGCCGTCGCCAGCCACCGTGTCGACCCGGCGCGTGTTAGATGAAGCGACGGTGCCGCCGACCGCGTCTCACGATGCCATCAGGCCCTCCCTTCCAAGACCGGTGAGGACTGCCCTGCGGCGAGGACGGCCCCGAAGTCCCCGAACCCGGTGCGGCGAACGATGCGCCCCTGCTGGTCCAGCTGGCACACGACGATGCCGTCGATCGCGATCCGAGCCCCCGTCGGGGGCCGGCCCAGAAACTGGCCCGTGTGGGTCCCGCTCCACGTCGCGCTGACCACGACCACATCGCCCGCCACGAGGGCAGCAGTGACCATCACCCGCATGTCAGGGCTCGCGGACCGACACGCTCGAGCCCACGCCTTGGCCCCGTCGACCCCGGCCCCGAACCCGGGCGCGGCGCTGGTGTCGACGAAGGCTGAGCTGAGTTGGCGGTCGAAGTCCTGGAGGTCCCCCTCCCAGAACGAACGGCAGTGGTCTTCGATCAGGCGGATCTTGTCGCTGTCGGTCCGTACCATCACGGGGCTCCTGCGTCTCTCATCTTCGGGCTGATGTCAGCCAATCGCGAACGGTCCCGGCGTGGGGAGCGACGAGCGATACAGTTGGCGATACAGCTCAGGCATCCCACGTGGGCAGGCTGGCAAGGCCGGACGGCCATGCTGGTCGGCCACGCTCACGCCGCCACCGCCTCGTCGGACGGCGCCCGCTTCGCCAACGGGCGTGGAGGATGCCCGCCAGACCGTTGGCGACGGTGCGCAGGGCCTGGGCGTTCGTCGTCTGGCGGCCCCGCACGGTGTCGCCATGGCGGCGTGCCCCGGGCGAGGCCTGGATCGCGTTGAAGGCCCACAGCCGGCAGGGGTCCGCGAGGCGGCGCTTCCCGCCCCGGCGGGCCACCACCTGCCGCTGGGTGCCCGACGCGCGGGGCACCGGCGCGGGGGCGGCCGGGGCCTGGCGTGCTCTGGCACCCTGGTGGCGGTTCGGCGCGTCGCCGAACTCCCCCAGCACCCGGGCGCCAAGGCCCCACCGAGTCCCGGCAGACGGCGCAGGATCTTGGCGTCCGGGTGTTCCTCAAGGCGGCGGGCCAGCTCCGCGGTGAGCGCTGCCATCTGGACGGTCATCGCGCCGACGATCCGGGCGGTGGCCAGCGCCACCGTGCCGGCGGCGCTGGTCACCAGCGGCGGGGCCGCCAGCTGGGGCGACTGGAGCGCCGCCCGGATCTGCTCCGCTGGCGTCGCCACCTGGCGCTGACGGCCCCCGGCGCAGGATCAGCCGCCGCTGCGCCGCGGAGAGCCGCCGGCCGTCCGCCGGCGTCGGGGCCCGCTCGAGGACCGCCATCGCGGCCCGGCTGCCCCGCGAACTCGGCGCGGCGAAGTCGGGAAACGCCTGCAGGCGCGCGAGGGAATGCCGCCGCCGGGTGCTGGGCGTCGCCTTGACCGGGGGCTGTTGTTCCCGGATCCAGCGCTGGTGGCGGCGCGTCGGCGCGGCGATCCCCGCGGCCAGGTCCGAGTCGCGCACGGGCGGTGGTGCCGGTGGCGGTCCGTCCGCACCACGTCGGCCAGCCTCCGGGCGCCGCCCCGATCCGACTGGGCGCCGGACAGGGTGGGCCGGTCGCGGTCGCGGCTTGCCGCCAGCAGGTTGATCTCGGGCAGCGCGTACCCCGCCGCCGCCAGCGCGCCGAGCACCTGGCCGTGCATCGGCCCCGTCCCCACGATCGCCGTCCCCGGCTCCCCGCCGGGCGCCCCGACCAGCGCGAGGACCTGGGCGACGCTGGCCGCGGTGTCCGCCGCGCGCAGCTCGCCGAGCACCGCTCCCTGGTCATCGCGCCGGGCCACGTCGTGGTGGCCCTCCAGCCCAGTCCAGCCCGAGAAGGATCATCGAGGTCCTGCCCCCCCCGGTTGGTCCCGCGGAGCCGCTGGAGAGCTGCCGCACCCGGATGGAGCAGGGCTCAGGGCACGGCATCCCACCAGCCATCCGTCTCCTGCCAGGCACCGGGGGCCCAGTCTGACCCGGGGGCGCCGGGCCCAAGACGGGCCAAGGCTCACCCGGTGTCGGCTCGGTTACCCCACTCCCCGGGTAGTTCAACCCGTCCCGCGGATCCCCAGCCTGTTGCGACGACGACGGCTGGGGCAAGGACGACCCCGGGGGCCGGCCCCATCAGGCCGAGTCGCCAACCAGGCGACGAAGCTGTTCGGGGTCGCGCGGCAGCAGTCGTCCCTCGGCCACCAGGAGAGCGTCACGGGCTCCCAGGACCTCCTGGGTTCGGGCGCGGTGCGCCGCGTAGGACGCCGCGGCTACCGGGAACAGCGGCATCCCGAGGTGCTCCAGCCACTCCTCGATGACGCCCGCGACCCGGGCGGCCATCTCGTGCCGCCCGGCGCGGCTCAGCGCGTTGGCCAAGGTCGTCAGGCAGAACACCGCATAACCCTCGGCTCCGGCCTCGACCATGCCCTCGACCGCGTCCAGGGCGCGCTCGATGGCGGCCTCGCAATCTCCCCGGCCCAGCGCCAGCTCGGCGAGGTTGCCGGTGGCGTTGGCAATCCCCCAAGGAGAGCCGGCCTCCTGGAACCGCGCCAGCGAGCGATCGAGGTGGCGCTGGGCGGCGTCGAGGTCACCCTGGGTGAGCGCGATGCGTCCCAGGCGAAGGTGGCTCATCGCCTGGCTGATTCTCGACCCCTGCTCTGTGGCGAGGGCCAGGGCGCGTTCGAGCAAGGCGACAGCCGAGTCGATGTCGCCGCGGAAGGTATGGATCGTCGCTCGCAGGCCGATGGCCTCCGACCGCCACCCGGGAGGCAGGCGGTCGCCCAGGAGATCCGCCTGATCGAGACGGGCCAGCGCTCCGGGGGTGTCGCCGCTCGACCACGCCGCTATCGCGTCGAGGACGATGAGCGGGCCGGAAGCCTCCGGGTCGGCGTCGCCCTCCAGCGCCGCTGCGATCCACCGTCGTACCTCGACGACTCTGCCGAGGTAGTACCAGTGCAGGGCGATGGCGCGCAGGAGCCGCCGGCCTGTCGGGCGGCTGCCCGGCCCGACCAGCGTCCATCGCAGAGCGCTGCGGAGGTTGGCGTCCTCGGCCTGCATCCACCGGGTGGCTTCGGGCCCCGGCCACGCCTCTGGGTCTCCGACGTCCCGCTCGGCGATCCCCGTCAGCCACAACGCCAGTCGATCGCGTGCCGCGTGCTCCTCGCCCTGGTTCCGAAGCTGCTCCTCGGCGAAGCCGCGGACCACCTCGAGCACGACCACGCGATCGCGGCCGCGCCGCAACAGTGACGCCGCCTCGAGCCCGTTCACGGCGCCTGCCGCGGATGCGCAGGGGAGCGCAGCGACCTCGGCGAGGGCAGCCGCTGTGATGCTGCCGGTGGTGGCTCCCAGGGCTTGCAGGACTCGCCGCTCGTCTGGAGCCAGCAACTGGTAGCTCCACGCGACCGTCGAGGACATGGTGTGGTGGCGCTGGACGCGCGCCGTCCCGGCGGCGTCGAGCACTGACAGGCCGCGACCCAGGTCCGCCAGCAGGTCGGCGAGCGTGAGATCCCGCGTTCGCCGGGCGGCGAGCTCGATCGCCAGCGGCAGGCCGTCGAGGCGGCGACAGATTTCAACTACGCCCTTCGGGTCGGCGGCCACCGACCCCCCGCGTCCAACCGCCCGGCATCGCTCGAGGAAGAGCGTCACGGCGGGACCGGCAGACCCGTCGTCTCCGTCGACCGCCAGCGGGTCGACGACGAACTCATACTCGCCGTAGACGTCGAGGCGCGTGCGGCTGGTACAGAGGCAGGTCAGGTCCGGGCAGTCCTCCAGGAGCTGGACGATCACCGCGCCGGCCCCCGCCAGCTGTTCCAGGTTGTCCAGGACCGCCAGCTCTGGCTGGCGCCGGAGCCGCTCTCCCATGGCGTCTCGTCGGGGTCTGCCCGGGATGGCGGCGACGGAGTAGGCGCCCGCCAGCTGCTCGAGGATCTCGGCGGGGTCGGTCTCGGCACCCAGCGGCACGAACGCCGGCCATACGTCGTGGTCGCGCCCGACGTGGCGTGCCACCTCGATGGCGAGCCGCGTCTTTCCCACCCCTGGCGGCCCCGTGACCGTCACCAGCCGGGCCGGCCCGCCGGTGATCGCCAGCAGTCGGGCAAGGTCGGACATCTCGCGATCTCGGCCGACCAGATCGGTGAGCGAAGCGGGCAGTGGAGCCGGCGCCGTCGGATCGCCGAGCGGGTCGAGGCGGCGAGGTGCGGACCACGATCGCGCCGCGGCCACGAAGCGGGCACGCGTATCGGCGTCGATGCCGAGCACCTCCGCGAGCCGCTCGGCCATCGTCCGCGAGGGCCGCCGCTCCCCCGTCTCGATCTTGCGGACGGTGATGGTCGCGCAACTCACCAGCTGACCCAGCTGCTGCTGGGTCAGATCGAGCGCCCGGCGCCGTCGGCGTACCCACAGACCGAACGGGATGGCACTTGTCACGGGGGCGAGCGTCTCCCGTATGCGGCGCTTGCCGGAGCAGACAACTGGTCCTCCCCTGGGAGCCGGCTGCGCCTGGCATTCACGCCGACCGTCGGACGTCGCTCGTCGGGCAATGCTACGCGCCTGCGTGACCCTTGGGGGCCTCGGTTGTCGAACGCCAGGCCATGGACCCACCGGCGGTCACGGAATGGATCCACTCGCGGTCACGGAATAGACCCACCGGTGCCGTTCGTCGGAAATAGTAGCTAGCCGTCCGCCGTCCGCCGTCTGTGTCAGGGTCCGGCCCAGAGAGCGGCCAGGCGTCGGGGTCCTGGGAGTCGCGGGCCGCGGGTTCCGGGGCTCCTGGGCCACTTGAGTCTCAGCGCCGTGTTTTTCGGGGAGGGGGGCGTCGTCAGGCTCGTCGGGGCCGTCGGGGGGCTCCGCCGCCCGCATGCCGCCCCCATCCAGCCGCCGCAGGGGGCGGTAGGTGCGGCCCCGCAGGGTCACGTGGTGGGCGCTGTTCACGAGCCGGTCCAGGGCACTCTCGGCCAGGGCCGGGTTGGGGAAGAGGGCGTACCAGTCCCGAGGGGACCGGTTGCTGGTCATTATCGGGTTATGCCGAATGCGGCACAAGCCGATGATGACCAATGACGCCGCGATGACCCCCGCCGACTTGCTGCTGGCCATGAAGCGCCAGCCTGGCGTCGAGAACCGCCACCATGTGCTGAAGCGAGTCGTCGACTTCGTTCCCGTCTACTTGAAGAGCAACGAACGCATCGACGCCTTTGCCTTCCTCGGCTACATCGCCGTCCTCGTCCATGCCCTGATGGAACGCGAGCTCCGCACCGCGATGCGTGACGCCCGCATCGCCGACCTCCCGCTCTACCCGGAGGGCCGGGCGTGCAAGGGACCAACCGCCGCCCGGGTCATCGAGATCTTCGAACCGCTCTGCGCCTATGAGCTCGTGGAGAACGACGAGGTGCTCCGGCGCTACGCCCCGACGCTCTCCGAGCTCCACCGTAAGATCCTCGCCCTCCTTGAGGTGCCGACGACGGCCTACCAGGCCGCTCCCACCACGCCCCGGTAATTGGGGAGATATCGGTCAGTCGACCCGCGGAAAGGGAGCTGCACAGGTACCAAACCTGGCATATGAGCGCAGGAACTTCGTCCATGAGCAATTCGGTGTCAGTATCGACGATGATTCACACACGACCCAGGGCCGACTCAAGCCCGCCACCGATTCCACACCTAAGAACGGTACTTGTGCACGCCGGCCAAGCCTCCAC
Source organism: bacterium (assembly GCA_021802045.1). Taxonomy (GTDB): domain Bacteria; phylum Chloroflexota; class Dormibacteria; order Aeolococcales; family Bog-877; genus JAKABB01. The sequence goes on from JAKABB010000088.1 coordinate 6,896, forward strand.
TCGCAAACGGCAATTCCTCGTCGGAGCACACAGTGCCTAACTCGCGTTCTGCGTTCTCGTTCCAGTGGTCCTACGGCCAGTGCGGCTTGGCTTTGAGTCTGTAGACATTTCAGCGACGTCATTGATCAGGCGGGCCGCGCCGCCAGGGCCGCGGGGTCCAGCGGCAGGGTGCGCAGGCGGACGCCGGTGGCGCTGAAGACGGCGTTCGCCACCGCGGCCGCCCCCGGCACCGCCGGCGGCTCGCCCACCCCCTTGGCCCCCCGCGGCCCGTCGGGGCTCGGGATCTCGACCAGCTCCACCACGATCTCCGGGACCTGCTCGATGGTGGGCAGGAGGTAGTCGGCCAGGGTCGTGCCCAGCGGCTGCCCGGCCGCGTCCCAGGCCATCGCCTCGCCCAGCGCCCGGCCCAGCCCCTGCACCACCCCGCCCTGGACCTGGCCCCGGACCTCGGGCGGGTTGAGGGCCCGGCCCACGTCCTGGATGGCGGCGTAGCGGGTGACCCGGATCTCGCCGGTCTCGGGGTCGACCCGGACGCGGGCCAGGTGGACGGTGAACATGGGGGCCTGGGCCCGGATGGCCACCCGCCCGTGGCCCTCCACCGGCGCGTACCGCCCCCCGAACCGCATCGCCAGCCCGGCCAGGGCCCCGACGGAGAGCCCCTGGCCGGGGGTGCCGCGGACGGAGACCGTGCCCTCGGCCAGGACCAGGTCGTCGGGCGCGGCCTCCAGCTCCTGGGCCGCGATCTCCAGCAGCTGGCGGCGCACCGCCTCGCCCGCCTGCAGCACCGCCGGGCCCACCGTGTAGACGGTCTTGCTGCCGCCGGCGACGCCGGCGTAGGGGGCGGTCCCGGTGTCGCCCACCTCCACCCGCACCGCCTCGGCGGGCAGCCCCAGCTGCTCGGCCAGGAGCAGGGCCAAGGTGGTGTGGCTGCCGGTGAGGTCGACCGCCCCCACGTGGAGGACCACCGAGCCGTCGCCCTCGACCCGGCAGGCGGCGGCGGCGGGCTCCAGGCCCCCGCCCCAGCCGCCGACGGCGATCCCCCGGCCCTCCCCGGGCCCCAGGGGATCGGTCCACACCGGGTGGGTGCGGGCCCGGTCGAGGCAGGCCCCCAGCCCGATCGCGGGCCAGGACCGCCCACCCGGCCGGGGGTCGCCCTCGCGGACGGCGTGCGCCGCCCGCAGCTCCAGGGGGTCGGCGCCGGTGGCGGCGGCGAGCTCGTCGAGGGCCGACTCCAGGGCGAAGAAGGCCTGGGGGGCGGCCGGGGCCCGGTAGGCCGTGGTGGGCGTCTTGTGGGTGGCCACGTCGTACCCCAGCAGGTCCCCGTTGGGGATCCGGTAGGCCCCCGCCATCAGGGCTAGGGCGGTGGCCGCGTGCTCCTCGGTCCCGGCCCCCAGGTCGAACACCGCCCGCCCGCGCACGGCCACCAGCTCGCCGGCCGGCCCGGCGCCCAGCTCCAGGTCGATGATGGCGCCGGGGCCGCCCCGCCCCAGGAGGAACTCCTCGGTCCGGGTCAGGGCCAGCCGCACCGGCCGCCCGACGGCCACGGCCAGCAGCGCCACCAGCGGCTCCAGCAGGAGGATCTTGCCGCCGAAGCCGCCCCCGACGGGCATCGGCACCACCCGGATCCGGGTCTCCGGCCACCCCAGCCGCTCGGCGGTGGCCTGGCGGGTGAAGTAGCCGCCCTGGGTCGGGGTCCAGATGGTCACCCCCCCGTCGGGCTCGACCCGGGCCGTCGCCGTGTGCGGCTCCAGGAACCCCTGGTGGACCAAGGGCAGCACGTAGCGCCCGCGCACCACGGCCGCCGCCCCCGCCAACGCCGCGGCGGCATCCCCCCAGCGGCTGCGGGTGGCGGCCACGCAGTTGGGGGGCCGGGGCTCGTCGCCGTCGGCGGCGACGGCGCCGTGGGCCCCCCCGTCGGCCGGGCCCGGCCCCTCGTCGAGGAGGACCGCGGGCGCCCCGGGCTCGATCGCCGCCAGGGGGTCGACCACGGCCGGGAGCGGCTCCAGGTCCACCTCCACCAGCTGGGCCGCGTCGGCGGCGGCGGCCTCGTTCTCGGCCACCACCGCCACCAGCGGCTGGCCCGCGTACAGGACCTGGCCCAGGGCCAGGGGCTGGTCCTGGGCGGCCGCCGCCACCGGGGGCAGGTCCCGCCCGGCGAGGACCGCCAGGACGCCGGGGACGGCCCGGGCCCGCGAGAGGTCGAGGCCGGTGACGCGGGCCCGGGCCAGGTCGCTGACCACCAGGCGGGCATGGGCCAGGCCCACGATCGGCAGGTCATCGGCGTAGCGCAGCCGGCCGGTGACCTTGCCGCGCCCGTCGAGCCGCCGCTGCCCGCCGCCGGTCTCCACCATGAGATCGGATTCTAGAGGCCGGTCCCCTCTCGGGCCGGTCTCGGACGGCGCCACCACCGGGCCCGCCGGGGCCGGGTGACAAGGCCGCTACGGCGGCACGGATCGGCGGGGGCGGCCCAAGAGTGAGGGCATCCCATCCGGGCCCGCAGGCCCGTCCCGCCGTCCTCCGAGGAGCCGCATTGCCCCCTGGTCTCGCCCGCCTCCGCTCCGTCCCCGGCCGTTGGGCCGCGATCCTGACGATCGGTCTCGCCGCCGCCGCCGCCGCCGGGGCCCCGCTGGCGGCGCTGCCGGCCGCCGCCGCCACCGGCGCCGTCTGCGGCACGCCCGGCTTCGCGGCCCGGCCGGCGCCGAGCGCGGTCGTCGGGCAGACCGTGACCCTCTACACCAGCGACCACTGCAGCGCGGGCCATCACGCCTCCTACGCCTTCTTCATCCGGCGCGGCACCGCCCGCTGGAAGCTGATCCGCGGCTGGGGCGGGCCCCTCCTGGGCTGGCACACCGGCGGGCAGCCGGCGGGCGCGGTCCAGCTGCTGACCTGGGCCTCGGCCGTGCCCCGCGGCGGACCGCAGGGCTCGCGGGTGCTCAGCTACCACCTGGAGAGCGTGCAGACCGCGGAGAGCGCCCTGCACTGCACCGCGGCCGGGATCGGCGTCCTCCCCGCCGGCTCGGCGGCGCTGGGCACGACCGCCACCGTCTACGCCTCCGCCCGCTGTCCCAGCGGGTCCACCCCCCACTGGGCGTTCTTCGAGCGCCCGGGCTCCACCGGCCCCTGGACCCTGCTCCGGGGCTGGGGCGGCCCCCTGCTGGCGTGGCCCACCGGCGGGCGGCCGGCGGGCGCGGCCCAGCTGCTGGTCTGGGCCTCCAGCGTGGCCGCCGGCGCCGGCCAGGCCGGGGCCATCACCCCCTACCAGCTCTTCTCCACCGCCGGCGCCGTCCTGCCGCCGCGCAACCCCTCGGCCACCATCCCCCCCGCCCCCGACTACGCCGCCGCCTGCGACGCCAGCGGCACCAGCACCGTCTGCCGCGACCAGGTCGTGGCCGCGCTCGACAGCGCCCGGGCCCTGGAGGGCCTGCCACCGCTGGCGCTGCCGCCCGTCTTCTGGTCGCTCACCCCGGCGGAGCGGATCTTCGTGGTGGTCAACGAGGAGCGCACGGCGCGGGGCGAGGCCCCGTTCGCCGGCCTGACCACCGCCCTCGACAGCATCGCCCAGAGCGCGGCGGTGGCCCGCACCGACCCCTGGCCGAGCAGCTGGACCATCGCCGGCGACACCGTGCAGGCCTGGGGTGGCAACCTGGCCGTCGACCAGAACGTGCTGACCGCCAGCTACGACTGGGTCTACAACGACGGCTACGGCGGCGACAACGGCGACTGCGCCAGCCCCACCGCCTCCGGCTGCTGGGCCCATCGCGACAACGTCCTGGCCACCTGGCGCCCCTCCGGCGACATCCACCTGCTGATGGGCGCGGGCTCGGCCCCCGCCAACTACTACGCCTTCCAGAGCATGACCCAAGCCTTCGCCCTGGCCCAGGGCCCGATGCCGCCGCTGGTCTACAGCTGGGCCACGGCCCAGAGCCAGGGCTTCTAAGCACCTGGCCATAAGTCTTGGTGTGCCCAGACGAAGGGCCGATCGACCAGCGGGTGTGAGTCCCGCCCGGGTAAGCCACCAGAGGAGCCCGGTAGTCAACCTCCGGCGTCCGGCGAGATCTTG
>JAKABB010000089.1 GCA_021802045.1 bacterium
GCGCGGGGGCGGGCCGTCCAGGCGGCCGAGCGGGTGGCGGCGATCGAGACGGAAACGCGCCTGGCCCTGGGGCAGCTGCTGGGCGCGCGTGCGGCCGTGGTCGCGGCCGAGGCGGCCCGGGCCGCGGCCGCAGCCACGCTGGCGACGGCCCAGGCCGAGATGGGGAACCCCCTGACCCGGCTGGCCGAGCTCGAGGGGCGACGGGCTGACCTGGCGGCGGCCGCCGAGCGCCAGGCGGGAGAGGCGGCGGCGGCGGCCCAGGAGCTGGCGGAGCGACAGGCGGAGGCCGACCGGCTGCGGGCGGCTGTGCCGGGGCCCTCAGCGGCCGAGGACGCCCCGGGCGATGGCGGGGAAGCGGCGGACCCGGATCGTGTGACCCGCGAGATCGCCCGCCTGGAGCGACGCCTCGAGGGGCTGGGGCCGGTCAACGGCCTGGCGGTGGCCCAGCTGGCGGAGCTGGAGGAGCGGACCCGGGACCTGCGCGCGGCCCATGACGACTGCACCCGGGCCGCCGCTGACTGCGCGGCCCTGCTGGCCCAGCTCCGGGAGCGGGCCGAGCAGCGCGTCAGCACCACCCATGCCGCGGTGGCCGAGCGCTTCCGGCACTTCATCGGCGAGCTGTTCGAGGGCGGGCGCGGGACCTTGGGGCTGGAGGCGACCGCGGACGGGAGCGGAGTCGGGGTGCCCATCACCGTCCAGCCGGCCGGCAAGCGGGCCGTCCCGCTGTCGCTCCTCTCCGGTGGCGAGCGGACCCTGACCGCGCTGGCCCTGGTGCTGGCCCTGCAGAGCGTCGCCCCCAGCCCCTTCTATGTGTTCGACGAGGTGGACGCCGCTCTTGACGACACCAGCGTGGCCCGTTTCACCCGGCTGCTCCTGGAGCGCAGCGGGGAGACCCAGTTCCTGGTCGTGAGCCACAACCACGGGACGATGGCCCAGGCCTCCATCCTCTACGGTGTGACCCTCTCGCCGGGGGGCACCAGCCGCCTGCTGTCGGTGCGGCTGGAGGGAGCGCTGGCCGATGCCCGCAGCGCCTGAGCCCGGTGGCGGCGCGGCGCTGGAGGCGGCGAGCCGGGAGCGCCGGTGGTGGGGGCGGGTCACCGGCCGGCTGGACCGTGCGGGGCAGGCGTTCGCCGCCCAGATCCGGGAGCGGCTGCCCCTGGGACGGGGCCTGGACGACGAGTTCTACGACGCCCTGACCGACGTGCTCATCGCCAGCGACTGCGGGGTGGCGGTCGCCGAGGGGCTGGTGGAGGGCCTGCGTGTCCGGGCTCGGGCCAAGGGGCTCCGGCAGGCTGCGGATGCGGTGGCGGCCCTGCAGGCCGAGATGGCCCAGAGCCTGGTGACCCGGCCCCGGGAGCTGCGACTGGTGGGGGCCCCCGCGGTCTGCCTGGTGGTCGGGGTGAACGGCGTGGGCAAGACCACGACCGTGGGCAAGCTGGCCCACCGGCTGGTCCAGGACGGGCGTCGGCCCCTGATCGCGGCGGCCGACACCTACCGCGCGGCGGCCACGGAGCAGCTGCGCGTCTGGGCCCAGCGGGCGGGGGTGGAGATGGTGGCGCACCGGCCCGGGGCTGACCCCGGCGCCGTCCTCTTCGACGCCATCACCGCCGCCCGGGCCCGCGATCGCGACGTGGTGCTGGTCGACACCGCCGGCCGGCTGCACACCCGGCAGAACCTGATGGCGGAGCTGGGCAAGCTGGTCCGGGTGGCGGCGCGGCAGGTCGAGGGCGGTCCCCAGGAGGTTCTGCTGGTGCTCGACGCCACCACCGGGGGCAACGCGCTGAGCCAGGCGCGCACCTTTCAGGAGGTGGCGGCCGTCACTGGCCTGGTGCTGACCAAGCTCGACGGCTCGGCCCGGGGCGGGGGGCTGCTCCAGATCGAGGCGGCGCTCGATCTGCCCGTGAAGCTGGTGGGGGTCGGGGAGGCACTCGACGATCTCGGCGCCTTCGATCCGCAGGCGTTCCTGGAGGCGCTCTTCCGCGGGGTCGGGGAGCCGGCCGCCACCTGAGGGCGCCAGGGGCCGGTCCTCTAGACTGTCAATGTGATGGCATTGACACCAGCGGACCCCGGGGAGGAGCGGGCGGCCCGGCAGGTCCTCTTCGACACCTACGGCCGGCTGCTGACGGAGCGCCAGCGGGAGGCGGTCCGCCTGCATCTGGAGGAGGACTGGTCGATCTCGGAGCTCGCGGCCGTGTGGGAGGTGTCGCGGGCAGCGGCTCACGACCTGGTCCGCCGTGGCCTGGCACGGCTGGTGGCGCTGGAAGGCCGGCTGGGGGCGGTTCGTCGGCTGGCGGAGGCGGATGCCGCCCGCCAGCGTCTGGAGAGGCGGGTGGCGCGCCTGGAGGCCGAGGTGGCCCAGCTGCGCGGCCCGGCGGGGGCCGGTCGCGATGTTTGACAGCCTCACCGACCGGCTCACGGCCGCCTTCCGTCGCTTCACCGCCAAGGGGGCGCTGACCGAGGCCGACGTCGACGCCGGGTTGCGCGAGGTGCGGCTGGCGCTGCTGGAGGCCGACGTCCAGTACAAGGTGGCCCGCGACTTCATCGCCCGCATCCGGTCCCGTGCCGTCGGGGTCGAGGTGCTGCAGAGCCTGACCCCGGGCCAGCAGGTGATCAAGCTGGTCCATGACGAGTTGGTCCAGCTCCTGGGAGGCGAGACCACCCGGCTCACCTACCAGCCCCGGCCGCCCACGGTCATCCTCCTGCTCGGCCTCCAAGGGGCGGGGAAGACCACCACCACGGTCAAGCTGGCCCTGCTGGCCCGCCGCGAGGGTCACCGGCCGCTGTGCGTGGCGGCCGACCTCCAGCGCCCGGCGGCGGTGGAGCAGCTGCGGGTGCTGGCCACGGCCCAGGAGGTGCCGCTGGTCGGTCCGAGCCCCGACACCCGCACCCCGGCCGCGGTCGCCGCCCGGGGCGTCCGCGAGGCGGAGCGGCTGGGCTGCGACGTGGTCCTGGTGGACAGTGCCGGCCGCCTCCATCTGGATGAACCCCTGCTGGAGGAGCTGCGGGCGGTGCGGGCGGCCGTCCCCGTCGGCACCGCGGTGCTGGTGGTGGACGCCATGACCGGGCAGGAGGCGGTCAACGTCGCCACCGCCTTCCGGGACCAGGTGGGGGTCGACGGGGTCATCCTCACCAAGCTGGACAGCGATGCGCGGGGGGGCGCGGCGCTCTCCATGCGGGCGGCGGCGGGGCTGCCCATCCTGCTGTGCGGCGTCGGTGAGCGGCCGCAGGACCTGGAGCCGTTCCACCCCGATCGGATGGCCCGCCGCATCCTGGGGATGGGGGATGTCGTGACCCTGGTGGAGCGCGCCCAGGCCCAGGTGGACCGTGAGGGGGCGGCCCAGATGGAGGAGCGGATGATGGCCGGGCGGCTGACCCTGGACGACTTCATCGCCCAGTTGCGGCAGCTGCGGCAGCTGGGCTCGCTGGAGAGCGTGCTGGACATGGTGCCCGGAGGCCGTGCGCTCCTGCGTGGCGGGGGCGCGGCGGTGCCGGACGAGGGCCAGCTGCGCCACATGGAGGCCATGGTGCTGGCGATGACCCCGGCGGAGCGGCGCCGCCCGGAGATCATCGACGCCTCCCGGCGGCGGCGCATCGCCGCCGGCAGCGGGACGACCCCACCCGAGGTGAGCCGGCTGGTGAAGGGGTTCGCCCAGATGCAGGGGATGATGCGCAGCCTGGGGGGCGCGCGCGGGCGGCGCCAGCTCGCCGGCATGCTCCGCGGCGGGGGGCTGCTCCCGGGATGGGACCGGCCCGGCCGGTGATGATGGGCCGGTCCCGGGGGCCGGCGAGCGAATTCGCGAAGGAGAACTGTATGGCCGTCAAGATCCGCCTCAAGCGCATGGGCGCCAAGAAGCGCCCCTGCTACCGGTTGGTGGTGGCGGACGCCCGGTCCCCGCGGGACGGGCGCTTCATCGAGGCCGTGGGCTTCTACGACCCCCTGACCACCCCGGCCACCGTGCGGGTCGACGCGGACCGGGTCCAGCACTGGATGCGGGACGGGGCGCGTCCGTCGGACGGGGCGCGGGCGCTCCTGGAGCGGGCCGGCGTCCTGCCGCGGACCGTTCGGGTGGCGGCGACCCGCCCGCAGGCTCCGGCTGAGGCCGAGGCTCCGGCTGAGGCTGGGCCCGAGGCTCCGGCTGAGGCTGGGCCCGAGGCTCCGGCTGAGGCTGAGGCCGAGGCTCCGGCTGAGGCCGAGCCCGCTCCCGCGGAGTCCTGAGGGCCGTGCCGGACTACGCGGAGATCGTCCGCTACCTGGTGACGGCGATGGTCGACCGTCCCGAGGCGGTCCAGGTGACCGCCGATGGGGAGGACGACCGCGTGCGGGTGCTGGTCCAGGTGGCGCCCGAGGACGTGGGCACCGTGATCGGGCGCCATGGCCGGCACATCGAGGCCATCCGCATGGTGGTGCGCTCGGCCGCCATCCGGGCCAACCAGCGCGTGCAGGTCGAGATCGCGGAGTGAGCGAGGTGCCGACGCGGCTGCGGGTGGCGTGGGTCCGGCGGGCCCATGGGACCACCGGGGAGCTCGCCCTCCAGCTGCTGGGCGGGCCCCCGGAGCGGCTGTGGCCGGGGCTCTCCGTCCAGACCGGCCTCGGCGAGCGCCGGTTGACCAGCGTCCGCCCGGTGGCGGACGGGGTGCTGGCCCGGGTGGATGGCGTCGAGACCCGGGAGGCCGCCCAGCGACTGGTGGGCACCTACCTTGAGGTGGATCGTTCCGCGGCCCGCCCCCTGCCCGAGGGGGAGTACTTCCACTTCCAGCTGGTCGGGCTGGCCGTGGTCGACGAGGAGGGCCAGGTCCTGGGGCACCTGAGCGAGGTGGAGCCCTACCCGCACCACGACGTCTACGTGGTCCGCACGCCGAGCGGCGAGGCCCGGGTGCCAGCGGTGCGGGACGCGGTCCGGGCGGTCGACCTGGACCAGGGCCGGATGGTGGTCCGGCGCCAGGCCCTGGAGCTGGTCGATGCGCATTGACGTCGTGACCCTGTTCCCGCAGGTGTTCCCCGGCCCGATCGGGGTCGGGGTGGTTGGCCGGGCCTTGGAGCAGGGCATCGTCGAGGTGGTCGCCCACGACCTGCGCCCGTTCGGCGTGGGGGCGCACCGCCAGGTGGACGACGTGCCCTTCGGCGGTGGCCCCGGGATGGTGCTGCGCCCCGAGCCGCTCTTCGCCGCGGTGCGGGCGGTGCGCCTCCTGCCGGGGCTGCCCCCGGCCCGGGAGATCCTCCTCAGTGCCCACGGTCGCCGCCTGGACGCGGCGCTGGTGGCGGAGCTGGCGGCAGCGCCGCGGCTGCTACTGGTGGCCGGTCGCTACCAGGGCGTCGACGAGCGGGTGCGCGAGGGGTTGGGGCTCGAGGAGCTCTCCGTCGGCGACTTCGTCCTGAGCGGGGGTGAGCTGGCCGCTCTGGTGATCATCGAGGCCGTGGCCCGGCAGCTGCCGGGCACCCTGGGGGACCCGGAGTCGGCGCGGCACGAGACCTTCGGCCGCAGCGGGGTGGAGCCACCCCAGTACACTCGACCGGCGGAGTTCGAGGGTCGCTCGGTCCCCGACGTCCTGCGCAGCGGTGACCACGCGGCCATCGGTCGCTGGCGGGCCGGGGCGGCTCGGGCCCGAGCCGCACGGCTGCGCCCCGATCTCCTGCCCGGCTTCCCCTTCGATCCCGCGCCTGACCCGGCGGCCGCGCCGGCCGCCGCCCGTTCCATTCCCCACTCGCCCCCGGCCGTGCCGGCCGGCCCCGGAGGTGCCTCATGAACATCATCGACCTGCTGGAACGCGAGCAGACCAAGCCCGACATCCCCGAGCTGCGCCCCGGGGACACGGTGCGGGTGCATGTGCGGGTGGTGGAGGGCACCCGGGAGCGGATCCAGGTCTTCGAGGGCGTGATCATCGCCCGGGGCAAGGGCTCCAGCCGGGCCACCATCACCGTCCGCCGGATCGCGCACGGGATCGGGGTCGAGCGGACCTTTCTGGTGCATTCCCGGCGCCTGGCCTCCATCGACGTGGTCCGGCACGGTGAGGTGCGCCGGGCCAAGCTGTACTACCTGCGGGACCGGGTCGGCAAGCGAGCGCGGCTGCGCGAGCGGCGAGAGACGCCCGCCCGGGCCGCGACGCCTGCCGCGGCAGTCCCCGGTGCTGAGGGGCCGAGCGGGTCCGAGTGAGGACGGCTCCCGTCCCCTACACCCCCTAGACTTTCGCAGCAGATGGTGGAGCTCCCCCGGGTGCTGGTGGTCGTCGGCCAGGCGCAGGACCTGACCCAGTTGACGGCGGACCTGCGCTCCCAGGGCCTCAGCCCGGGGATGGTGCCCAGCGTCGAGGCGGCGACCCGGGCCATCGACGGCACCGACATCGATGCTCTGCTCTTCGCCGATCCCGACATCGAGCCGGGCCTGATCCCCTTCCTCAAGCGGCTCCGGGCCGCCGACGGCCACGGCCAGACCCCGGCGGTGCTCCTGGTCCGCAAACACGAGGCGCCAGAGACCCTGGCGGCGATCGCGGCGGGGGCGACCGACGCTCTGGCCGCCTCCAGTTCGACGATGTCGATCGCCCAGACCATGCTTCGGCACATCCGCACCGTCCAGGACCGCGCCGAGGGGGCGCGTCAGCAGGGCCTGTGGGTGGTCTGCGGTCCCCGGGGCGGGGTGGGCCGGACGCTGGTGGCGACCAACCTGGCGGTGATCGCCGGCGAGAAGTCACGTGCCGCCATGGTGGACAACGTCCCCCGCTTCGGCAGCGTCCTGCTGGCCTTCAACCTCCCCCCCCAGACGCCGACCTGGGTCGAGCTCCATGCCGATGCCGGGAGCGCGGACCTCGTCGATCGGCTGCCGCGACATCCGAGCGGGGTCACGGTGCTCCCGGCGCCGAGCCGTCCCGAGCTGGCCGACTCGGTCTCCCCGGCGGCCGTCAACATCCTGATCCACAGCTTGGTGAAGGCCTGCGACGTGGTCGTGGTCGATCAGGGCGGACGCCTCGACAACGGCGGGATCGACCTGCTGGAGACCGCCACCCATGTCATCGTGCTGGGGACGCCCGACAACGCCGGGGTCTACGCGGTGCAGTCGTGGCTGCGGGTCTGCGACCAGCTGGGGATCCCGCGCGGCCGGCTCCATGTGTTGCTCAACGCCGTTCTCCCCTATCACCAGGCGGATCGGGACCGGGCGGCCCGGGTCCTGGAGCACCCGGTCTTCCTGGTGCCCCACGCCGGCATCGACGGGGTGCGTTCCATGAGCGCCGGCGAGCCGCTGGCCTGGCGCCAGCCCAACAACCGCTTGGTCAAGGCGCTGCGCGCCTTTGTGGCCGCGACCAGCCCGGCCGCACTGGGCGCGAGCCCCGCCCCGGCGAAGAGGCGCTAGACGCCGGGGCCGGCCGGCTCCTCCCCTCGAGGCGTCGGCCTCGGGCTCGCGCGGCCGCCGACCGTCGCGCCGCGCGGCGAGGGCTCGTCGGGCCTCCGGCGGTGGGAGCGACCGGAATCGAAGTGGGCCAGGACGCGTGAGCCGGCCGGGGCCGGCCGTGGGGCGGATGCTAGAATCCCGACTCGCTGCGGGTGGCCCGTCCCCCGCATGCTCATCCCCCATGGCTGCATCCAATCTCGTGATCGTCGAATCGCCCAGCAAGGCCCGCACCCTGGCCAAGTTCCTTGGCTCGGACTACGAGGTCAAGGCGTCGCTTGGGCACCTGGTCGACCTCCCCAAGTCGAAGCTGGGGATCGACGTCGATCGCGACTTCGCTCCCGACTACATCGTGATCAAGGGCAAGGAGGCGCAGGTCCGCGAGCTCCGCCAGGCGGCCCGCAAGGCCCAGCGCATCCTGCTGGCGGCGGACCCGGATCGTGAGGGCGAGGCGATCGCCTGGCACATCGCCCAGCAGCTCCATCTGAAGGATCCGGAGCGGATCGTCTTCCACGAGGTGACCCGGCTGGCCGTGGAGGCCGCCCTGCGCGAGCCTCGGCCCATCGACCAGCATCTGGTCGACGCCCAGCAGGCCCGGCGGGTGATCGACCGGCTGGTGGGCTACAAGCTGAGCCCGCTCCTGTGGCGCAAGATTCGCAAGGGGCTGTCGGCCGGCCGCGTCCAGTCGGTGGCCCTGCGCCTGGTCTGCGACCGCGAGGGGAGATCGCCGCCTTCGTGCCGGTGGAGTCCTGGAGCGTGGACGCGGTGCTGGGCACCGCCGCCGGCCTGGAGGTCACGGCCCGCTTCGTCGGCCGCCGGGAGGACGGCGAGGTCCGCAAGGTGGAGCTCGCCGACGCGGCGGCCGCGGGGGCCGTGACGGCGGCGGTGGAGGGCCGGCCCTTCGCGGTCTCTGCCGTCGAGCGCAAGGCCAGCCGTCGCAACCCTCCGGTGCCGCTCATCACCAGCACCCTGCAGCAGGAGGCCTCGGCCCAGCTGCGCTTCAGCCCCAAGCGCACGATGCGGGTGGCCCAGCAGCTGTACGAGGGGGTCGAGCTCGGTGCCGAGGGCGCGACCGGGCTCATCACCTACATGCGCACCGACTCCATCCGGGTCAGCGAGCAGGCCGTCGAGCAGGCCGTCGAGTACATCCGCGCCACTCACGGGGCGCCCTACGTCGGGTCCGGCACCGCCACCCGCCGGCCCGCCAAGGCGGCCGTGGCCGCCCAGGACGCCCACGAGGCGATCCGGCCCACGTCGGTGGGCCGCACCCCGGAGGCGGTGGCCGCCCACCTGACGGCGGACCAGCAGCGCCTCTACGAGCTGATCTGGCGTCGCTTCGTCGCCAGCCGGATGAGCCCGGCCCGCCTCAGTACCACGCGGGTCGACATCGACGCCAGCGACCACGTCTTCCGCCTGACCGGCACCGTGGTCACCTTCGACGGCTTCCTGCGGGTCCTGCCGCAGCGGGCCGACCCTCGGGACCCGGAGCTGCCGGCCCTCCAGGTGGGCGAGGCCCTGACCCTGGTCCGCACCGTTCCCGAGCAGCACTTCACCCAGCCGCCACCCCGGTACACCGAGGCCACCCTGATCCGGGAGATGGAGGAACGGGGCATCGGCCGGCCCAGCACCTACGCCCCGACGATCGACGTCATCGAGGCTCGCCAGTACGTGCGCCAGGAGGAGCGCCGGCTCCATCCCACCCCGCTGGGGCAGGCGGTCAACGAGGCCCTCCAATCCCAGTTCCCCGAGATCGTCGACATCGGGTTCACCGCCCAGATGGAGGAGCGGCTGGACGCCATCGAGACCGGCGGGACCGCCTGGGTGGGGGTCGTCCGCAACTGGTTCACGGGCTTCGCCGCCAACCTGGAGCGGGCCGAGGCGGACATGCCCCGGGTGCGGGTGGCCGCGGCCTCCGCGGGGGAGGCCTGCCCCCAGTGCGGGGCGGACCTGGTGGTGCGCACCGGTCGCTTCGGCGAGTTCATCGGATGCAGCCGGTACCCGGAGTGCACCTACATCAAGGGTCGGGAGGACCGGCCGCGGGCCCAGCCGACCGGGGACCCCTGCCCGCAGTGCGGCAAGCCGCTGGTGGTGCGCCAGGGCCGCCGCGGCCCCTTCGTCGGCTGCTCGGGGTATCCGAGCTGCCGCCACATCGCCCCGTCGACACCGGGGAGCGGCGACGGGGCGGCGGCCTCTGCGGGCACCGGTGAGGCCGCCGCCCGTCCGGACCGCCCGACCGCCGAACCGACGGGAGAGGCCTGCCCGGACTGCGGCAAGCCCCTGGTCCGGCGGATGGGGCGATTCGGGCCGTTCGTGAGCTGCTCAGGGTACCCGGGCTGCAAGTACCGGCCCCCGCGGGTCGCCGGCGCCTCGCCTCGCGCGCCCGCCCGCCGGGCCGGCTGAGGGCTCACCAGGCAGACCGGCCGGGGTCCCCGCGCCCGCGGGCGGCGGGGGTGGCGGGGGAGGGAGCGGTAGAATCGAGTCGCGTGAGCCACGAACACGGGTCGGCGCCGCGCGCCACCACCATCCTGGCGGTCAAACGCGGCGGATCGGTGGCGGTCGCTGGCGATGGCCAGGTGACCGTGGGCGATGTCGTGATGAAGCAACGCGCCAGCAAGGTGCGGCGGCTCTACCACGATCAGGTGCTGGTCGGCTTCGCGGGGGCGGTGGCCGACGCCTTCGCCCTCTTCGACAAGTTCGAGCGCAATCTGGACAAGCACCAGGGGCAGCTGCTGCGGGCCGCGGTGGAGCTGGGCAAGGAGTGGCGGACGGATCGGTACCTGCGTCGCCTGGACGCCATGCTGGTGGTCGCTGATGCCGAGCAGATGCTGCTCCTGACCGGCGACGGCGAGATCATCGAACCCGACGACGACGTCTGCGCCATCGGCAGCGGCGGCCCCTTCGCTCACGCGGCCGCCCTGGCCCTGCTGGCCCATACCGACCTACCCGCCGCGGAGGTGGCCCGCCGGGGGCTGGAGATCGCGGCGTCGCTGTGCATCTACACCAACGACGTCATCACCGTTCAGACGGTGGAGCAGGGGCCGGCGGGGCCCGCGGCGCCACCGCCGGAGGTTGCAGAGGCTGCAGATGGAACCGAACCTCCGACCGGCTGAGGTCGTCGCCGAGCTCGACCGCTACATCATCGGCCAGGGGGCCGCCAAGCGCTCGGTGGCGGTGGCTCTCCGCAACCGCCAGCGGCGGATGGAGGTGGCCGCCGAGGAGCGGGACGACATCCTGCCCACCAACATCCTGCTCATCGGGCCGACCGGTGTCGGCAAGACCGAGATCGCCCGGCGGCTGGCCCAGATCGCCCACGCCCCCTTCATCAAGGTCGAGGCCACCAAGTTCACCGAGGTGGGCTACGTCGGCCGCGACGTGGAGTCGATCATCCGCGACCTGCTGGAGCAGACCATCACCGAGGTCCAGGCCCAGCGGGTCAGCGAGGTGGAGGAGGAGGCGGGCCAGCGCGCCGAGGCTCGCATCGTGGATCGGCTGCTGGCGATCGACGAGCGGGCGTCTCGCCCGGCGGCGCCGGGCGACCCCGGGGTGTCC
>JAKABB010000010.1 GCA_021802045.1 bacterium
GGGTGCGAGCGGGCGGACGCCGACGCCCCCGGGGCGCGCGGCCGGTGGGCGGACCGGCCCGCTCCCCAGCCGCACGACGGGTGTGGAGAGCCGGTCTCGCCGACCAGGGCCCGGAGGGGGATCCAGAGGCCCAGGCCGCGGCGCCCGGCTCCGTGCCGGCCCCACCCAGGCGACCGCCGAGGGGATCCATTGGGCCCAGAGCCCCCCAGCCGCCGTCGGTCGCTGCCGTCACCAGGCCAGAAGGCCGTGAAGGCGAGGAGCAAAGAGTGCAGGACGTCCAGGGACCGGGCCTGGATGGGCGTCGGAGGGCCGCGAATTCAGCGCCGTTCTCGCGCAATCCACGTCGGAGTTCCAACCGTTCCTCGGTCTGGGGGTGGAAATCGTGTCACCGGCCGGTCGGCGACTCTGCCCCGAGTTCCCCGGCACGGGGAACACCTGCGAGACCGCAACGGGATGACCCGATCGCCTCGTGCTCCTGCCCTGCACCATGAGGGGCCTCGGGGCTCCTGGCGTTCGCGTCCGGCAACCTCAGACGGTGCGGAGGTGTCCCAACCCACCGGTCGAGGGGCGACACCCGATCGCCCCCGCAGGCCCAGGGGCCGGCGGACGGCTTGGGCTCGCCGAGCCACCTCTCGAGGTCGGCACCGTCGATGGAGAGCTCTCTCATCTCCTCCCCCACACCGGCTTACCGCGGCGCGTCCGCAAACTCGGTGGATGGTGGGGAGCTCGTCGGACTCGATCACCATCCTGCGCACCGGGCCGGGGGCGCTGATCGTCTCCGGCCCACCGCCCTTCCGCACCATGCCCGGCCGCGGGCGGGCATGGTGCACTTGCGTTGGGGCGGCGGCCGCGGTGCTCGAACCGGGTGGCTCACTCCGACGGGGGATCCGTCGCGCCCTCCTTGGAGGCGGCAAACGCACGCAGGGCCTCGGCGTATCCGCGGAGCCGATCCTCGACCGCCCGATGGATGGTCCCCTCCGGGAATTTCCCTTGCACCCGTTGACCGCTGGGCACCCCGGTGAGCAGCTGGATGCCTTCGTCCACGGTGCTGACCGCCCAGATGTGGAAGACACCCTTGGCCACAGCGTCCACGACCTCGGAGGCAAGCATCAGGTTGCCGCGGTTGGCGGCCGGGATCCCCACCCCCTGATCGCCGGTCAAGCCCTGAGCTCGACACACCTCGAAGAATCCTTCGATCTTCTCGTTGACCCCTCCAACAGCCTGCACGTCACCGAACTGATTGATCGAGCCGGTGACCGCGATGCCCTGGCGAATGGGAATGCCAGAGAGCGCTGAGAGCAGGGCGTAGAGCTCGGTGGAGGAGGCCGAGTCCCCTTCCACCTCGTCGTAGGCCTGCTCGAAGGTGATGCTTGCTCGCAGCGCCAGCGGCCAAGTCTGAGCGTACTTCTCCGCCAGGTAACCGGAGAGGATGAGGAACCCCTTGGAATGGATCGGCCCGGAGAGATGGATCTCCCGCTCGACACTCTGGAGGATCCCCGGGCCCGCCGACACCCGCGCCGAAACCCGGCTCGGCTGGCCGAAGCGATGGTCACCCAGCTCGATGACGCTGAGGCCGTTCACACACCCCACGCGCTCCTGAGCGGTCTCGACCACCAGGACCCGATCCCGGATGAGCTCCCGGGTCATCTCCTCGATCAGGTTGGACCGATACCGCTTCTTGGCGACCGCCTGATCGACATCGTCCGCACCGACTCTGCCGCGGCCACGGACCGAGGCCCAGTAGCTGGCCTCGTCGACTAGGTCGGAAATGTCCAGCAGCCGGGTGGAGAGCTTGCCCCGGTGGGCCCGGAGGCGCGCGCCCCATTCGACCACCCGGGCCACAGCGCCGCGGTCGAAGTGGATCAGGCCCGCCTCACGGACCCGGCGACTGATGAAGGCGGCATAGTCGAGGACGTGCTGCGGATCCCAGTCCATTTCCGGGGCGAAGTCCGCCTTGACCTTGAAGAGCTCACGGACATCCTCGTCGGCCACTTGGAGCAGCCGGTACAGGGCGGATGGCCCGATCAGCACCACCTTGACGTCCAACGGGATCGGCTCAGGGCGCAGGGTGGGGGTCGGCACCAACACCAACTGTTCAGTGAGGTTCTCCACCGCGACCTCGGCAGACCGCAAGGTGCGCTTGAGGGCCTCCCAGGAGAAGGGGTTGCGCAGGACATCCACCGCCTCCAGGACCAGGACGCCGCCGTTGGCCCGATGCAACGACCCCGCCCGTACATGGCTGAAGTCGGTGACCAGAGAGCCAAACCGGGACTCGTACTCGACCCGTCCGAAGAGGTTGTAAGGTCGGATTGCGCTCGACCACCACCGGCGCTGCCCGCAGGGAGCGGTTGTCGACCAGGACGTTGACGCGGTAGCGGGCCCCGTCATCGCTGGGTCGGCGCTGCTGCACCGCCTCCGCCGAGCCGTCATCGTCCCGACGCTCCCGCCGCCGCAGGCTACCGAGGTGATCGGGGACATCCGCCTCGACTGCGCCGAGGTGGTCTAGGACTGCCGGCTGGTCTTGGTATTTCAGGCGCAGGCCCGCCACCGCTGGCGCGACTGCGGCCAGCACCACGGTGCGATCGAGCTCAGCCAGCTTCTCGGCGGCCTCCTTCTCCAACTGGCGCACCTGGTGGGCATGGGCTTCAAGCCGCTCTTGGATCTCACGGCTGGCTCGTTCCAGAGCTGCACGCTCGTCGTCGGGCATGCTGTTGACTTCCTTGGCGCTCAGAGGCTGACCATCTCTCACCGGAACCACCGCGATGCCAAAGGGGGTAGCCTGGAGGGCGAAGCCGCGCGCGGTGGCGACGGCGTCCAGCTCGTGGCTCAACTCCTGGCGGCGCCCCTCAATCTCGGCGGTCCGATCGCGCCGGTGCTGCTGGTACGCATCGCCCTCGAAGGCCCGATCGAGGTCCCGGCGCACGGCTCCTATGAAGGCGTCCATGTCGGCGGCGAGCTCGACGCCGCGCCCCGGCGGAAGTGAGATCGCCACCGGCTGGCTGGGGCGCAGGAAGTTGTTCACATACACCCAGTCACCGGGAGTGGGACGCTCCGCTGACCAGCGCCGCAGGTGGTCCAGGACCGCAGTGGCGCGGCCAGACCCAGGCGCGCCGGTCACGAACAGGTTGTAGCCCACGGTGTGGATTCCGAGCCCGAACTCCAAGGCGTCGACAGCCCGAGGCTGGCCCACGGTGCCCTTGAGGCTGTCGACCTCGGCGGTGCTGTCGAAGGGCAGCGAGGCCGGATCCAGGAGGCGTCGCAGTTGCCCCGGCTCCAGCTCGACGGCAGTGCTGGCCATGTCAGCCTGAGAAGCGCCGGCGTCCCGGTCCATGGTGGCTCCTTGACGGGCTGAATGCGGTGGGGACTCTGGTTCCTGTCACTCCACCGAGACGGAGGCACCCGGGGGTGGCGTGACAGCCGGAGGCAGGGGGACCCCAGATGACGGCACAGTACCGCGAAATCGGCCGGCAGGGCAGGTGCTCGGTGGGGGTCCGCCGCGTACCGACAGCCGGGCGCTGGGGGGAGGGATCGGACCGAGCGCCAACCCGCGCCCGGGCATCTGGGTCCGGGGGCCGTCGCGGTCGTCGACTTCGACGTCGCACACCTCCGACGTGCTGATCTCCTCGGGAGCCGTACTTCTCGAATGCCGACTGATAGTCGTAGCTGGGCAGACGGGATTGTCGGCCCCCACAGGTCGCCGGGCTCGTCACCACATCGGGTTCACGACCCGATGTGGTGACGAGCGATTCACCTGCCCGCGAAATGAGGCCACCCTATGCGCTGCGACGGTACTCGCGCATGGTCCGGTGGACCACCTCGGAGACCGTGATCCACTCGGCACCCCAACCCTCCGCGGCCGTGGCCCGAGGAACGGGCGCCAGGCGAAGGGTGGCTGCGCTCTGGTTCACGGATGCCGTCAGCAGGTTACGACCAAGACGGCGCGCCCGGATGCTTCTACTAGAGCCCGGATGTCGTCGGGGTCGCTGGTGATGATCCTATCCCCCGTGTTGGCGACAGCAACCACCGTCGCGTCGACGGCGTCGCCCCTGCCAGCACGCCCTAGGAGCAGCCCGGCCTCCTGGCCCAGAGACCGGTCGACCGCCTTGACGTCGACCGAACGAAGAAGTCGGGAGAGAACGGCTTGGCGACCTGCTGGGTCTCTGCACACTTGGGCGACGACCGCGCCGTTGCTCCGCAGCTCGAGCCCGCTGCCGTGCGCCACCCGCAGGCGGGCCGCGATGGCACGATCGCCCCGACCCAAGGCAACGAACGCACCTGCATCAAGGATGACTGCGCTCACGCGGCTGGCTTCGTTCCCGAGGGCGAGGGCAGACCAAGCTCGGCGGTCGCTCGCCCAAGCTCGTCGGCGGTTAGCGACCCATGCTCCATTTCCCAGCTATCGAGGAACTCGGCCAGCGCCTCCGCCCGCAGGCGGGCAGCGGCGGCGTCGGCCAGCCACCCCGACAGCCCGCGGCCGCTGCGCTGAGCCGCCGCGCGTACTGCGTCACCGAGACCAGGATCGAACGAAACACTCAGCTTGTCTACCTTCATACGCCCATCATACCACGGTGGGCCATACCGTGGTATGACGAGAGGTGGACCCAGTGCTGCTCCGTGTCCCTCACCTCTGAAGCGTCCAGGGGCCACGTCACTCTGTTTGGCCAGGCTCGATGCGCTCGACCCGGCCTGGTCGGGTGCTCTGGATCGCTTGCGACCTCGACCAAGTCCCCTCATATCGCCTCGTGCACCTGCGCTGCATCGAGATCGCGACCAGACCCGATGCCTTCGAGCAGACTGCGGCCCCGCAGATACCGAAAGCCGAGCCCAGGACCAGCGGGTGGGCTGTCTCGTGGTGGCCGGACCCCCTTGAACTGATCCACATCAACTGGCTCACTCTTCGGGAGTCGTGACCCCGACCCCCATCTCGGAGGGAAACGTTCAGCGCGCCCTCTTGACGTTCGTCCGGACCATGAGCCGGCTGTCGCCATCCCCGTGAGCGAGCACGCCCCCCCCGGGGGGACTCCTCCGAGCCAATTCAACCCGGTTGCGGCGGCTTCCAGAGGCCCTGAAAACCACCCTCTGGGGCAATCTTGCAACTCTCTGGGCAACAACCCTGGTGGAGCCGGCGGGAATCGAACCCGCGACCTCTTCCATGCCAAGGAAGCGCGCTCCCGCTGCGCCACGGCCCCACGACCGACCGACGGACGGACAGCCCGCCACTCCCGGTGAACGACCGTCCAAGGGTAGCAGAGATCAGCCGCCGAGCCCCCGCTCGCCGGCGGCGACCCCTCGTCACCCTCAGCGGGCCGCGGTGAAGGCGGTGGCCAGCTTGGCCCGGGTTTCGGTCAGGTGCTCCGGAAGGACCTTGACGTCGGCCAGGACCGGCATGAAGTTGGTGTCCCCGGCCCAGCGCGGGACCAGGTGGACGTGGATATGCTCCTCGAAGCCGGCCCCGGCGATCCGCCCCTGGTTCCAGCCCCCGTTGAAACCGTCGCAGCCCAGGGCTCCCTGCAGCACGCGGACCGCCAGCTGCATCTCGGCGGTGATGGCCTGCAGGTCCGCCGCCGCCATCGCGCCCACATCCCCCCCATGCCGGTAGCTGGCGACCATGACGTGGCCGGGGTTGTAGGGGAAGCGGTTGAGCATGGTGAAGGCCCGGCGACTGCGATGCACCACCAGGCGATCGGCATCCTCCCCGGCTTGGGCCGGCGGCAGGCAGAAGATGCACGGCTGGGGCCGGCCGGCTCCCATCGAGTCGATGTAGACCATCCGCCACGGGGCCCAGAGATGCTCCATCCTCGCCTCCAACCAGGGATCGCTTGGCGCTGCGAATTCCCGACCCTGTAGACTACGCGGGACTCGGCGGGGTCGGATGGCGGTCACCGTGGCTGCCGGACGGCCAGCCCCTCAGCCAATCAGGCGGGACACAGCACTCTCCATGGGCTCGGTGATCAAGAAGCGGCGCAAGAAGATGCGCAAGCACAAGCACAAGAAGATGCTGAAGAAGACCCGTTGGCAGAGGCGCGGCTAACCGCTCACCCGGTCTGAGCGGACCGCTCCCCGGCGCAGACCGCCCCGCGGGGCGGTCTGCGCCGGGCCCCCCTGGCACTCTCCCGGCGGCCGGACGCGGCGCCGGCCCGGCCGCGCTCCTATACTCAGGTTCCGCTCGGGGCGATAGCTCAGCTGGGAGAGCGCTGCCCTCGCACGGCAGAGGTCAGGGGTTCGAGTCCCCTTCGCTCCACACCACGTGGGCCCGGAGGGATCGGTCGGGATCGTGGCCGCCGCCGGGGCCGGCGGGAGGGCCGAGCTCGCGGCCCCGGGATCCCGGGGCCGGCCTGAGCCTGGACGGAGAGCCCGGGATCAGGTGGGATCGTCGAGGTCGGCGAAGTACGCGTCCACCGCGTGGTCCAGCAGCTCGGTGGTGAGCCGGGCCTCCACCCCGAAGTAGGTGGCGGCGTGGACCAGCTGGTCCACCAGGTCGCGGGGCTGGCAGCCGTGCAGGGTCCGCCCCGCCTTGGCGAAGTGCACCTCGATCAGGTGGTCGACCGCGGCCTCGTCGTAGGGAACGCCCCGGGTGGCGCACACCCGCCGGAAGATCTCCCGGAACTGCTCCTCGGAGGGATTGGGGACCTTGACCTTGTAGCGCACCCGGCGCAGGAAGGCCTCGTCGACCAACTCCTTGGGCTGGAGGTTGGTGGAGAGGATCAAGAGCTCGCTGAAGGGCACCGCCACCGTGGTCCCGGCCCGGGCGATGTTGAGGAAGTCGTAGCCGGCCTCGAGGGGCACGATCAGGCGGTTGAGAAGCTCGCGGGGGGCGATCTGCTGGCGGCCGAAGTCGTCGATGAGGAAGAGGCCCCCGTTGGCCTTCAGCTGCAGGGGCGCCTCGTAGAAGCGCATCCGGCTGTCGAAGCCGAGGTCCAGTTCGCGCCCGGTGAGCTCGCCACCGGCCTTCACCACCGGGCGGTGGCAGAGCACCCAGCGGCGGTCGTGGGCGGGCAGGGCCCACTCCACCGGGCGGTGGTGGACCGGGTCGAAGAGCCGGATCACCTCCCCGTGGACGTAGAGGGCGTGGGGGACAAAGATCGGGTCCCCCAGCAGGTCCGCGCACGCGTCGGCGATGGAGCTCTTGCCGTTCCCCGGGGGGCCGTACAGGAAGATGGCCTGGCGGGCGCTCAGCCCCGGGCCCAAGCGGTTGAGGACGGCGGGCGGCAGCACCAGGTGCCGCAGCGCCTCCCGCAGCTGGGGACGGGTCACGGCCGGGGCGTACTGGCCCTGGTGGCGGACCACGGCGATGTAGACGTCCAGGGGAATGGGGGCCGGGCCCGCGTACTGGCTCAGGTCCAGCACCTCGCGGGCCCGCTCGCGGCCGGCGGCGCTGATCAGGTACTGCAGGCCCTCGGCGAAGCCCTCGTTGGCGGCCAGGGGGCCGCGGACCCCGGTGGTGCCGCAGTGGCCCTCGTTGGAGAGGAACTTCAGCACCTCGCCCGCGACGCTCCAGGGCAGGCAGGCGTGGGCCGCCAGGTCCCGGCCGAGCATGCTGCCGTTGAAGTACAGGATCTTGAGCAGCAGGTCGCAGAGGAAGGAGAAGGGCAGGCCGGTGTCCTGGGCCGCGTGGGCCACCGGCGGGTAGCCGATCTGGGAGTCGAGGTGACGCTCGGCGACGGGGGCGACGGACATGCCCGGGCGGCTCTCGTGGAGGGGGCTCACGGGCCCCGGCGGTTTCCTTGGCTCCGAGTGTGCCAGTCCGAGCCCCTAGTTGAGCTGCTTGGAACCGGGAGGTTGCCGGATCGTTGGTCGTGACACAGCCGCGTCACGGCCGGAGCCCCCGCTCCCGACGGGCCCCGCCTCCGGCCGCCTGCCATAATGCCGCGAGGCCGCGCGGGCCGGGACCGCCTCCGCCGCCTTCCCCCTTCCCATGCAGGACCTCCCCAGCCGCTCCCCCGCCTTCGAGCGCCGGCCCGGCAGCACGCGCCGCCGGCGGGCCGGTCGGCCCCGGTCGGGTCCGGCCGGGCGCCGCGGCCACCGCGTCCTGCGCTTCCTCGGGTGGCTGGCTGCCGCCGGGGTCCTGGCGGGCGGGGTCGGGATCGGGGGAGCCCTCATCGCCCTGGCCGCCTACAGCTACAGCCTCCCCAGCGTCAGCGGCCTGCTGAGCATGGGGCCCCCACGGGACAGCTACCTGCTGGCCGCCAACGGGACCCTCCTCGCCACCCTGAACGAGCCCGGGACCCATCACATCCACATCGCCTACAAGAACATCAGCCCCTGGGTGATCCGGGCCACGGTCGCCGTGGAGGATCGCCAGTTCTTCAGCAGCACCAGCGGGATCAACGTCCCCCGGATCATCGCCGCCGGGCTCCACGACGTCCTCCACCCGCACTCGCTCCAGGGGGCGTCCACCATCCCTGAGCAGCTGGCCAAGATCTCCTTCCTCACCCCCGACCGCACCCTCAGCCGCAAGATCCGGGAGGTCCTGCTGGGCGCGGCCATCACCAGCCACTTCAGCAAAGACCAGATCCTGCAGATGTACCTCAATCGCATCGACTACGGCAACCAGGCCACCGGGATCGGCTCCGCGGCCGAGCTCTACTTCCACATCCCCGCCAGCAGGCTGAATCTGGCCCAGGCCAGCATGCTGGCGGGCATCCCCGACGCCCCCAGCGCCTACGACCCCCTGCTCTACGTCGGCGCCAAGGGGCCCAACTACGCCAAGGAGCGTCAGGGCGTGGTCCTGGAGGCGATGGTGGCCAATCACGCCATCACCCAGGCCCAGGCCAGCGCCGCCTACCACCAGCCCCTC
Organism: bacterium; assembly: GCA_021802045.1. Taxonomy (GTDB): domain Bacteria; phylum Chloroflexota; class Dormibacteria; order Aeolococcales; family Bog-877; genus JAKABB01. The sequence goes on from JAKABB010000010.1 coordinate 8,798, forward strand.
ACCTACTACCCCTGGCAGGACAGCCAGCCGATCATCGCCCCCGACTTCGTCAACTTCGCGGTGGGACAGCTGCAGCAGCAGTTCGGCGAGGCCTACCTCAACCCCGGGGGCTGGACCATCCGCACCTCGCTCAACCTGCCCTATCAGCGTCTGGGCGAGCGCCTGCTCCAGAACAAGGCCAACAACGCCCGCCTCGCCCGGGACTACAACATCCACGACCTGGCGATGGTCTCCGTCGACCCCCGCAACGGGGAGATCCTGGCCATGATCGGCACCAGCAACTACCGGGGGCCGTGGGGTCAGATCAACATGACCGATGTCGTGCGCCGGCCCGGCTCCACCTTCAAGCTCTTCACCTACACCGCGGCCATCGCCTCTGGGAAGTTCACCATGACCACCCCGGTCCTGGACGAGCCCATCAACATCAACGGGTACCAGCCGCACAACTACGACTACCTCTTCCATGGACTCTGCCCGCTGAAGATCTGCCTGGGCAACTCCTTCAACATCCCGGCGGTGAAGGTGGAGATGATGACCGGTCTGGGCAACGTGGTCACCATGGCCCAGCGCATGGGCGCCAAGAACATGCTGAACCCGGCCAACACCTACGGGGTGGCCCTCACCCTGGGCGGGCTCTCCCAGGGGCTGACCGAACTCGACCTGGCCACCGGAGGCTCGGTGCTGGCGGCGGGCGGGGTCCTGCACCAGCCCACGACCATCCTCCAGGTCCAGCAGAACGGCCACACCATCTACCGCTACGACCTAGCCCAGAACTCCGTCCAGGTGGTCAGCCCCGGGGTGGCGTACATCATGAACGCCATGCTCTCCAACAACAACAACCGGGTGGCGGAGTTCGGCTACGCCAGCCACCTGACCCTGCCCGGACGGCCGGTCTCGGCCAAGACCGGGACCACGGACAAGCAGCTGGCGAACGGCGCCTACAGCCCCTTCATCGAGGACAACTGGACGGTCGGCTGGACCCCCCAGCTCCTGACCGCGATGTGGGTCGGCAACCCCAGCGGCGCCCCCCTGTCCGGCGTCACCTCCGGGATCAGCGGGGCCGCCCCCCTCTGGCAGGACTTCATGACGTCCGCGCTGGTCCACCAGCCCGTGCTCTGGTACCCCAAGCCGGCCAGCCTCCTCGCGGTCGGCAGCGGCAGCAACACCAACTACTACCTGCCGGGCACCGTGACCAGGGCCAACACCCCCTACCCCTGCCTCCCCGCCTACAAGGTCAACTGGCACGGGAACTGCTAAGGGTCCCCCGCCGGGGAACCGGGCCGCTCCCGTGCCAGACGCGGGCGGGCGGCGGCGGCGAACCGCTCCAGGGCATCGCCCTCCACCGCGTGGGGAAAGTAGCAGCAGACCTCCTCCACCCCGGCGTCGAGGTACGCCTCCAGCTGCTGCGCGCAGGCCGCCGGCGTCCCCACCAGGCGGCGGGCGCGGTAGGCGGCGGGGTCCTCGTGCCAGCGGTTGAACCGCTCCGCCAGCAGATCGGCGGCGGCCTCCGTGTCCGCGGCCAGGACGTCCACTACCACCGACACCCGCACGCTGGCCGGGGCCCGGCCGGCGCTGCGGCAGTGCTCGGCCAGGACCTCGACCTTGTGGCGCACGCGCTCGGGCGGGCCGAACAGGCTGCACCCGTCGGCGGCCCGCGCCACCTCCCACAGCGTCCGGCGCTCGCCCGCCCCGGCGATCCAGATCGGCGGCCGCGGCCGCTGCCACGGCGGGGGCGTCCCGGTCGCCCCCTGCAGCTGGTGGAAGCGGCCGTCGAAGCCGATCGCGGTCTCGGCGGCCCAGCAGGCGTCGAGCAGCCGCGCCGCCTCGCCGCAGCGGGCGATCCGCTCGGGGGTGGCGGGAAAGGGCACGTCCCAGGCCCGAGCCTCGGCCTCGTCCCATCCGGCCCCCAGCCCGACCTCCAGCCGCCCGCCGGCGGCGAGGTCGAGGCAGGCCAGCGTCCGGGCCAGGAGGGCCGGATGGCGGAAGGGTACGCAGAGCGCCATGGTGCCCAGCCGGACCTCGGTGGTGCGGGCCGCGAGCGCGCCCAGCAGCACCAGGGGGTCGAAGACCGGGCGGGGCAGCACCTCGGGGACGGTGTGGAGGTGGTCGTAGGTCCACAGCGCCCCGTAGCCCGCGCGCACCGCCCGGTCGGCCACCTCCAGGCTGAGCGCCCACTGCCGTGGGGCCGGCAGCCCGGCGGGGAGGTCGAGGCGCCACCCCTGGGGCACGTACACCCCGAGCCGGGCCCCGCTGGCGGGGTGGCCGGCCGGGAGCGTCACCGGGGGCGGGCGGCGGGGCTCCGGCGGGGCCGCAGCGCCCGGGCCGGGCCCCAGAGCCCTTCCAGGTCGTAGTAGGCCCGCTCCCCCGGAAGGAGCACGTGGGCGATGACCGAGTCGTAGTCCAGGCAGGCCCAGGAGGCCTCCTCCAGCCCGGCGGTGGCCAGCGGATGGATGCCCACCGCCCGCCCCTGCTCCTGGATGGCGTCGGCGATGGCCCGGACCTGGCGGTCCGTGTCCCCCTCGCAGATCACGAAGTAGTCGGCGATGGTGGTCCGCGGCCGCACGTCGATCCGGACCACGCCGCGGGCCTTGCGGTCGAGGGCCGCATCCCCAATCAGACGGCTGAGCTGGAGCGACGTCATCCGAGCCCGATTATGGCAGCGCCCGGAGGCGGCACCGCGCCGCCGGGCGCCCCGGAACGGTACAGCCCTCGCGCCTGGATGTAGGCCGCCACCGCCGGCGGCAGCGCGTCGACGCAGGGGTCCCCCGCCCGCAGGCGGCGGCGGATGGTGGTGGCGGCCAGGGCCGGAGCCTCGATGGCGCCGACGTGGTGCCAGGCCCCACCTCCCTGGAGGAGACCGGGGCCGGGGCCGGCCCCCATCGGCGGGACCCCCGGCCGGTCGTACACCACCAGCTCCGCCAGGGCCAGCAGCCTCTCCGGCTCGCGCCAGCGCCCCAGGGCCCGGGCGGCGTCGGCCCCCAGGGCCAGGAGCAGCCGCGTGCCCGGGTGGGCCGCCCGCAGGGCGGCCACGGTGTCCACGGTGTAGGAGCGGCCCCCGCGCTCCACCTCCAGGGGGCAGGCGCTCAGCCCCGGCCGCTGGGCCACCGCCAGCTCCACCATCCGCAGGCGGTCCGGGGCCGAGGCCACCGGTGGGCGGCGGTGCGGCGGCCGGGCGCTGGGGACCAGCCAGGCAGCGCCCGCGCCGGTGCGGGCCCGCAGCTGGTCGGCGGCGGCGAGGTGGCCCAGGTGGACCGGATCGAAGGTGCCACCGAAGAGGAGCACCGCCGCCGGTGGAGCCATCACCGGTCCGGCTCGAAGGTGAAGGTGTGCTCGCCGATCTGGACCGCGGCCCCGGCCGCGGCCCCCGCCGCCGCAAGCGCCCGCTCCACCCCCAGCCGGCGCAGCCGGCGCTGGAGGTGCTGGAGGGCCTCCGCGTTGTCGAGGTCGGTCATCGCCACCATCCGAGCCAGGTCCGGGGCGTCGACCACGAAGACCGCTCCCGCCTGGCGCACCGGCACCTCTCGGCCCCGCTGGGCGGCCGGGCCCCGGTAGACGCGCACCGGCGGCCCCGCCGGTCCCGGGGTTGACACGGCATCCCGCAGCCGGCCGGCGGCCGCGTGCAGGAGCTCGGCGCACCCGGTCCCGTCCAGGGCGGCGATGGGATGGACCCCGGCGACGCCACCGGCGCGGCGGCCCAGCCGCCGGCGCAGGGCGGCCCCGGCCGCCGGCGTCAGACGGTCCACCTTGTTGAGGGCCAGCAGGCGGGGCTTGGCTGCCAGCTCGGGGCTGTGCGCCCGCAGCTCGGCCTCCACCGCGTCGACGGCCGCCAGCACCGCCTCCGGCCCCCCCTGGGCGCCGTCGACGACGTGGACCAAGACCCGGGTGCGGCTGAGGTGGCGCAGGAAGGCGATTCCCAGGCCGGCCCCCGCGTGCGCCCCGGCGATCAGCCCGGGCACGTCAGCCACGATGAGCCGCCCCGCCGCCTCATCGGCGGCGATCCCAAGGTTGGGGCTCAGCGTCGTGAAGGGGTAGTCGGCGATCTTGGGATGCGCACCGGTCCAGGTCGCCAGCAGGGTGGACTTGCCGGCGTTGGGCTGCCCCACCAGCCCGATGTCGGCGATCAGCCGCAGCTCGAGGTGGACCCGGCGGGCCTCCCCGGGCGCGCCCAGCTCGTGCAGCCGGGGCGCCCGTCGGACGGCGGTGGCATAGCGGGCGTTGCCGCGGCCGCCGCGCCCGCCGGCGGCCACCACCACCCGCTCCCCGGGACGGGCCAGGTCGGCCAGCACCGCCCCCGTCGCGGCATCGGTGACGACGGTCCCCGCCGGCACGGGGAGCTCCAGCGGGGCGCCGTCCGCGCCGTGCCGGTGGGCCCCCTGACCGGGGCGGCCGTCGCCGGCCGCGTGGAGGCGAGGGACGGCGTAGGGCTGCAGCGATCCCAGCTGCACGCCGGCCACCAGCACCACGTCCCCGCCCCGGCCTCCGTCGCCCCCGTCGGGGCCACCGAGCGGGATGTACTTCTCCCGACGGAAGGCGACGGCCCCGGCGCCCCCGCGCCCGCCCGCCACCTCCAGGGTCACCTCGTCGAGGAACACCGCTCCTGGCGCCCGCGGGCGCCGCGCCCTCCCGTCAGCCGGCTACGGCCACGGCGGGGACGACCTGGACCCGGGTGCGGTCGGCCCCGTGCCGGTCGTACACGACCTCGCCCGTGGCCAGGGCGAAGAGGGTGTGGTCCCGCCCCACCCCAACGTTGGGACCGGCGAGGATGCGGGTCCCGCGCTGCCGCACCAGGACCGACCCGGCGGGGACCGTTCGGCCCCCATAGACCTTCACCCCCAGACGCTGGGCCTGGCTGTCGCGGCCGTTGCGGCTGCTGCCGCCACCCTTCTTATGTGCCATCGTCCACCTTCTTGGGCGCGGCCCGGCGCGAGGCCCGAGGCTGGGGCGCGTCGCCGGGGTCGGTGGGGCTGGGGCTGGTGGTGGATGCCGGGGTCGCCACCACCTCGGCGGGACGCGCCGCAGGGGGCCCCTCGGCGGCGGGGGCGCCCACCGACTCGATGCGCAGCTCGGTGAGCTCGGCCCGGAAGCCCTGGCGCCGGCGGTAGCGCTTCTTGGGCTTGTACTTGAAGATCAGCAGCTTCGGCCCACGGTGGTGCCCCACCACCGTGGCCTCGACCACCACCCCGGGGACCGACGGCGCGCCCACCACCGGGGCGGAGTCCTCACCACCCGCGACCATGCGCACGTCCGCCAGGGTCACCGTCGACCCGGGGGGGTCCGGCAGCCGGTCCACCACCACGGTGTCACCGGGCGTGACCCGGTACTGGCGTCCGCCCTGCTGGACGATGGCGTACATGGACTGACTGCTCCCGAAGCCGCCGCACCCGGACGGCAGCGTGGTCCGGCACCATGGTGCGGACCCGTGAACGAATGGCGGTCCGCAGTGTACCAGAGCCCGACGGCGAGCCCGGGGGCTAGGGGACCGTGACCGGGGCCAGGGCGGCGCTGTTGGTGATCGTGATCGGGTTGGCGCCGGTGCCGCTGATCACGGCGGCGGTGGAGCTGTAGACCCCGGGAGGGACGAAGGACATCACCCGCGCCTCGAAGGCCACGGTCAGCACCCCCGGCCGGTTGCCCGAGGCCCCGGGGATGCTGAACCCCGACCAGTTGGGCACCGTGGTGCCCTGGTTGGGCATGACCGCGCCCGAGCTGCTGGCGTTGCCGCCGGTCGAGAGCGTGCGCAGGAAGATGAAGTTCTCGGGCAGGGTCACGGAGAGGGTCGTGGTCCCGGACGGGCCCGCCCCGGTATTGGTCACCACCGCCTGGTAGAGCACGGTCTTCCCGGCCGGGACGGTTGGCGGCGTCGCCCGCAGGGACAGTTGCAGAGCCGCCGCCGGGCTGACCGAGATGGCCAGCGTGGGGCCCACCAGAACGCTGCTGGTGCCGGCGGCGAAGACCCTGGGGGCCAGGCTGTAGTGGCCGGGGGCGCCGGTCGCCCTCAGGACGATGGTCAGCACCACCTGGGAGGGCACCCCGGGGACGCTGGGTCCGAGCTCCCAGGCGCCCCACACCGGGACCGCGGCCCGGGTGGCGGGGTCGACGTCGGCGGTCCGGACCACGTCCCCGTTCTCGGCGGCGCTGGTGGTGTCCACGTAGGTGAACTGGTTGGGCAGGGCGATGCGCACCGCGACCCCGCTCACCGAGCGGTCGGTCTGGTTGGTCACCGTCACCTGCAGGGTGGCGCTCTGCCCCTCGGGCACCGCGGACGTGCTGACCTGCCCTCCCGGGCCCAGGAGGACGCTGGACACCTTGAGGCCGGTCACGCCGCCGCCCCCCCCGCAGCTGGCGAGCAGGCCCGCCAGTCCGGTCGCGACCACCGCCCCGCCCAGGAGCAGGGAGCCCGGCCTGGCCCGACGCCCCACGATCACGGCTCGGCTCCGGGCCTCGGCCGGGGGCAGCGCTGGAGGGTCAGCGCGGACCGAGCGCCATGCGGCTGGGGCCGGCCAGGGGCCGGCGCACGACCGCCGTCTTCCCCAGGGCCAGGTGCCAGTCGGGCGCGGTGGGCAGGGGGTTGGGGTAGCCGACCTCGCCGAGGAGGCGGAGGGCCAGGCCACAGTCGAGCCCGATGACGGTGTCCATGCGCCCGGCCACCGCCTCCACCAGGGCGCCACCCGACCCCTGGACGGCGTAGCCCCCAGCCTTGTCGAGCGGTTCGCGCCCGGCCACGTAGTTCTCCAGCTCGGTGTCGTCGAAGCTGCGCATCCGGACCGCTGACCGCGAGACGCCCATGGACTCCTGCCCGGTCCGGGTGCTGAGGGCGCACACCCCGGTCAGGACCAGGTGGCGCTGCCCGCGCAGCACCCGCAGCATCTCCCGAGCCCGATCGGGGGTGCCGGGCTTGCCCAGCGGGCCCCCGGGGCCGACGACGATGGTGTCGGCGGCGACGACGTAGGCGTCCTGCGCCTCGAAGCGGGCCGCCACCTGGTGGACCTTGGCCCGCGCCACCAGCTGGATGGCGAGGTCGGCGCAGAGGCCGGGTCGCATCGGCTCCTCGCTGGTGGGCAGGCTCACCAGGAACCGCAGTCCGAGGCGCTGCAGCAACTCCCGCCGCCGGTCCGAACTTGAGGCCAGGACGAGCTCAGCCATGCAACTGGACCCGCAGGGCGCGACGATGGGGCTGATGCACGGTGGTGTCCAGTCTAGCATCGCCCCACCGCCGGCCCGTGGACGGCGTTCGCGGCCCGGAGCGCCCAGACCCCCCGCCAGCCCAGCGCCAGCCCCACCGAGACCCCGGCCCACAGCCCCAGCGCGGCGGGCACGGGCCAGGCGTGCAGGCCCGGGACCCACAGGAAGGTGCAGATGGCGGCGTGGCCGGCCCAGCGGATGGCGGCCGGCCACGGGACCGGCCCCCCGGCCGCTCCCGCCCCGCTGAGGGTGGGCAGGAGCACGGCGGCCAGAGCCCCCACCACGATGCGGGCGGCCAGCGCGCCGGGTCCCGCCGGCCCCAGGAGGGCACCCCAGCTCGCCCCGTGGAACCACAGGCCGAGCCCCAGCAGCGGTGTGATCCACAGCAGGTGGGCGACCGCGTCCCAGTCGGCGGCGCGCCGCCACCCGGCGGCCGGGACCTGAGGGGCCCGCCCCCGGGGCCGGGCCCACAGATCCGCGGCCCAGAGGGCAGCGACCGCCAGCGCCGGTCCCCCCAGGACCAGCGGCGGGCCCGCAACCGGAAACTGGCCCACGGGGCTGTCGGGCCAGGGCAGGGTGCAGACCCCGATCCCGGCCAGGAGCAGGATCGGCAGTGCCGCCAGGGGCGGGCCCATCCGGGGTGCGCCCCACCGGGCCCGCGGGTGGCGCGGCCCGGGACCGGGCAGCGCGGCCGACCCGGCGGTCACCGCCGCCACCAGGAGGCCGGCGACGCCGGCGGGGTAGATCCCGATGGCGGCGCAGAGCGCCAGGGCGGAGACGAAGGTGTTCACCAGTGGACCCCGAAGATCACCGCCAGCACCGGAGCAGGCCCCAGCCCCAGCGCCACCGCGCCCACCGCCGGGGCCCAGGCCAGGGCCGCCGCTCCCAGTCGTGGCCGACGGCCCTGGCCCGCCCTCGGCCCGCGGACCTCCACCGCGCCGCGGAGCGCCGCCGCCAGCTGCAGCAGGAGGACCGGCACCACCAGGGCGACCGGCACCGGCCCCAGGTACGTCGCCGCCACCAGGACCAGGAGGCGGGCGGCGAAGCCCCCCCCCGGAGGCAGCCCCGACACCCCCAGCCAGCCGGTGACCGCCGCCCGGGTCGAGGGCGAGGGGCCGTCGAGGGTGATGGCGGCGATCCAGTGGAGGACCAGCAGGAGGAGGGCCGCGGCCAGACCGGGCAGCGTCCCGGTGGCCACCGCGGCCGCCGCCAGCGCAATGTCCGCCATCCGCAGGCGGGGGTAGCGGGTCGCGGGCGGTCCCACCAGCGCCAGGCCCCCGGCCACGACGGCGGAGGCCAGGCCGAGTCCGAGCACCAGCGCCTGGAGCGCGCCGGCTACCGCCACCGGCAGGCCGACCAACACCCCGGCCAGGCACAGGAGCGCCGCCGGGGCGGCGAGGGACGCCCAGAGCGCACGGTCGACCGCCGGCACCTCCTCGGCCATGAGGCCCCAGCCCTGGAACGGCAGGAGCCCCAGCGGCACCGCCAGCCCCGCGGCGAGGGCCAGGGCCGGCAGGGCGGCGGGCGCGCCGCCGCCCCGCACCGAGGGCAGCAGGGCAGCGGTCGCCAGCAGGCTGCAGCCGACGATCCCCACCAGGCGGAGTCCGATCGGGCTCCGGGCCGCCTCGCTGGCCACCGCCCAGCGGTGGGCGCAGACGCCGAGGATGGCGGCCAGGGCGAAGGCGAGCGGCGCCAGGCCCGAGACGCTGAGGGCCAGCGTGGCCAGGCCGGCCAGGGCGATCCCCGCGGCCACCGATCCCGGGGCCAGCGGCCGCCCACCCGGGACCAGGGCCCGCAGGGTCAGGGCCGCCACGCCCCCCGCCACCACCCCGGCACCGGCCCGGGTGAGAGCCAGGCGACCCAACCCGATGGTCCCGACCGCCAGCGCCGCCGGCCGGGGGGGGGCCAGATGGATGAGCAGGGCCAGCGGCCAGGCGCCGGCGAGGAGCAGGAGCGGGAGCAACCACCACCCCGGGGCCCGGCCGGGGTACAGGCCGCCGGCCAGGGCCGCCGCCACGAGGGTGACGGCCACGCCCCCCAGCAGGGCGGCGCTCACGGGACGGGGCTCGGGCCGCGCCACGGGAGGGCGCCGACGATGCAGACGACCGCCGGCAGCCCGGCGGCCAGGGCCGCCACCGGCAGCACCAGGCTGCCCCCGGTGATGAGGAGATAGACCGCCACCGCCAGCCCGCTGGCCAGCAGGCCCCAGGTGAGCTCCGCCGTGCTCCGGGCCAGGCCCACCCGGACCAGGCCCACCTCCCAGAGCACGGTGCAGCTGAAGACCGGCGCCGCGGTGACCACGGTGCCGGCCACGGCGTGGCTGGCGACCCATCGAGCCACCAGCAGCGCCCCCACGCCCAGGACCACGCGCCCCGCACGTCCGAGGAAGACCGCGCTGGGGTCCACCGCAGCCTCCGATCGGGGGGACCAGCGGGCGCTGAGGACGAACGCGGCGGCCACCAGGGTGCCGAGGGCGCCCAGGAGCAGCAGGACCGGCAGTCCCGCCTCCAGCCCGCCGAGCCCGCCGGTGGCCCAACCCAGGCACAGTGAGGCCGCCGCCCGGCCGCGCGGCCCGTCCACCAGCAGCGCCATGGCCGCCGCCAGGGTGCAGGCCAGGGCCACCAGGTCGGTGCCGCTCACCGCCCCACCAGCAGCCAGGCCAGGGCGCACCCCACCGCCAGCGCCAGCCACCCGGGGTAGGCGACCAGCGCCCGCACCAACACCTCCGCGACCCGGGGGACGTGCCGGTGCCCCTGGGTCGCCCACCCGTCCAGGATGCGCCCGGCCCCCGCCAGGGGCCAGGGGGCCAAGCCCTCCCCGGCCGGTGGGGTCGCCGCCGCGCCAGTGGGCGGGCGCGCGGGGGCGAGGGCGGGGGCGGGCGGGCCCAGCGCCACCCGGGCGGCCACCCAGAGCCCGAGGACCAGGGCCACGATCCCGCACAGGTAGCCGCCGGGCCAGGCCACTCCGTCCACGGCAGCGGTGAGCCAGCCGGGGGTGACCAGGGAGCTGGCCGTCGCCGTGGGCGAGCCGACCAGCGGTACCACCACGTAGCGGAGCACGGCGCCGGGCAGCACCGCCGCCACCGCCAGCAGCACCCCCCCGACGATCGCCTCCAGCGGAGGCCAGGGGCGGGCCAGGCCCCGCCCCGGACGCCCGTGACCGGGCGCGGCGCCGCGGACGGTGCCCAGCACCGCGGGGATCCCGGCCAGGCCGGCGAGGACCGCGAACATGGTGGCGAGCCCGTCCGGGAAGCCGGTGGCCATGGTCGCCCCGAGCAGGAGCACCACCCCGCCGGCGGTGAAGGAGGGGGGCACGGCGCCGGCCAGGAGGAGCGCGGCGGGAACCAGGCGGCCGACCCGGGGATCGGCGCGCGGCCGGCTGGCCCAGGTGTAGAGGGGCCAGGCCGTGGCCGCCGCCAGGAGCAGCCCGATCCCCAGGAGCCCGCCGACCACGGTGGCGGTGGGCCTGCCGAGGGCGAAGGCGGCGAGGACGAACGCCGCCAGGCTCACCTGGACCGCCTGGACGGCCCCGCCGACCGTGCCGCGGGTCCGCCATGCGGTGAAGCTGGCCCCGACCCCGAGGGCCGCGCCGCAGAGGGCGAGGACCAGGCCCACCCAGGGGGCGGGCCAGTGGCCCCCGACCAGTTGCAGCACCCGCAGCAGGCAGGCGAGGGCGACGGGCACGCCCGCGACCGCCACCCACCACCCGGTCGGGTGGGGAGTGTCCCCGGCCGAACGGGCCGAGGTCGTCTCCAGCGCCCAGCCGGCGCTGAGGCGCATCCCCGCAGGCGCCAGGAGGGCCAGGGCCAGCCCGGGAGCGACCGCCGCCGGAGGGATGGCGACCAGCTGGGCGGAGCCGGTCGCGCTCCAGAGCAGCACCGCGCCGATGAGCCAGGGCAGCGCCGTCGCCTGGTTCAGCGCCACCGTCACCAGGATCCGGCGCCCGAGCGGGAGGGACGCACCCAGCACCAGGCCGAGGTCGGAGAGGACCAACCCGGCGTAGACGGTGAGCAGGTCGCCCCCCAGAGCGACCAGGAGAGCGCCGAAGGCCGCCGTGAGGACGGGCGTCAGGGTGCGCCGGGCACCGGTCGGCCCCAGGGTCACGGCGGCCGCCAGGGCCGAGACCAGGATCGCCAGCACCACCCCGGTGGAGTCCGCGCGCAGGCCCAAGGACAGGCCCGGAGCGACGGCCCAGAGTCTCACGGTGACGTGGCCGGCGGGCAGGACCACGGGCAGGCACCAGCCGGCCGCGGCCAATGAGAGCACGGGGGTGGCTCGCGCCGCCCAGCGCAGGGCCTCGACCGCCCGGGACGCCGGGACGGTGGAGGGCAGCAGGAGCGCCAGGGTGGCCCCCGCCCCGAGGCTGGCCACCGCCGTGATCACGAGCCACGGGGGAGGCATCGGCGCCGCCTATCGCACCGGCGCCAGGAGCGGAGGCTGCGTCCCCAGCATCACTCCCCCAGCATCTCCCGCAGCGCGCGCGCGCGCCGCCGCGCCTCGTCCAGCTTGGTCCGCGTGCGGTCGACCACATCGGCCGGGGCCCGGGCGGCGAAGGGGCTGGCCAGCTTGGCCTCCAGGTCGGCGACGTACGTCGCCACCCGGGTCAGCTCGCGGCCCAGCGCCACCGGGTCGGGTCCCCTCTCCGCGTCCGGGAGCCAGAGGGCCAGCTCCGTGTGGCCCACCACGATGCGCAGCGCGCCCTCGGGGTGGGCGCCGTCGCCCGTGGCCCGGTCGACCCACTCCACGCCCGCCATCTCCGCGACGTACTGGCGCCCGGGGGCCTCGCGGATCGCGGCCGGGCCGGCCACCAGGCGCAGCCGGGGCCGGGGGCCGCCGGCGCGATGCCGCCATCCCGCCTCCCGTTCGGTGCCGCGCACGGCGCGCGTGACCTCCAGGCAGTGCGCCATCGTCTCGCGAGCGGCCTCGTCCCGCATGGTGGCGTCGACCACCGGCCAGGGGGCCAGGTCCAGCGTCTCCGGGACCCCGGCGAAGCGGCTGGCACAGGCGTCGGTGACAAAGGGCATGACCGGGTGGAGCATCGTCAGGGTGCTGAGCAGCGCGTGGCGGGCGGTGGCCAGGGCCGCCGGATCGCCGGCGGCCAGCCGCCCCTTGATCAACTCCCAGTACCAATCGGCCAGCTGGTGCCAGGCGAAGTCGTACAGGGTGTCCACCGCCAGGGTGAGGTCGAAGGCCAGCAGCGCCGCGGTGACCGTGTCCACGGTGGCGGCGAGGCGGTCGAGGATCCACCGGTCGGCCAGCTCCTGGGCCGGCGGCGTGGGCGCGGGCAGCTCCGCGATCCGGCCGCCGTCGTCGTGGGGCAGCCGCGTCGCCAGCAGCCGGGTCATGTTCCAGAGCTTGTTGGCGAAGCGCCGGAAGGCCTCGATGCGCCGCTCGTCGAAGCGTGAGTCCTGGCCGCTCATGGCGATCGAGGCCGCCCAGGCCCGCGTGGCGTCGGCCCCGTAGCGGTCGATCATCTGCAGGGGGTCCACCACCACCCCCCGGGACTTCGACATCCGCTGCCCGTCCGGGCGCAGGACGGTGGTGTGGACCAGCACCGCCCGGAAGGGGACATCCCCGGCGAAGCGCAGCCCCATCATCACCATGCGCGCCACCCAGAGGCGGAGGATCTCGCGGGCGGTGCTGACGACGTCGGTCGGGTAGAAGCGCCGCAGGTCGGCGGCGTCCTCGGGCCAGCCGAGGATGGCGAAGGGCCACAGGGCGCTGGAGAACCACGTGTCGAGGACGTCGGGGTCGCTGGTGAGCTCCGAGCTCCCGCAGCTGGGGCAGCGCGACGGCTCCTCGATCCAGGCGAAGACGTGCTGGTTGGCGCAGGTCGACACCGGGATCCGGTGGCCCAGCCAGATCTGGCGGCTGATGCACCAGTCCTGGAGCTGGTCGAGCCAGCCAAGGTACTCGTCCCCGTAGCGGCTGGGGTGGAAGGTGATCGCCCCCCGGCGCACCGCAGCCGCCGCCGGCGCGGCCAGTTCGGCGGTCCGGACCCACCACTGGGGGGTGACCAGCGGCTCGATCACCGTCCCCGAGCGGTCGCAGTGGCTGACCTGGTGGACCACCGGCTCGGTCCGCACCAGGGCCCCGGCCTCCTGCAGCAGGGTCGCCGCCACCGCACGCGCGGCCGGGACCGCGAGCCCGTGCAGCCGCGGCAGATCCGGGGTCGCCATGGTGCCGTCGAGGGCCACCACCGTCAGCACCGGAAGCCCGTGGCGGGCCCCGATGGTGTAGTCGTCGGTGGCGTGCCCGGGAGTGATCTTGAGGGCGCCGGTGCCGACGGCAGGGTCGACCAGGGGGTCGGCGATGACCGGGATGACCCGCCCGGTGAGCGGCTCGATCACCTGCCGCCCGACCGCGTCCCGGAAGCGGGGATCGTCGGGCGGGACCCCGACGGCGACATCGGCCGGGATCGTCTCGGGGCGAGCGGTGGCCACCTCCAGGCTGCCCCCGCCGTCCGCGAAGCGATAGCGGACGTAGTAGAAGGCGTCCTCCCGCTCGCGGTACTCGACCTCCTCGTCGGAGATGGCACTGTGGCAGACCGGGCACCAGTTGACGATCCGGGGCCCACGGTAGATGAGCCCCTGGTCGAAGAGGTCGCGGAAGACGCGCCGGATCACCCGCACGTAGGCTTCGTCGAGGGTGAAGCGCTCCCGGGGCCAGTCGCAGGTGACGCCCAGGCGGCGGAGCTGGTCGAAGATGACCCCCTGGTACTCGGCGTACCACCGCGCCACCCGGGCGTCGAAGGCCTCCCGGCCGATGGCCTCCTTGGAGGTGCCCTCCTGGGCCAGCTGGCGCTCGATGATCGCGTTGGTGGCGATCGCCGCATGGTCGGTCCCGGGGACCCAGCAGACCTCGGCGCCCCGCATCCGGTGGAAGCGGGCCAGGGTGTCCTGGAGGGTGCCATTGAGGGCGTGGCCCAGGTGGAGGGCCCCCGTGATGTTGGGGGGCGGCAGGGCCATGCTGAACGCGGGCCGGTCGCTGCCGGCATCGGCGTGGCCGAGCTGCAGCCCGGCCCAGACCGCGAGCCACTGCGGCTCCACCGCCGCCGGGTCGTACTGGCTGTCCATCACCGGCGCCGCCGCGCCCGTCAGACCGGGAGGGTCGCCCGGCGCCGGGCCACCTCCCGGGCCGCGGCCACCATGTTGCGCAGAGCGGGCTCCACCTCGGCCCAGGCCCTGGTCTTGAGGCCGCAGTCGGGGTTGACCCAGACCTGCTCCGGGCGCAGCACCTGGCAAGCCCGCTCGAGCAGGTCAGTCATCTCCTCGGTGCTGGGAACCCGGGGCGAGTGGATGTCCCAGATCCCGGGGCCGACGGCGTTGGGGTATCCGTCGCGGCGGAAGACCCCCAGCAACTCCATCTGGGAGCGGGAGGACTCGATGGCCAGCACGTCAGCGTCCATCTCGCGGATGGCCCCCAGGATGTCGTTGAACTCCGAGTAGCACATGTGGGTGTGGACCTGGGTGCCGTCGGCCACCCCGGCGGTCACCAGCCGGAAGGCGTCAACGGCCCAGCGCAGGTACGGAGGCTGGTCCGCCCGCCGCAACGGCAGCCCCTCGCGCAGAGCGGGCTCGTCCACCTGGATGATCCGGATGCCGGCGCGCTCCAGGTCTGCAACCTCGTCGCGCAGCGCCAGCGCGATCTGCCCGGCGGTGGTGGCCCGGGGCTGGTCGTCCCGGACGAAGGCCCACTGCAGGATCGTGACCGGCCCCGTCAGCATGCCCTTGACCGGCCGGCGGGTCCGCGACTGCGCGTACTCGGCCCAGCGCACCGTCATCGGCCGGGGTCGACTGACATCGCCGTAGATGATCGGGGGCCGCACGCAGCGCGAGCCGTAGGACTGGACCCAGCCGCCGGCGGTGAGGGCGAACCCCTGCAGCTGGGCGGCGAAGAACTCCACCATGTCGGTGCGCTCGGGCTCGCCGTGGACCAGGACGTCGAGGCCCACCGTCTCCTGGAACTGGATCACCGCCGCGATCGCCTCCGCCACCAGCGTGTCGTAGGCCTCGGGGGTGAGCTCGCCCCGGCGCAGCCGGACCCGGGCCTGGCGCAGCTCGGCCGTCTGCGGGAACGACCCGATGGTGGTGGTCGGGAGCTGGGGGAGCCCCAGGGCCGCCGCCTGGACCGGACCGCGCTCCGCGTGCGAGCGGCCGCGACTCAGGTCGGCCGGGCTCACCGCCGCCAACCGGGCCGCGACCTGCGGGTCGTGGACGGCGGTCGAGTCCCTGCGCTGCGCCGCGGCGGCGGCCGCCGCCGCCAGCCGGTCCTCGACCGCGGCGCGGTCCCGGGTCGCCTGGGCCAGGCAGGCCACCTCCTCCAGCTTCTCGCCAGCGAAGGCCAGCCACGAGCGCACGGCCGGGTCGAGCGCCGTCTCGGCGGCCAGGGAGAGGGGCACGTGGAGCAGGGAACAGGAGGGCGCCACCTGGACCCGGTCGGCGCCGAGGTGGGCCTCGGCGGCCTCCAGCGTCGCCAGCGCCGCCGGGAGGTCGGTGCGCCAGACGTTGCGCCCATCGACCAGCCCCAGCGAGAGGACCGCGTGGTCCTGCAGGGCCTCCAGGACCCGGGGGACCTCGCCGGGCGCCCGGACCGCGTCGACGTGCAACCCCGCCACCGGCAGCTCGCAGACCGTCCCCAAGTTCGCCCCCAGGCCGCCGAAGTAGGTCGCCAGCAGGAGACGCAGCTCGGGCACGGCCGCGGTGAGCTCCTGGTAGGCGCGGGTCAAGGCCTCCAGGGCCGCAACCGGCAGGTCCAGCGCCAGGCAGGGCTCATCGATCTGGATCCAGGCCGCGCCGGCGGCGCGCAGCTCGCCCAGGATCGCCGCGTAGACCGGCAGCAGCGTGGGCAGGAGCTCCAGCGGCTGCGCGGCCCCGGCCCGGACCTTGCTGAGGAGGAGGAAGGTCACCGGGCCCAGCAGCACCGGGCGCCCCTCGACGCCGAGCGCCCGAGCCTCCAGGTACTGATCGAGCAGACGGTTGTGGGTCAGCTGGAAGGCCTGCCCGGCCACGAGCTCGGGGACCAGGTAGTGGTAGTTGGTGTCAAACCACTTGGTCATCTCCAGGGCCGCCACCGGCTCGGCCCCGGGCGCGGGGGCCCCGCCGCGAGCCATGGCGAAGTAGGCCTCCAGCGGCAGACGGCCACCGGCCCAGCCGAAGCGGGCGGGGATGGCGCCGACCATGACCGCCGTGTCCAGAACCTGGTCGTAGTAGGAGAAGTCGCCGACCGGGATGTGCTGGATGCCCGCGTCCCGCTGCTGGGTCCAGTGCCGCTGGCGCAGGGTGCGCCCCACCGCCTCCAGCTCCGCGGCCGTGGCCGTCCCCGCCCAGTGGCGCTCCAGCGCCCACTTCAGCTCCCGCCCCGCCCCGATCCGGGGGAACCCCAGATTGCCTGCCGTCGCCATCCTGCACCTCAATCAGCCCGTCGGGGTGACGCCCCGGGCCCATGGATCGGCCCCGTCGCCCGGGGCCCGACGCTCGCGCGGGCCACCCGCTCCCCGGAGGACGGCCCGGTCCCGCCGGGTGGCTCCCAGTCTACGGGAGGGCCCCCCGGCCCGGCCCCACCGGCAGCTCAGGCCGAGGCGGCCTCCGGCTCCTCGTCGGTGAGGAGCTCCGGCTCCGCAGCCTCCCGGATCGATCGCTCGCTGATGACGCAGCGCTTGATCTCCGGGCGTGAGGGCACCTCGAACATGCTGTTGAGCAGGACGGCCTCGATGATGCTCTTGAGGCCGCGGGCCCCGGTGCCGCGGGTCATGGCCTGCTCGGCGATGGCCCGGAGCGCGCCATCCTCGAACCGGAGGTCGACGTCGTCCAGGGCGAAGAACTTCTGATACTGCTTGACGAAGGCGTTGCGCGGCTCGGTGAGGATGCGGACGATGTCGTCCTCGTCCAGGTAGTCCAGGGCCACCGTGATCGGCAGGCGGCCGATGAACTCGGGGATCAGCCCGTAGCGGAGCAGGTCCTGCGACTGCAGCTCGCGCAGCAGCCGGGTGCTGGCCTTGTCCCGGCGGGGATGGGCCGCGGCCCCGAAGCCGATGCTGCGCTGGCCGATGCGCTGCTCGATCAGGCGCTCCAGCCCATCGAAGGCCCCGCCGCAGATGAAGAGGATGTTGGTGGTGTTGATCTGGATGAAGTCCTGGTGCGGATGCTTCCGCCCTCCCTGAGGGGGCACGTTGGCCACCGTGCCCTCCAGGATCTTCAGCAGCGCCTGCTGCACCCCCTCCCCCGAGACGTCCCGGGTGATGGAGGGGTTGTCCGCCTTGCGGGCGATCTTGTCGATCTCGTCGATGTAGATGATGCCCCGCTCGGCCCGGGCGATGTCGAAGTCCGCCGCCTGGATGAGGCGCAGGAGGATGTTCTCCACGTCCTCACCGACGTAGCCGGCCTCGGTGAGGGAGGTGGCGTCGGCGATGGAGAACGGGACGTCGAGGATCCGGGCCAGGGTCTGCGCCAGCAGGGTCTTGCCGCAGCCGGTGGGCCCGACCAGCAGGACATTGGACTTCTGCAGCTCGACGTCGCCGGCGAGCTTGGCGTTGGCGATCCGCTTGTAGTGGTTGTAGACCGCCACCGAGAGGACCTTCTTGGCATGGTCCTGGCCGATCACATACTGGTTGAGCGTGGTCCAGATCGATTGCGGGTTGGGGATGGCCCCGGTGCGGACGCGCTTGGCGGAGGCGGTGCGGGTGTCCTCCTCCAGCACGTCCTGGCAGAGCTCAATGCACTGGTCGCAGATGTAGACGCCGGGGCCGGCCACCAGCTTGCGCACCTGCTCCTGCCCCTTGCCGCAGAAGGAGCAGCGGGTGTGCCGGCGCCGGTCGTCCCGCTCGTTCACGCCGCCGGCCTCGGATGGATGGGCGACCCCGCGCCGGCCATCGCCGCCACGCTGTGGACGCAGTCAGGGCAGATGTAGGCCTCGCGGGGGCCGGCGCCGGCGACCAGGGCCACCGCGGCGGCGCTGGTGCCGCAGAAGTTGCAGCGGGGCGCGTCGCTGCGCGTGACCGCTCGCACCAAGCCGAAGAGACCGTGCCGACGGCGGCGGGTGGCGTCCGTCATGGGGTACAGCCTACTGCGGGTTGGACCCGGTGCGGCCTATTCCCTTCCCCGCCCGGCCGGTCCGCCGTCCGCCGACGGGCTGATCTCGCCGGCATCGCCCCCAGCGGGACCCGGACTGGGGCTGGAGGCAGTCCGCCCGGCGCCGTCGGGCTGGCGGTGGGAGGTGATGATGTGGTCGATGATCCCGTACGCCTTGGCCTCCTCGGGGGACATGAAGAAGTCGCGGTCGGTGTCCCGGGTGATCTGCTCCACCGGCTTGCCGGTGTGCTTGGCCAGGATCTGATCGAGGGTCGCGCGCAGCCGCAGGATCTCCTGGGCGTGGATCTGGATGTCGGTGGCCTGCCCCGAGAAGCCGCCGCTGGGCTGGTGCATCAGGATGCGGGTGTTGGGCAGGCTGAAGCGCATCCCCGGGTCGCCCCCGGCCAGGAGCAGGCAGCCCATGGAGGCGGCCAGGCCCATGCAGGTGGTGCTGACCCGGGACTTGACGTACTGCATGGTGTCGTAGATCGCCAGGCCGGCGGACACCATCCCGCCCGGGCTGTTGATGTAGATGGCGATGTCCCGGTCCGGCTCCTCGCTGTCCAGGAAGAGGAGCTGGGCCATGACCACGTTGGCCACCTGGTCGTCGATGGGAGTGCCGATGAAGATGATCCGGTCCTTGAGGAGCCGGGAGTAGATGTCGAAGGCGCGCTCCCCGCGGTTGGTGGTTTCGATGACCATCGGGATCAGGGCCATGAGGGGCTCCTTGTGGCAGGTTCGCAGGGGGGTGCGGCCCGCGCGGGCGCGGTCCGCCGGGGGGGCCGCGGCGCCCGGGGCCCAACTCGGTCAAGTATAGACGGGGGTCCGGACGGGCCCCCGTCGCCGCGGTGGCCTCAGGCGGGGTCGGCGGCCTCGCCGCGGGCGATCTGGAGGAGGCGCTCGGTCGCCGCCCGGCGCAGCATCTCCCGGCGCAAAGGCTCCCGGGCCCGCCGCCGGGCGTCCCGCTCCCCCGCTCGGAAGATGCGGGCCAGCGCCTGGTCCAACTCGGGGTCGGGGACGGTGAGCCCCTCAGCCCGGGCCACGGCCTCCAGCACCAGCTCCAGGGTGACCCGCTCGGTGGCCGGCTGACGCCGCTCCCCCCGCAGCTGCTCCACCGTCTGCTGGGTGGCCTGCAGGTACTGCTCGACCGAGAGCCCGGCCGCCTGGAGGCGCATCTCCAGGTCCCGCAGCTGCCGCTCGATCTCGGCCTGGACCATCGCCTCGGGCACCTCGACGGTGGCCAGGGCCAGGGCCCGGTCCAGGACGGTCGTCTCGAACTGGGTGGCGGCGCCGGCCGCCGCCCGCTGCTCCAGGTCGGCCCGGACCGCGGCGCGCAGCTCGTCCAGGGTCTCGCCGCGGCCGGCGATGCTGGCCAGGTTGTCGTCGAGAGCCGGCAGCACCTTCTCGTGCACCTCGCGGAGCTGGGCGGTGACACGGACCTCCGCCCCCTGCAGCTCCTCGCGGGGGTAGTCGGCCGGCAGGGTCAGCGGGAACTCGAACTGCTCGCCGGCCCGGTGCCCGGCGATGGCCGCGGCCAGCCCCGGCAGCGCGTCCGGCCGGTCGAGGTCCAGGGTGTAGGTCTGGCCCGGGGTCCCGACAGGCTCCTGGCCCCGGTGCATGGTGAGCTCGGCCACCACCCGGTCGGCGGGGGTGGCCGGCCGGTCGTTGACGGTGGTCAGCTGCGCGTGCTGCTGGCGCAGCTCCTGGAGCCCGGCCTCGACATCGGCCTCGGGGACGGCGGCCGGCTCGGCCTCGACCCGCAGGGCCCGGTAGTCCCCCAGCTCGACCTCGGGCCGTACCGTGAAAACCGCGGTGAAGCGGAACGGCTCGCCGGGCGCGAACTGGGGAGGCTCGACCTGGGGCGGGGTCACCGGATCCAGCCCCAGGTCCTCCAGCGCCCGCTGGTAGGTGAGCGGGAGCAGCCAGTCCAGCGCCTCCTGCCGGATGGCGTCCCACCCCACCGCCCGCTCCACCACCGGGCGGGGGGCCTTGCCGGGCCTGAAGCCCGGGATGCGGACCCGGGGCGAGAGCTGGCGAATGGCCACCTCGACCGCCCGCTCCACCTCCTCGGGCGGGGCGGTCACCGTCAGGCTGACCTCGGAGTTCGGGCGCCGCTCCAGGTCCAGCTCCAGGGGCGCGGGCGGGGCCGAGGCACCGCTCATCGTGGTTCCACCGACACAGCTTCTCTCCGGAACTCCCTGACCATGGTGCCGCGGCTGGCGGCCCTCGGCCCCTGCGCGGACCGAGACTCGAACTCGGACGGGTTGCCCCACGGGGTCCTAAGCCCCGCGCGTCTACCGGTTCCGCCACCCGCGCCCGCGCAGTCCGCACGGCGAGGCTTCGTCCGCCGAGTATACGCACCGGCTGTCTCCCCCCTGAGGGCGGCCCGAGCGGGCGAGGTCGTATGATCGTCGTGTGAGTCTGGAGTTGGAAGCGAGCGCGCCCCCGCCGGCCGAAGCCGAGGCGGCCCCGCCCCGACGGCGGCCGGGACGGCCCCGCAAGAACCCCGAGGCCGGCGGCGACCTCCCCGGCGTGCGACGCCGCGGACGCCGCCCCCAGGCGGCCGCCGGGCCGGCACAGGAGCAGGTCACGGACATCGTGCGCCGGGTGGAGGCGCTGGTCGCCGACAATGAGCGACTGCGCCGCGAGAACGCCGAGCTCCAGGGCCTCCTGGGGCAGCTGACCCAGGCGCTGGCCGGGGTGGCTCCACGCCGCCGGGGCCGGCCCCGGCGCCTGCCCCAGTAGACCAGGGCGGCCCCCCACCTCATTCTCGACATCCCGGGCCCGCGCGCCTAGGATGGACCGCAGCCGCGGGGCCGGACAGAGCGCCGCCGGGGCGGCGACCGTGACCCCGGACGTGGAGGGCACGAGATGGAAGGGACGGGTGTCTCAGCCAGCGAGGTCGCTGACCCACGGGAAGTGGTGGCCAAGATCGAGCAGAAGGCCCTGCGCCTCTCGGCGCTGCTGCGGGAGCTGGACAACCACCCGATCCCCCTCGATCCACCCCTCCAGTCCGAACTCGACGACGTCCTCGACCAGTTGGGCTGCCGTATCGCGGC
This sequence comes from bacterium, assembly GCA_021802045.1. GTDB lineage: Bacteria > Chloroflexota > Dormibacteria > Aeolococcales > Bog-877 > JAKABB01. The sequence continues at coordinate 30,107 of JAKABB010000010.1, forward strand.
CACCCGGGCCCTCCAGCGCCAGGAGGCCTCGGTCGGGAGCCGCTGACCGCCCGGGTCTCGCACCCCCTAGACTGAAGGGCGCGGGCGCCCATAGCTCAGCCCGGATAGAGCACCAGACTACGGATCTGGGTGCGGGGGTTCAAATCCCTCTGGGCGCGCCACGCTGGCCCTCCAGCCATCGAGGGTGTCACCGCCAGGGGTGACGGGCTGGCCACGTTTGGGAGGCCTCCCCTCCCGCGGGCGCCAGACCAGCGTCATCCTCCCCCCGCGCGGCCCGCCGCCCGCGGCGCCTGGCCCCGGCGGCCGCGGGCATGGCCCCATCGGAGGCCGCGGCCTCCTCACACCAGCCCCCCAGGGGCCCGATGCCCTTGGCCCCCTCCCCGCGCACCGCCAATGGGACAGCCCTCAGGCTGGCCCACCCCCGGACGGCCAGCGACAAGGACATCGGACGCCTCGGGACCGCCAGCGGTGTCCACCGTCGACTTCGCAAAACGACTAGCCGGTCTCTTTGCAAGGTAGGATGGCTTCGTGCCCAAGTTGGCCGCGCGCACCCGGGCCCGGCGGCGCCAGGCTCTCATTGCCGCGGGATGGCACTGTCTCGACCGCACCGGCTACCGAGACATGACCGTCGACGACATCTGCCGCGAGGCGAAGGTGAGCAAGGGCGCCTTCTACGGGTACTTCCCCCACAAGCAGACCCTGCTGCTGGCACTGCTCCACGACGACTCCGAGCGCATCGAGCAGGTGATGCTCCAGCTGCAGACCGCTTCCATGAGTGCCGGGGCGCGCCTGCAGGCGTTCGCGGTCGCCATGCTGGAACGGGCTCAGCAGCCGGGCCGCATCCAGATCTCGACCGACATCTGGTCAGGGATGCTGACGGATCCCGCGATGCGGGAGACCCTGGTCACTGCGACCGCCCAGAGGCGGCGCCGGCTGCGCGCCTGGGTGGAGGCCGGCGTGACCCGCGGCGAGCTGGTCGCCGCTCCCGCCAATGCCCTGGCCTCCCTCCTGCTGGCCCTCGGCGACGGGCTGACGCTCCATGCGGGGCTGGACCCTGAGGCGTTCCGCTGGGACAACATCCGACTGACCCTCGACCTCCTCCTCGCGGCGCTCCAACCGGGATGAGGGGCCGGCCGGGCTTGCGGCTGCGGGCCCTGACTCTCCGGCTTCGGCAAGGGGTCGCAGCCGTGCTCCTGGGAGCCATCTCCGGCCGGCGGGGCACCCGCATCTGGGGTGACACGACCCGCAGAGCGCGGGGGCTGGCCCGATGGCCCCGTCGCCACCCGATCACTGGGGCGCCGCCTCAGCCGGCGCCGGCCGTTTCCCCAGCCAGAGCGGACGAGCGACGCGGGCTCGATCGCGCCTCTCTGACCGGGAGGCGGCCGATCTGGGCTGACGGATGGCAGGGCTGGCGCACCCTGGGCAGCGAGCTCGGCGCCCGCCTCAGCGCCGCTCCGTACGTGGAGAAGTGGCTCGTGCTGGGGCTCACCATCGGCGTGGTGGCGGGACTGGGCGCGGTCGTCCTCTACTCTGGCCTGCAGTTGGGGACGCACCTCTTCCTGGCCGACCTCGGCGGCTATCACATCCCCACCCCGGGCGGCGAGGGCAACGCCGCCGGGTCGGCGAGCTTCACGCGACCCTGGGCGATCCCGCTGGTGGTGGGCCTCGGGGGCCTGCTCTCGGGCCTGGTGGTGTTCACCTGGGCTCCGGAGGCTGAGGGACACGGCACTGATGCGGCCATCGAGGCCTTCCACCGCAACCCCAGGGGCATCCGCTTGCGCGCGGTGGCGGTGAAGATCCTCGCCTCTGTCCTGACCATCGGCTCGGGCGGGTCCGGTGGCCGGGAGGGCCCCACCGCCCAGATCAGCGCGGGCTTCGGATCCCTGCTGGCCCGGATCCTCGATCTCTCCTCGGAGGACAGCCGCCTGGCCGTGGCGGTCGGGATTGGCTCGGGGATCGGGGCCATCTTCAGCGCCCCGCTGGGAGGCGCCGTGCTGGCCGCCGACATTCTCTACCGGGACGACTTTGAGTTCGCCGCTCTGCTCCCAGGGCTGGTGGCGTCGATCGTCGCCTTCCTGATCTTCGGCGGCATCGAAGGGTACCAGCCGCTATTCACGCTGACGGGCGCCTATCACTTCGACGACCCCCTGCAGCTGGTCTGGTTCGCCGTCATCGGGCTGGCCGCGGGCGCGATCGGACTGCTCTATGCCCGGAGCTTCTATCGAATCGTCGCGCTCAACGCCCGACTCCCCATCAGCTCCAAGCTCCGTCCCGCGCTGGGAGGCCTCGCGGTGGGGGTGATGGCCCTGGGCCTGCCCCAGGTGCTGGGAACCGGATACGGCTGGATCCAGAAGGGGCTGGGGCCGCAGCTCCTTCAGATCCCGCTCTACGCCGTGCTGCTGCTGCCGCTCGGTCGCATCCTGGCGACCTCGCTCTCCATCGGCACCGGTGGCTCCGGAGGGGTCTTCGGACCCGGGATGGTCATCGGTGCCTTCACCGGAGCCGCGGTCTGGCGGGTGCTGGAGCCGATCGCCCCCGGCATCCCCCACGATCCGGCCGCCTTCGTCATCGTCGGCATGATGGCCTGCTTCGGCAGCATCGCCCGGGCTCCCCTGGCGGTGATGCTGATGGTGGCGGAGATGACCGGGAGCGTCTCGCTGCTGGCCCCGGCGATGGTGGCGGTCGCCCTGGCAACCTTGGTGGTCCGTCACTTCGACGACACCATCTACCACAGCCAGCTGCGCACACGGGCCGACTCGCCAGCGGCCCGCTTCCAGTTCAGCCTGCCCCTGTTGAGCACGGTGGCGGTCAGCGCGGTCGCCAGGAAGCCCAGGCTGGTGCTGAAGGAGGCGACGCCGGTCACGGCGGCCCTGGCCGCCCTCCGCGACGTCCAGGTTCCGGGCGCGCCCGTGGTGGATGCTCACGGAATCTACCTCGGCACGGTGTCGACCGCGCAGCTGGCGACGCGCGCTGACCAGGCACCCGAGACGCCCCTGGGGCAGTTGGCGGACCCCACCGCCCCAGCGGTGGCGTCCAGCGCCAGGCTGGACGTGGCCCTGGAGTCGATCACCCAGGCCGGTGGGCACTGGGTGACCGTGACCGATGGCGCCCGTCACGTCCTGGGGGTGCTCACCTTCGGAGACCTCATGAGCGGATATCACGCCACCCTCAACCGTCACCTCGGCACCATGGCCGAGGTGCGTGGTCACACCATGGCCCTGGAGGAGCGCATGGGCGGCGGCTCGCCCCTGATCGGCCGACCCCTGCGCCAACTCGACCTGCCTCCGGGCTGCATCCTGGTCACCGTTCTCCGCGGCGACGATCTCGCCTTCGCCACCGGGGCCACCGTCCTGGAGGTGGGTGACGTGGTGAGCGCCCTGGCCGAACCCAGCCAGAGCGACCGGTTGCGCCACTTGATGCGCGGCCAGGAGGGCTTGATCGACCCCGTGGTGGAGCGCGGCAGTCAGCTCATGTAGCGGGTGCCGGTCCGTGCCACCCACCGTCGGCAGGTCCGTCGATCCGAGCCCGCGAGCGCTGTCAGCCGGCCCCCGTGACGTCCCGTTCGCGATCGCCGCCGGGAGGGGCCCCTCGGGGCATCGGGAACCGATGGGGGGCGGTGGCGACAGTCCGCCGAGCGAGGGAGGGGCGAGCGCCGCCACCAGCGCCGCTCGATGAAGGAGGAGCACGCTTCCGTCGATGCCCCCGGCGAGGAACCGGTGCACCGGCGGTCCGGGCTCGGCCCGGCGGGACGCCGCTGCCTCACCCTCCTCACCGAGCGACGCCCGGTATGCCCCCAGCCACCGCCGGCGGCTCTCCACCGGAGAGCGGAAGGCCACGGGGGCGGCAGGGTGGCCCTCGGCGGCCCGAGGATGTCGTCGGCGGCGAGATGCCTGGTGCAGCAGAGGCGGTGGGCCCCGGCCGGCCTCCGCAGCCGGGGCGATCGCCGCGAGTCGCCCGCCGCGCGGCGCCGACAGGTCAGCCCCCCTGCCGGTGACCACGGTGCGAGGCGCTCGCGGGGGCCAGCCGACGCGCCCTCCCGCGCCCGGTGCCTCGGCTCGGTGCGGGCAGCCGGTCCGGTTTCGGCCGGAGCGCCGCCAGACGGTCGTCACCCGCTCTCTGACCGGCGAGGGAGAGCGTCGCGGCGACTGGGATTCCCGGGTCAGCCGCGGGCAGGACGGATGAGCTGGACGGCGATGCCGACCGACAGCCCCGTCCAGAGGTGGTCCGCGGTCACCGCCGGCGCGTCCAGGCGCCGCGCCAAAGCCAGGCAGGCGCGATCCCCCAGGGAGAGGCCCTGGCCAGACACGTGTGGGTAGAGGGCGGCAACGGCCAGTGCATCGGTGTCGGTGAACGGCTCCACGTCGACCTGGGCCCGCACCGCTTCCAGGACCCGCTCGGCATCACGGTGGTTGCGGGTCAGCACGGTCGCCACCTCGGCGAGATTGACCGTACTCACAGCGGCCCCGCCGGCGACCACCTCCGCCACCGCCTGCGCGCCTGGCTCGTCGAACAGGAGAGCGAGCAGCGCCGAGGCATCCACCACTGCGGTCACCGGAGCGACCGGCCAGCGTCGGTGTCCTCATCGGCGGCCTCGCTCTGCCGCTGGGCGCGCAACTCCTCGACGGTCGAGTGATCGGCCCGACCGGCCAGGCCGATCAACGCCCGGGCGGCCGCTCGTCGGCTCACCACTCGCAGGACTCCGTCCGCCTCCTCGCTCACCACCAGATCCTCACCTGGCCGCAGGTCGAGCCGGCGGCGCAGCGCGGCTGGCAGCACCAGCCGCCCTCGCTCGTCAAGCCGGGCCGTCCCCCTCATCAGCATTTTGTGGGCAATGATAGCATATGACCCATCAGGCGCGAAGTGTGGGCGATAGTCTCCGACTTGGGCGGTTGCCGCTTCCCGGGCTCGGTACCCGGCTCAGACACGCCGGGCGCCGGAGCCAGCCCGCCGCGCGCCGTGGGGGCCCCCTCCGGCCGGCCGCACGGAGGGTCCTCGTGGAGGGAAGGCCGAGGCCGCAGCCCTGCTCGCCCGCTGCCGCGCCGCCGCGGTCCGTCACCTCGGCGACCCCGGCCCTCGGGAGCCCGCCCACCGGCTGCCCGCCATCAGCCCGGAGCTGCGCGCCCGGTGGTCGCGGCACCAGATCGCCGCCCTGGGCCAGAGCCCGCCGCACCAGGTGGGGGACGCTCCCGACCAGCAGCCGGTCACGGGTGCCGCCGGCGCTGGCGACCCGGCCCGCATCGCCACGCTCCCCGCGGGGGCCCCCCACGGGGCACAGTCGAGACGGCGATGGCCCGAGTCCTCCCCGGCGGGCTCGGTGTCAGGCTCCGGGCTCCGGAGTCCGGGCCGGGGCCGCACGCGCTCCGATCGGGGCCCCGGCCGCTCCGGCTCCCACCGACGCTGCGCCGCCGCCGCACCGTTGTCCCCCCGGCCCCGCGCCGCTCAGAAGACGTCCGGGCACCAGGGAGCGCGGGGCCAGCCGAGAAGCCGGTCGGCCGCCGCCGCCGCGCCCGGTTGGAGCTCCGCCACCCAGCCGGCCCGCACCAGGGTGTGCAGCCGGGTCTGCCCCAAGTAGGCGGTGGCCAGGGCCGCGACCGGGACCCGCAGGACCGGACGGCGCCGGGTGGGCCGGCAGCTGGCCCCGTCGGGGCCGCCCTCCAGCTCGAAGACGCCGTCGTTCCAGGGGCAGAGGGGATCCTCGACCCGCAGCACCAGGCGGCCGGCGGTGGCGTAGCGGCGGGCGGCCAGGGCTGCGGGGAGGTCCACCAGCCGCAGCCAGAGCCCATCCCGGGTCTCGACCCGCAGGCGACGGGGCTCGCGCAGCCGGTCCCGGAGCGGGTCGTCGAGGGGGCGATGGCGTGCCTCCACCTCGGCCACCAGGTCCAGGTCGAGGCACAGGCGCCAGAGCGCCGCCTCGACCTCGGGATCGGCGGCCACCAGCTCCTCCACCCGCAGGATCGCCGCCGCCCCCGGCCCATGCCACTCGTGCTGCACCCGGTAGCAGACGTAGCCGTCCACGGTCCCGGCCGGGTCCTCGTGCACGCCGACCACCAGGTCGCCGACCGCCTCCCCAGGGTGCGGGACCGGCGCCAGCCGGTCGGCCCACCGGGCCGCCGTCCGCGGCACCATGCCCGGCACCAGCGCCCGGACCGCGTCGAACGCGGGCTGGAGCCGGACCGCGAGGCCAGCATCGGCGGCCAGGACCCGCAGCCGCCCCGGGGGGGTGGGGGCGGCGCGGAAGGCGCTGTGCCGGGTGGCGATCCGGCAGGCGGCGCTGGGGGCCGCGACGCCGTAGCCGAAGCGCTCGTAGATGCCGCTCTCGCTGGCCCAGAGCGCCGCCGCCACCTCCCCGCGCCAGCGCACGTCGGCCAGCTGCCGTCGCATCAGCGCGGTCAGCACCCCGCGCCGGCGATGGGTGGGGAGCACCCCCACCGCGGTCACCCCGGCCACCGGCGCCGTTCCCCCGGGGACGGTCATGGCGTAGGTGATGGCCGCCGCGGTGCCCACGATCTCGTTCCCGACGGTGGCCCCAAGGCAGCGGTCCCACTCCAGCAGCCGGCGGTCCCGCTCCAGCAGCTCGGTGGTCGGGACCTCGCTGAAGGCCAGCCCCGTGGCTCGCAGCCAGGCCTCCCGCTCCGCCGGCGCCACCCGGCGCACCCGGACCCCGGGGTTGCCGCCCGCCGGGCCCCGCCCGGCGCTGGGCTCAGTCACGGAACAGCCGGCGCACGATCGGGCGCGGGCCGCGGCGGGCGACCTCCTGGAACCCGGCCGAACGGAACAGGCTCAGGGTGCCGGTGTAGGCCGCGCCGTTGCTGATCCGCCGGCCGTCACCATCGTCCAACGGGTAGCCCTCGAGCCCCGGCGCCCCGGCGGCGCGGGCGTGCGCCACCGCCGCCAGGAGCAGGGCCCGCGCCACCCCCTGGCGGCGGTGCCGCCGGTGGATGTAGAAGCAGGACACCGCCCAGACCGGGACGCCGTCGACCGGGCCCAGACGGGGGGAGCGCTGCAGGCGCTGCAGCTCGGACCGGGGCGCGACCGCGCACCAGCCCACCGGCGCCCCGTCGCGGTAGGCCAGCAACCCCGGGGGCGGCCCCGCCTCGACCCGCTCCCGCAGCAGCGCCCGCGTGCCCTCGCCGCACCGGGCCTGCCACTCCGCCCCGGGCAGGCGCCAGTACCAGCACCAGCAGCCGCCCACGGCGCCCCGGGGGCCGAAGAGCTCCTCCAGGTCGTCCCAGCGTTCTGGGGTCAGCGGCGCCGTCCGCGGCTCGTCGGCGCCGGCGGTCATCGGGGAGGGGGTGGGCCGTCCGGGCCGTAGGGGACCGCCGGCGGTCCCAGGGCGGCCCGGCGCTCGATCGCGGCCAGCTCCGCGCGCAGGCGGGCCTGCTCCCGGCGGAGCGCGGCGTTCTCGGCGACCGCGGCCTGCACCCGCGCCACCAGGGACCGCATCTCCGCCACCACCGAGCGCGGTCGCCCGCCCCGGCCCCGCGGCGCCGGGACCGGCGCCGCGGCGGGGTCGAACTCCTCGGGGACCAGGGCCAGCTCGACCCCGAGCCCCGCCAGCTCCTGGCGGATGCTGAGGCAGAGCAGGGGGTCGTCGCTCAGCGCCCGCGACTCGGCCGTCACCCGCCGCCACTCGCCCCGCGGGGCCGCGGCCAGCAGCTCCTGCATGGCCGGACGCCAGCGCGGGGCGGCCGAGCTCCCGAGGTCGGCGAAGTGGGCGTGGTGGCGCGCCCGCCAGCCCTCGGCGCGCAGGTACGCCCGCACCCGGCGACGTTGGGCCTGGAGCTCGGCCCGCCCCGCAGCCCCCGTCAGCGGGGTGGCGACGTAGACCGCGCTGGCCGCCCCGCGCGCGCCAGCGCCAGCCGCGGGCGATCGAGTCATGCGCTGTGTCCCTTCCCGACCCGGTGGCGCCCCCCCGTCCGGCGCCGGGGCCGCCGAACCTGCCCGCCATTGTGCCGCAGCGACGGGGGCCGGGACCGGGCCGCCGCCCGCACAGGCCGGCCGCGAGGACCCGATAGGCTGTGATCGGCGATGCCCTGGCCCGCGCCCGACCCCGCTCCCAGCGACCCCGCCCCCGGCGGGGTGGCAGCCGGCGACCTCGAGTCGTGGCTGGCGACGGCGCCCATCTCGGAGATCGGACGGGTCCCCTGGGGGAGCAACGCCGTCTTCCAGGTCCTGCTCGAGACCCCGTCGGGGCCCCGGCTCGCCATCTACAAGCCGGCCCGGGGGGAGCGGCCGCTGTGGGACTTCCCCGGCCGCACCCTGCACCGGCGGGAGGTGGCCACCGCCCGGGTGGACGGCGCGCTGGGGTGGGAGCTGACCCCCCGGACCGCGCTGCGCCCCTCAGGTCCCCTCGGGGTGGGATCGATGCAGGAGTTCATCGAGCAGCCGGGGAACCCGGAGCTGGTCCCCCGGGGCCCGGCCCTGGAGCACGCCCTGGCCGGGATGGCCGCCCTGGACGTTCTGATCAACAACGCCGACCGCAAGCGGGCCCACCTCCTGGTGGACCCCGCCGGGCGGCTGCGGGGGATCGATCACGGGGTCACGTTCCACCAGGAGTTCAAGCTGCGGACCGTCCTCCTCGACCTCGGCGGGGAGCCGGTGCCGGCCCCCTGGCTGGCGGACCTGCGCCGCCTGGCGGCCGACGGCGCGCGGCGGGCCCGGCTCCGCCAGGCCCTGGGCGCCCTGCTGGCGCCGGCGGAGGTGCGGGCCTTCGAGGACCGGCTGCGGCGGCTGGCCCAGACCGGGGTCTATCCCCGGCTCGACCGGTGGTACGGCCGACCCTTCGAGTGGTGAGGGCCGGCGCCCGTCAGGCGGCCGGCCCCACGGCGCGCGCCGTGGGGCGGCCCCGGCTGAGCGAGAAGACGGCGGCGATCCCCACCAGCACCAGCGAGGCGTAGAAGGCCGCGTGGAGGCCGGCGGCGAAGGCCGCCGAGGGAGCGGCGCTCAGGGAGGTGGTGCCGACGAAGATGGCGAAGGCGAGCCGGGCGGGGATCGCCCGCGAGGCCACCAGGAGGGCCAGGGAGAAGGAGAAGATCATGCCGATGTTGGAGAACATCCGCAGCAGGCCGGAGGCGACCCCCAGGGCCCGGGGCGGCGCCACCCGCATCACCGCGGCGTTGTTGGCGGGGTAGAAGGCGGCGGCCCCCAGGCCGCTCACCAGGCTCGCCACCACCACCAGCCAGAGGACGCTGTGCACCCCGAGCCGGGCGTAGAGGAGCAGGGACAGCGCCTGCAGGCCGAGCCCGAGCGTCGCCGGGACCACCGCGCCCACCCGGTCGGCCAGGCGCCCCCCCAGGGGCGCGCAGACCCCGCCCAGGATGAAGCCCGGGACCAGCAGGAGCGAGGCCCCCAGAGGGCTGAGGTGACGCACCCCCTGCAGGTACATGATCACCAGGAAGAGGACGGCGAAGTTCCCCAGCGCCTGGAAGAGGGCCGCCAGCAGCGAGGGGGTCAGGGTCGGCACCGCGAAGAGCCGCAGGTCCAGCATCGGCGCCGGGTGGCGGCGCTCCCACCACAAGAAGACGGCCAGCAGCGCCGCGCCACCGACCAGGGCGATGCCCAGGCGCCAGTCCAGGGCCCGGGTGGCCAGCTGGATGATGGCCCACAGGATGCCGAGGAGTCCCGCCCCCAGCAGGGCCATCCCGACCCAGTCGATGCGCTGGGGCCGGTGCGGGCCGCGGTCGCGCAGGACCCGCAGGGCGACCCCCAGGGCCAGCCCGCCGATGGGCAGGTTGATGAGGAAGACCCAGCGCCAGGAGGCATAGGTGACGATCAGGCCGCCCAGCACGATCCCCACGATCGCCCCCACGTTCCAGCCGATGGCGTTGAACCCGTAGGCCCGGCCCCGGCGCTCCGGGGGCACCATCTCGGCGATGACGGCGCCGCTGTTGGCGGCGATCAGGGCCCCGCCGACCCCCTGGAGCACCCGGAACCCGATGATGGCGAGGGCGTTCCAGGCCAGGCCGCAGCAGAGGGAGCCCACGATGAAGATGCCGAAGCCGGCCTCGTACATGCGGGCCCGGCCGTACATGTCGCCCAGGCGCCCCAGCTGGGTGGCGAGCAGGGTCAGCACCAGCAGGTAGGCCACGATGACCCAGACCACGGAGGCCAGGGGGACCCGGAGGGCGCTCTCGATCTCGGGCAGGGCCAGGATGACGATGGTGGTGTCGACGGCGGTGATCATCACCCCGATCACGACCACCAGCAGCGCCAGGCCGGTGCGCTCGGGGGCCGGGCGCGCCGCCGCCGCGACGGTGCCCGGGGCCCGATGCGGAACGCTCACCGGGCCACCGTAGCGAGCCCGGGGCGACGCGGGCAACTCAGCGCAGCGGCAGCCGCCGCAGCCGGCGGTAGCGCGCCGGGCCGGTCGCCTGGGCCACCGACTGGAGCAGGGTCAGCTGGCCCACCGCCACCGGCAGGGGGTCCGGGGCGGGCCAGCCCGGTGGCGGTCGCTGCAACCAGCGGCGGGCCGCCGGCGTCAGCGGGCCCCGCACCCGGGCCAGGGTGGCGTGGGGTCGGTAGGGGACCGCAGGAGCTGGGAAGCCGGCGGCCACCAGGACGCCGGTGACGGCCGCGGCCAGGTCGCGGAGCGGCTCCGCCCCGCGGGCGCAGCCGAGCCACAGCACCCGCGGGCCCCGCCACCCCGGGAAGGCCCCCAGCCCGCCCAGGCCCAGGCAGAACGCCGGCCAGGCGGCCGCCACCGGCGCCACCGCGTCCACCACCCGCCCGGCCTGGGCCGGCGACAGGGAGCCGAGGAAGTGGACGGTGACGTGCACCCCGGCCGGCCGCACCACCGCCAGGGCGGGGTCCAGGTGGCGCAGGCTCCGCAGGGACGCCGCCAGCCGGGCCCGTGCCCCGGCCCCCAGTTCAACCGCCAGAAAGAGCGCCCCCGGGGAGCGGTCAACCACCGGGGCCGGAGGCATCGGCGTCCAGGAAGGCGGTCAGCGCCGCCACCTGGGCGGTGATGAACTCGGGGCTCCAGCCGTGGCCGGCGCTGGCGATGACCCGGAACTCGGTCTGCGGCCGCCGGGCGGTCAGGCGGACCAGCGCCGGGACGTCCACGATGCGATCGTCGGCGGCGACCAGGAGCAGGACCCGGTGCGGGAAGCGGGCCAGGTCCCCGCGGAAGTCATGGGCCAGGCCGTCGCGCAGCCACTCCCGCGCCGCCCGCGGGCTGGCCCGCCGCTGGTTGTCGAAGTTCACCTGGGCGCTGCGGGCGTCCACCGGGCCCGAGCCCTCCACCACCCAACGCTTGTAGAGGTCGCTGACCAGCCGGCTGCGCGCGACGCGAGCGATGGCGGCGAAGACCCCGGGGGCGGTGAAGACCGCCACCTGGCGGTGGAAGCGCCTCCGCACCACCGAGGGGTGCAGCAGCGGCGTGTGCAGGATCAGGCTGCGCGCCGCGGGCGGGTCCAGGCGGTGCAGGGCCAGGGCCACCGAGGCCCCGAGGCAGAGCCCGCCCAGGTCGTAGGTGGCGGCCCCCTCGGCGTCGGCCACCGCCGCCACCTCCCGCGCCAGCTGGGCGGCGGTGTGCCGGCCCGGCAGTGGCGCCGAGGCCCCGAACCCCGGCAGGTCGGGGATCAGCAGCCGCCGCCGCGCTGCCAGGGCCGGCAGCCAGGTCTCGAAGTTCTCGGCCGAGCCCAGGAAGCCGTGACAGAGGACCAGCGCCGGCCCCGACCCCACCACCAGGTAGCGCAGCCCGCCCTGGGGCCGCTGCAGGACCCGCTCCGTGGCGCCCAGCCCGGTGAGCCCGGGCGCCAGGGGCGGAGCTGGGCTCACCCGCTGGCCGCGACGGCCACATCCCCGGCCGCGACCGCCGGCTCCTCGTCGGGCCAGGGCGGCAGCGCGCGGCGCACCGGCCGGTCACTGCGGTAGCCGAGGGCGTACTCCGCGGCCAGCACCGTCTGCAGCTCGCGGGTGCCCTCGTAGATGAGCGTGGCCCGGCTGTTGCGCAGGTAGCGCGCGGCGGGGCACTCCTCGCTGAAACCGGTGGCGCCGTGCACCTGGAGCGCGTCGTCGGCGGCCCGGCGGGCGGCCTCGGTGTTCACCCACTTGGCCAGGGCGCTCTCCCGAGAGCTGCGCTGCCCGCTGTTCTTCAGCCAGCCCGCCCGCAACCAGAGCAGCCGCGCGATGTCGTAGTCCCGGCTCATGCCGGCGATCATCTGCTGCACCAGCTGCAGGCGGCCGATCTCCTGGCCCTGGACGTGGCGCTGGCGGGCGTAGGCCACGCTCATGTCGAGGCAGGCGCGCACCGTCCCGGCGGCGCCGGAGGCGACGCAGAAGCGCCCGCTGTCCAGGCAGCTCATCGCCACCTTGAAGCCCTCGCCCTCCTCGCCGATGCGGTTGGCGGCCGGGACCAGGGCGTCGTCCAGGTAGACCACCGCGGTGTCACTGGCTCGCAGCCCGTACTTGCCCTTCATGGGCTCGGTGCGCAGTCCCGGGCCGGCCAGGGCCCGCTCAACCAGGAAGGCGCTCATCCCGTGCCCCCCGCGGGCGGGGTCGGTGGTGGCGAAGACCAGCAGGTAGTCGGCGAAGTCCCCCATGGAGATCCAAACCTTCTGCCCCCGCAGCCGGTAGGCATCGCCCTCGCGCACGGCCTGGGTCCGGAGCGCCTGGACGTCGCTGCCGGCGTCGGGCTCGGTCAGCCCGAAGCACCCCTGGCGTCGGCCCTCGGCCAGCGGACGCAGCAGCCGCTGCCGCTGCTCCTCGGTGCCCCACTGGTAGATGCCGGTGGCGCAGAGCCCGGCGTGGACGGAGAGCGCGGTACGGCAGGAGGCGTCGACGTACTCCAGCTCCTCGCAGGCGAGGCCGAGGGCGATCCAGTCCAGCCCGGCTCCCCCGTAGCGCTGCGGGTAGCAGATCCCGGGCAGGCCCAGGCTGGCGAGCTTGGCGAACAGCTCGGGGTCGGGGGTGGCGCTGCGATCGGCCTCGGGCACTCCGGGGGCCAGCTCCCGGGCGGCGAAGTCCCGGATCGTGGCCGCCAGCTGGCGGTGCTCGTCGGAGAGGGCGAGGTCGATCATCGGGGGCCCCCGGGACGCGTCCCGGAGCCGGGCCCGGTCATGCCGGACCCGCCGTGTCGATCTGGGCCCGCTGCAGCCGCCCCGAGTAGTCGATGTAGACGGTCTTCCACTCGGAGAACTCGTCGAAGGCCGTGGCCCCCGCCTCGCGGTGCCCGTTGCCGGTGGCCTTGGTGCCGCCGAAGGGCAGCTGGATCTCAGCCCCGATGGTGGGCGCATTGACGTACACGATCCCCGCCTCCAGTCGATCGACGGCCTCCATGGCCCGCCGCAGGTCACGAGTGTAGACGGCCAGGGAGAGGCCGTACCGGGTCCCGTTGGCGATCGCCAGGGCGGCGTCGAAGTCGTCGGCCGGGATGATGGCCGCCGTGGGCCCGAAGATCTCCTCCTGGGCGATGCGCATGCCCGGTGCGACCTCGCCGAAGAGGGTGGGGGTGTAGAAGAAGCCCCGCTCCAGGGCGCCCGCGGTGGCGATGGCCCCGCCGTGGAGCAGCCGCGCCGACTCCTCCTTACCGATCTCGGAGTAGCGGTGGATGCGGTGCAGCTGGCGCTCGTTGATCACCGGGCCGACATCGGTCGCCGGGTCCAGCCCGTCCCCCAGCCGCAGCTGCCGCACCCGCGCCAGCAGGGCCTCGGTGAAGGGCCCCACCGCCGCCCGCTCCACCACCATCCGCGAGGTGGCGGTGCAGCGCTGGCCACTGGTGCCGAACGCCCCCCAGAGGGCGCCGTCGACGGCCAGCTCGATGTCCCCGTCGGCCAGGACCACCATGGCGTTCTTGCCGCCCAGCTCCAGGCCCACCCGCTTCCCGGCCCCGGCGCAGGCCACCGCCACCTGCCGGCCGACCTCCACCGAGCCGGTGAAGGAGATGGCCGTGACCTCGGGGTGCTGGACCAGGGCGTGGCCGGCCTCCTCGCCGGTGCCGGTCACCAGGTTGAGCACCCCGGCCGGCAGTCCGGCCTCGATCAGGATCTCGACCAGCCGGATCGCCACCAGGGGGGTGTCCTCGGCCGGCTTGAAGACAACGGCGTTCCCGGCCAGCAGGGCCGGCATCAGCTTCCAGGTCGGGATGGCCATGGGGAAGTTCCAGGGGGTGATGCAGCCGACCACCCCCAGCGGCACCCGCTCGGTGAAGCAACGCTTCTGGCGCAGCTCGCTGGGGACCGTCTCCCCCACCGCGCCCCGGCTCCGGCCCGCCATGTACTTGGCCATGTCGATGCCCTCCTGGACATCGCCACGGGCCTCGGTCAGCACCTTGCCCATCTCCTGGGTCATGAGCCGGGCCAGCTCCTCCTTGCGCTCCTCCAGCAGCCGGGCGGCGCGGCCGATGACGTCGCCGCGCACCGGCATCGGGGTCCGCGACCACCCGGGGAAGGCGGCCCGGGCCGCGGTCACCGCATCCTGGACGTCGACCTCGTTGCCCCGGGCCACCCGGGCCAGGACCTCGTCCCGGCGGGCGGGGTTGAGGGTCTCGAAGGTGTCCCCGCCACGGGCCTCGCGCCACTCGCCGCCGATGTAGTGGCCGTAGGTGGGCACCTCGACCACCGCGGTCTCCGTCATCCGTCCACCTCCCGCACCGCGGCCTCCAGCACCCCCAGTCCCTGCTCCAGCTCCTGGTCCGAGATGGTGAGCGGCGGGATCAGGCGGATGACGTTGTCGTCGAGCCCGCAGGAGAGGATGACCAGCCCCTGCTGCTCGCAGCGCGCCCGCAGCCGCGCCACCCGGTCGGTCTGCGGCCGTCCGCCGGCGTCGAGGAACTCCAGGCCCACCATGGCCCCGCGGCCGCGGACGTCGGCGGGGCCGTACCCCTGCGCCCGCCAGCTGGCGGCGCGCTCCTGGACGCTTTCGCCGATGGTGCGGGCCCGGGCCAGCAGCCCCTCCCGTTCGATGGTGTCGATGACCGCCACCGCGGCGGCGCAGGCCACGGGGTTGCCGCCGAAGGTGCTGCCGTGGCTGCCCGGGTCCCAGGCGCCCATGACCCGGGCCGAGGAGACGATGGCCCCGATCGGCAGGCCGTTGCCCAGGGCCTTGGCCAGGATGAGGATGTCGGGGGTGACCCCCTCGTGGTCGACCGCGCACCAGCGCCCGGTCCGCCCCATCCCGCTCTGGACCTCGTCGGCGACCAGCAGGATGCCGTGGGCGTCGCAGAGCCGGCGCAGGGTGGCCAGGAAGCCGGCCGGGGGCACGATGTACCCGCCCTCGCCCTGGATGGGCTCGACCACGATGCCGGCCACCTGCCCCGGCGGCACCACCTGCTGGAAGAGCCGCTCCAGCATCTCCCCGGCCGCGATCGGGCAGGGCTCGCCGGGGGCGTGGCTGCACTGGCGCAGGCAGTACGGGTAGGGGGTGGCGTACACCTCGGGCAGGAAGGGGGCGTACCCCTCCTTGTAGTGGGCCTTGCTGGTGGTCAGGGTCAGGGCCCCCATGGTGCGGCCGTGGAAGCCGCCGGTGAAGCCGATGATCGCGGGCCGGCCGGTGGCCCGGCGGGCCAGCTTGAGGGCCCCCTCGACCACCTCGGCGCCGGAGTTGGCGAAGAAGACCTGGTCCAGCCCGGCGGGGGCGATGCCGGCGATGCGCTCGGCGGCCGTGGTCTGCATCACGTGCTGGGTGACGACGCTGGTGTGCCAGAGGGCATCCACCTGGCGGTGGACCGCCTCCACCACCGCCGGGTGGCGATGGCCCAGGCTGGTGACGGCGATGCCACAGGCGAAGTCCAGGTAGCGCCGGCCGTCGACGTCGATGAGGTAGCTGCCCTCGCCGCGCTCGATGACCAGGTCGGTGTAGCGCGAGTAGGCGGGGGCCACGGCGGCGCGGTCGCGCTCGCGCCAGGCGCCGGAGCGGCCGGCCCCGGGGTCGGTGGCGGTCTCCGGGGTGGACGAGATGGTGGAACTCACGGCAGTCTCCTCGGCCGCATGGGCCGGAACCGGAAGCGATGGCCTGGGGCGGTCCCGGAGCGGTCGGCGCCGGGTGGGCGGGACCGGGAGGCCGCGGCAGGATGACAGGGACGCGGCGGTCTCGCCCCGCGCGGGGGCGGGCCGCCAGAGCTGGACGGCTCAGGCGGGCGGCGGGTGCCCGTCGGCGCCCCACCAGGTGCTGTGGCTCCCACTGTGCATCGCCCCCACGGTAGCGCGTTTGCGCTCCGCCGCACGCGACCGCGGCCCACCCCGGGCCGCTTGTGTCGCCGGCCCGGCCTCGTCAAGATCGGACCGCGGCCCGCCACCGCCCCGCCCGGTCCCACGGAGGTCCAGCCGGCCCATGCCCCACCGCCACCCGGTCAACCGCGCCCTGATCGACCACGCCAGCCCCGGGGTGCGGTTGGCGGATGGCACCGTGCGCGCGCTCGGCAGCTGGCGCTTCCTCATCATCCAGACCATCGTCGTCGCCGCCTGGGTCGGCGCCAACCTGGTCGGCTTCGTGGCCCACTGGGACCCCTATCCCTTCATCCTGCTCAACCTGCTCTTCTCCACCCAGGCGGCCTACGCGGCCCCGCTGATCCTGCTCAGCGGCAACCGTCAGGCCGAGAAGGACCGGCTGATGGCCGAGCACGACGCCACCGTCAACGAGCGCGCCGAGGCGCTGATCGAGGAGCTGAGCCGCGGCCTGGCCGAGAACACCGCCCTGACCCGGGCCCTGCACCAGCGCCTCTGCGGCCCCTCGGAGCTCCCCGCCCCACCCTGAGCCCGACGCTCAGCGGGCGGCGGCCAGCGCCGTCACCACCGCGGCCAGGACCACGAAGAGCCCGTAGCCGCCCCGCAGGAGCGGCCCGGCCCGGCGCCCGGCGGGCGCCCCCACCGGGCTGCCGGCCAGGACCCCGGCCAGCCCGTACCACCCAAGGAGGAGGGCGGCGGCGGCGGCTGGCCCGGCACCCGCGGCCCGGACCAGGGGCGCGACGACCGCGGCGGCGACCAGGCCCAGCAGGCTGGC
>JAKABB010000011.1 GCA_021802045.1 bacterium
TGGGGCCGCGCGCGCCCGCGCCCGCGCCCGCGCCGCCGGACCCCGGCGCCGGCGGTGGGGGCTCGGCTTCCGGGGCACCGTCCTGGCCCTGCTGGGCGTGCTGGCCGCGGCCTCGATCGCGGTGGGGGTGGCGATGGCCGTGGCCACCCAGGGCTCCAGCCAGAGCTTCCCGACCCTGGGGGGGGACGTCCCCACCGCCTCGGGTTCGGCGGCCGGTCTCAACCGGGCCGGCCAGCAGGTGACGGGGTACCTGGCGGCGATCTCCCTGGCCACCAGCGAGATCGCGGTCCAGCCCCTCAACGGGGCCCCGATCGCGGCGCTCGTCCTGCCCTCCACCAAGATCACGCGCGGCGGCCGGCCGGTCGCGCTGGGCGATCTGGTGAGCGGGGACGCCGTCGTCGTCGTCTTCGGGGGCCAGAGCGGGGGGCTGCCGGTGGCCCGCCGCATCGAGGACATCCTGAGTTTTCGGACCCTGCCGCCCCCGACTCCCACCCCGTGCCAGTTCAACTGCTTCGTCTACACCCCGACCCCCACGCCCAGCGCCACCGCCAGCGGGACCGCCACGCCCGCCGCCTCCACGGCGGCGAGCCCCACCGCGACGGTGACCCCCCGGCCCACCGGGCCCCCCGTCCCGGTCCCCTGAGGCCGGGGACCGGCCCCGCCTCGGGGCCGGTCAGGCGGGGGCCGCCGCCCCCTGTGGCAGCACCAGGCCGCGCCGGGCCAGGACCGCGGCCGGTCCGTCGCGCCGGACCGCGGCCGCCCGCTCGGGCGTGAGGCCGCTGCCGACCAGGACCTGGTCGATCCGCTCCGAGGTGAGCAGCGCCTCGGGGCGGTGGGCGTCGGAGTCGATGAGGAGCGAGGCGCCCTCGGCGGTGGCGATCCGCACCACGTGCCCGTTGGTCAGGCCGTGGAAGTTGGAGGACGTCACCTCCAGGTGGACCCCGGTCTCCCGGGCGGCCGCGGCCGCGGCCGCGGTGATCAGCCCCGGGTGGGCCAGGATGTCCACCTCGGGGCAGCGGGCGGCGGCCAGGTTGACCCCGGGCTGGGCGTGGTCGCCCAGGGTCTCCCCATGGACCACGATCAGCTCCGCCCCCAGCCGCCGGGCCGCGGTGGCGACGCGCGCGATGAGGGAGGCCTCCACCCGGGTGATCTCCACGGCCGGGAGGGCGGGGATGCCCAGCTCGGCGGCCACCTGGCGGCAGGCCGCCACGATCTGGGGGACGCGGTCGGCCACGGTGCGGTCGTCGACGTGGTCGCTGCACACGTAGGCGCCGTAGCCGTTGGCCAGGCACCGGCGGGCCATGGTCAGGGGGTCAGCCGCCCCGTCGGAGAGGGTGGTGTGGGTGTGGAAGTCGAAGAGCGCCATCTCCTCCCAGGGTACGGCATCGCCGGGCTCAGCCCCCAGCCGGCTCCGCCCCGGGCGGGTCCAGCAGGAGCCCGTCCCGCACCCCGCAGTCGGTGACCGTCAGCCGGTCCAGCCGGTAGTGCTCGAGCAGCGCCAGCAGGAGCTGGGTGCCCGCCTGCAGGAGCCGGACCCGGTCCGGGTGCAGGCCCGTCCCCGCCGCCACCGCCGCGCTGGGCGCGCCGTCGGCGCGGGCCCCGGCCGCGCGCAGGTCCTCCAGGCTCAGCCGGGTCGCCCGCGCCGGCCCGGGCGGGGAGAGGCGAAGCGTCCCCTCCTCGCCCGCCCGGGGCGGCGCCGTCCCGAGCAGGGCCGGGAGGTTGGCGGCGGTGCCACCGGTGGCCACCATCAGCCGGGGCCGCCCGGGCGGGAGCCCGGCCAGGTGCCCGGCGATGGCCCCGGCGGCTGCGGCCCGCTGGACCGCGGTGGGGGGGTCGTCGAAGGCGTGCTGGCGGAGCAGGAGCCCGGACCCGACCGGCAGGCTCACCAGGCTCGTCGGGGCTCCGGCCATCCCCAGGACGACCTCGGTGCTCCCGCCTCCGAGGTCGACGACCACCACCGGCACGGTGGCCCCGACGCCGGCGCCCCGGGTGGCGCCGAGGAAGCTCAGCCGGGCCTCCGCCTCCCCGGTGAGGATCTGCAGGCCCAGGCCGGTCTGCCGCCGCACCGCGGCCTGCAGGGCTCTGCGGTCGGCCGCCCGGCGCACGGCCTCGGTGGCCGCCAGCAGGATGGGGGCGGCCCCGGCGTCCCGGGCCAGCGCCACCAGCTCGGCGACCCGGCCGGCGGTCTGTTGGACCCGCTCCGGTCCCAGCCGGCCGAGGGCGGCGACGTGCGGGCCCAGGTGGCTGAGCAGCACCGCGTGCCGCCGGTCCTCGAGCCGGCCGGCGCGCAGCTGGGCCACCAGCAGGTGCAGGGTGTTGGAGCCGACGTCCAGGGCGGCCATCGGGGCCCCGGAGGCCGGCGGCGCACCCGGTGCGGTGCGCGGGGGCCCGGCCAGGGCCTACAGGTCCTCGTCGTCGGTGGGCTCGGGCTGCACCATGACCGTTCCGTCGCGCCCGACCCGCACCGGGAAGCGCTCGACGAAGACGGCGTCGGAGGCCGGCGAGACGCCGGTGCGGACGTCGTAGGTGTCGCCGTCCCAGGGGCAGGTGACGACCGTCCCCCGCAGCTGGCCCTCACCGATCGGGCCACCGCTGGGGCAGGTGTTCTCCAGGGCGTGGAAGACCCCGTCGATGTTGAACAGGGCCACCTCGACGCCGCCGGCGTCGACCACCCGCCCGGTCCCGACCGGGACATCGTCGACGGTGCAGACGGGGACGTACCGGGCCACGGCCTTGGATTATGGGGCGCGTCCCCGGCGGTCCGCCCCCGGGACGGGGGCGGGCTCTGCCATCATCTCGTGCATGACCGACGCCGAGCTCACCGCCCGGGTGCGCGGGCTGCTGCCCTCCGGCCCCGGCCCCGCCAGCCTGCGGGCCAGCCAACCGTCGCCCACCCTGGTGGTCGTCGAGGCCCACCCGACCTCCAACTTCGTCCCGGTGCTGACCGGGAGCAGCTGCCGCGTGCTCGCGGCCGCCATCCGTGCCTGGCTGCCCGCGGTGGAGACGGTTCGCTTCGACCCCCACCATTGAGCGAGCCGGCCGTCATGTCGGGTCCGCCGCCCGGCGGGGGCCCCGCCGGCGGGCCGCTCTATGGCCCGGCGGAGGTGGCGGCGATGCTGGGGGTGAAGCCGCAGGTGGTCATCAACTGGATCCGAGAGGGCCGGGCTCACCCCTCCGCGGACGACGCCCTGGGCCGCCACCGCTTCACCGCGGACGACATCGCGGCCCTGCGTGCCTCCCTGGGCACCCGGCGGCGCCGGACTACCATGGGGGAGAAGAGGGCCGGGCCGCTCGGCGGCCCGGGGCCCGACGCCCCGACGGAGGAGAGGTGAGGGATGGACGCTGAGCTGGCGACGGGCGACCTGGCCGCGGTCCCCGCCGGGGCGTGGGTGCTGCTGGTGGCGCAGGGGCCGGAGCTGGGGCCGGTCGCCCGGGCGCTGGACGCCGCCGCCACCGGGGCACTGGCCCAGGCGGTGGGCGACGGCGGCATGGTCGGCCGCTTCGGCCAGCGGCGGGAGCTGACGCTCGCCGGGACCGGGCTGGCGGCCGGGCGGGCCGTCCTGATCGGCGTCGGCGCCCTGGACCAGCTGGACGGGTACCGCCT
The DNA here is from genome assembly GCA_021802045.1 of bacterium. Classification (GTDB taxonomy): domain Bacteria; phylum Chloroflexota; class Dormibacteria; order Aeolococcales; family Bog-877; genus JAKABB01. Next base: position 3,605 of record JAKABB010000011.1, read on the forward strand.
GCGCAACGCCCTGGAACTGGCCGTCCGCGGGCTGGACCAGGCCCGGGTCGCGGTGGCACTGGAGCCCGCGGTGGTCGCGGCGGTGTCGGACCGGGACGGGATCGGTCCGGCCGACGTCGCCCGGGTGGTGGCGGAGGGTGCAGGCCGGGCCACGGGGGAGTGGAGCGCCCGGGGCCGGCACCGGGCGGCGTTCTGGGTGGAGACCGTGATCGTGGCCGGGCTCGGCGACCTCGACCCGGCCGCCGCCGCCGCCGCCCTGCGGGCCGGGGCCCAGCAGGCGGAGGCGGCCAACCGGGTGCGGGAGTGGCAGTGGCGGCCGGCGAACCAGCTGACCCCCGCCACCTTCGCCGACGAGGCCGCCTCGCTGGCCCGCGAGAGCGGGCTGGAGGCGGAGGTCCTCGATGGCGACCACCTGAAGGGGCTGCGCATGGGGGCCCTGCTGGGGGTGGCCCAGGGCTCGCGGGAGGCGCCCCGGGTGCTGGTCCTGCGGTACCGGGCCGACCCGCAGGCGCCCACCCTGGGCCTGGTCGGCAAGGGCATCACCTTCGACGCCGGCGGCATCTCCCTCAAGCCCCCGGCCCTGATGCACCGCATGAAGGCCGACATGAGCGGGGCCGCGGCGGTGGCGGGGGCCATGAGCCTCATCGGACGCTGGCGCCCGCCGGTGAACGTCCTGGCCGTCATGCTCCTCACCGAGAACCTCCCCGGCGGCGGCGCCCTCAAGCCCGGGGACTGCCTCACCGCCCTCGGGGGCCAGACCATCGAGGTCACCAACACCGACGCCGAGGGCCGGCTGGTGCTGGCCGACGGCCTGGGCTACGCGGCCCACCTGGGGGCGACCCACCTGGTCTCGGTGGCGACTCTGACCGGGGCCGTGGAGATCGCCCTGGGCCATCCGGTGACCGCCGCCATGACGAATGACCCCGCCCTCCTGGAGCGGGTGCGCCACGCCGGCCGCCTCGCCGGGGAGCGGGTCTGGGAGCTGCCGATGTTCCCGGAGTACGACGTGTGCCTGGACTCCGACGTCGCCGACATGGTGAACGCCGCCGAGTCGCGGGCGGCCGGCACCATCAACGGGGCGGTCTTCCTGCGGGAGTTCGTGGACCAACGTCCCTGGGTCCACCTGGACATCGCCGCCGCCGCCTACAACTTCCAGGCCAATCTGGTGGGGCAGGTCCCCAAGGGGCCGACGGGGGTCATGACCGCGACCCTGGCCCACCTCCCGGCGCTGCTGTCGGGCTGAGGCGGAAGAGCGGGGCATCGCCGGCGGTCCCGGGGTCGAGGTCCACCCGCCCCTCCTCGACCAGCTTGTCCAGGTGGGCCACGACCGTGCGGGTCGCGGCCGGCCACAGGCTCTGCGGGTAGGCCCGGTAGATGCCCGGCACCAGGTCCGCCGCCGTGGCCGGCCCCCGGGTCAGGGCGCTCACGATCTGGGCCTCCCGCTCCAGCCGGTGCGCGCGCACCGTGGCGATCTCCGCCACCGGGTCGGCCAGGACGGGCCCGTGGCCCGGGTACCCGATCCGGGGGCGCAGCGCCTGGAGGCGGTCGAGCGAGCGCAGGTAGGCGCCGAGGTTGCCGTCGGGCGGATCGATGACGGTGGTCATGCCTCCCAGCAGGTGGTCGCCGAAGAAGCAGGCGCCGTCGTCCTCGGCCAGCAGGCAGAGGTGGTCGGCGGCGTGGCCCGGGGTGTGGACGCAGCGCAGGCGGTGGGCGCCGGCCTCCAGCCGATCCCCGTCGCGCAGGGGCAGTTCCGCCGGGGCCTGGGCGGTGGTGTGGAAGACCCCGACCAGGGTCTCGGTGCGCGCCGCCAGGGCCAGCGCCCCCTCGCGGTGGTCCGGGTGATGGTGGGTGCAGACGATGCGGCTGACCCGGCCCAGGGGGGCGGCGGCCGCCATCACCGCGTCCAGGTGGGCGGGATCCAGGGGACCCGGGTCGACCACCACCAGCTCCTCGTGCCCCACGATCCAGGTGTTGGTCCCGGGCCCGGTCAGCGGGCCGGGGTTGGGGGCCCGCACCAGGGTCACGGGGAGGGGGGCGGCGCTCATCGCTGGAGCTCGGGATGCACCCGACCCAGGTCGAGGCCGGGGAAGCGCTCCGGGGTGAGGTCGTCCAGCCGCGGGCACTCCGACACGACCACGCGGCTGGCCGCGGCCGCCAGGGCCGCGGCCACCGTCTCGGCCTCCAGCAGGCCCTCCAGCACGGCCCGGGTCGGGGGCAGCAGCTGGGTGGTGCCGACCCGGCCGTCGGCCAGGGCCGCGGCCGGGGTCAGCCAGCGCTGGCTGACGTGTTCCCCGCGGTGGTCGGGGACCGGCGCCTGGCCGGCGGGGAGGTCGGCCAGGAAGAAGCGGGTGTCGAAGCGGCGCGGCAGCTCCCGGGGGGTGATCCAGTGCCCCACCAGCGGGAAGGGGTCCAGGGCCAGGCGCAGCCCAGCCCCCTCCAGCGCGGGCCGGAAGGCGAAGGCGTCGCCGTCGCGCAGCCGCTCCCGCGTCGGCTCCAGGCCGGCCAGGACCGTCGGGCCCGGCGGCCGTCCGTCCGGGCCCTGGACCAGCAGGACCCCCGTCTCCTCGAAGCACTCGCGGATGGCGGCCACGGCCAGGGACAGGGGGGCGCGCGGATCGGGGCTGGGGGTGCCTGCCACCAGCGCCCGCCAGCCCCGATCCGCGTCGGCGGCATGCACCGACCCGCCCGGGAAGACCAGCGCCGAGGGGGCGAAGTGGGCGGATGCGGGCCGCTCCAGCAGGAGGACCTGCAGACGTCCCCCGGGGTCGGGGGCCGGGCGCACCAGCACCACGCTGCCCGCGTCGGCCGCCGGAGCGGGGGCCTCACCCATGTCCGCAGTGTAGGGAACGGGCCCCGCCGCCACCGGCGGCGGGCCCTCAGTCGACCCGCTCCAGGCGCTCGTTGGGCCGCTCCCAGCGGCCGGCCTTGCCGACCGGGCGCCCGTCGACCCGGACCACGTCGGCGGTGAAGTCGAAGCTTCCGGTGAAGAAGGCGCTGCCGACCCCGTAGGCGTCGACGGGCACCCGCAGCTCCTCGAAGCGGGCGATGCGGGTGGCGTCGAAGCCGCCGCTGGCGACGATCCGCACCGCCGGGAAGCCGTCCGCGTCCAGCGCCTGCCGCACCAGGCGGCAGAGCTCGGGGGTGACCCCGACCGGCGGGGTCGCGCCCATCAGGGGGACCATGCTGCGGTCGACCAGGTACTGCGAGGTGTCCAGGCGCACGCCCCACAGCCGCGGCCCCAGGGCCCGCGCCACGGCCAGGGCGGTGTTGACGCAGTCGTTCTCGAAGTCGACCAGCACCGTGATCTCATAGTCGGGGTCGACGTGCTCCGCGAACTTGCGCGCCGCCAGCACCGTGTCCCCGCCGTAGGCCGCGATCAGGGCGTGGGGGACGGTCCCGATCCCGCGGGCGCCCCACCAGGAGGCCTGGGCGTCGGTGCTCACCCCGATCGCGCCCGAGACGTGCGCGGCCCAGCCGTCGCCGGTCTGGACGGCCAGGTGGTCGAAGCGGGCCGGGAAGAAGATGATCGGCTTGCCGCGCGCGGCCTCGACCACGCGGCGGACGTTGGTCGCCACCTTGGTGCGCCGCGAGAGCGCGCCCAGGTAGAGCGTCTCCAGGTGGGCGAAGAGCCCGTAGTCCCCCTCGATGGTCAAGACCGTCTCCCAGGGGGCGATGGCGTCGCCGTCGTAGAGGGCGTGGACCCGCAGGTCGGCGAAGCGCTTGGTCCCCAGCTTGAGGACCGCGATCGCCTCGTCGATCCCGCCCAGGACCGCGTGCTGGCGCTGGAAGACCTGCATCAGCACCCGGGGGTGGTAGCGGTCGCGGGCCAGCACCTTGAGGGTGTGGTTGAAATAGGCGTCGGAGTAGTACCCGGCGCGGATCTTGGCCACCGGCAGCCGGAACACCCCGGGGTCCAGGCGCTGGCCCCGCGCCCCCCCCGGCTGGCTCAAGTGCTCAGCTCCTCCCGCTCTGCGAAGCTCAGGATGTGCCGCGGCTGGAGGAGGGCGAAGGGGTACTGGAGGGCCAGCGGCTGGCTGGCCAGGGCCGGCACCCAGACCGCGTGCACGTTGCGCACCGGCAGGAAGTCGCCGACGTTGCGCTCCAGGGTCTGCCGCAGGTCGTGGTGCGGGTCCAGGAAGATCTCGCAGACCAGGGAGAAGTTGCCGGCGTTGATCGCCACCCGGCGGACCAGCTTGTGCAGCAGCAGCAGGCGGCGCCCGCTTCCGTCGCTGGTCTCCTCATTGAGGGGCACGATCATGACGACCTGGGACTTGGCCACCTGGGCCGAGGCCTCGACGGTGGTGACGATGGGGTAGTTGGTGACCATCGGCTCCACCGTCGCCTGGCGCAGTTCGAGGAAGTCGGTGAGCCGGTTGACGGCGTCGGTGAGCCGCTGCGCGCCCACCAGCTCCAGCTCGCCGGTCATCTTGACGAAGGCACCGAAGACGACGATGCGCTCCCAACCATCCATCGTGCCGCAGTATAGAGGGGGTGTCGGGCAGCAACCGGGTTCTTGAGCCGCCGTGTGGCGGCGCCGCGCCCGGCAGCGGCCGGTCCTCCAGCATCCCGGCCCTGCCGGTGACGGCGCCCGCCGCTGGCGCCGCCACCCCCCCGACCGGCCGGGCCCCGCTCCAGGCGGCCCGCCTGCGGGAGCGGCTGCGGGGCTGCGCTTTGCCCTACCGGATTCAGGTGGTGGCGCAGACCGACAGCACCCAGCTGCGGGCGCGGGCGGCGGTGGCGGCCGGGGCCGCCGAGGGCTGGGCCATGCTGGCCGAGGAGCAGACGGCCGGCCGGGGGCGGAGCGGCCAGGGGTGGGTCGCGCCGCCGGGCTCGGCCCTCCTGGCCTCGGTGGTCCTGCGGCCCGGGGTGCTGGCACCGACCCTGGCCCCCTTGGCCCTGGTGGCGGGCGTGGCCGTGGCCGAGGCGGTGGAGGCCGTGGGGGGGCCGGCGGTGCGCCTCAAGTGGCCCAACGACTGCCTGGCCCTTGGACGCAAGCTGGCGGGGGTGCTGGTCGAGGGGGTCGACCCCGGCCCGGGCGCTGACCCCGGGGCCCCGGCGGTGGTCGTCGGCATCGGGTGCAACGTCGAGGCCGAGCCGTCGGAGCTGGGCCCCGACCTGGCCGGGGTGGCCACCTCCTGCCGCGCCGCTGGGCGGCCCGTGAGCCGCGAGGCCCTGGCGGTGGCCGTCCTCAGCGCCCTGGCCGACGCCTACCGCCGCTGGCAGCGCCAGGGCTTCGAGCCGGCCCGGGCCGCCTGGCTGGCCCGGGCCGCGGACCTGGGCCGGGAGGTGGAGGCCACCGGTCCCGCCGGTCCCCTGCGGGGCCGGGTGGTGGGCCTCGACGCCGCCGGGGGCCTGCGCCTGGAGACGGCGGGCGGTGCGGTCACCGTCCGGGCGGGCGCCGTCCGTCACCTGCGACCGGGCTGATGGTGGTGATCACCCTTGACGGCCGCGGGGATCACCCCTAGCATGGAAGCCGGCCAGCGAATTTATGAGGTTTTTTTCAGCGCGCGCACGCGCTTGGAGCGAGGAGTCAACTTGCCGACCATAGGAGAGACCTGCGTCGCGATCACCCAGCAGCTGGAGAGCTGGGAAGTGGAGAAGGTGCAGCGGTACGCCCGCCGTAACAAGATCCACTACATCGACCGCCTCCTCAACGAGCTGGAGCAGCTCAACATCGCCGAGGAGTCGGAGGTGCCACCGGGGCTGCGGACGCTCTGCAAGGACTTCATCGACGGCGAGGCCCACCCCCTCAGCCAGCGGCGGGCGGAGGAGGTGCCGATCGCGGAGTGGATGGATGCCCTCTACGATGTCCAGGACGGCCTCATGTTCACCGCCGAGGACGACGAGGAGTAGGTCCCCCGGCCCGGGGCGGCGGCCCGCCCGCCGCCCCGGGGACGCGGATCGGCGGCGACTATACTGACGCCGCCGCGTGCCCCCATAGCTCAGTGGATAGAGCGCCGGCCTCCGGAGCCGGGTGCGCAGGTTCGAGTCCTGCTGGGGGTACCAGGTCCCGCCCGCTCGCCGGGTCGGCCCGCCGGGCCGGGGCCCGGGACCAGCGAGGACGGGGCCGCCCGGCGCCGTCCCGTGGGCTCAGGCGCGCAGGAGCTCGCGCAGGACCATCGGCAGGACGCCGCCCTCGCGGTAGTACTCCGCCTCGGTCTGGCTGTCGAGCCGGACCAGCAGCGGGATCTGGCGCACGCCGCCGTCGTCGTCCCGGACCTCCAGCAGGACCTCGGCCCGGGGCCGGAGGCCGGCCGCCAGGCCGCGGACGGCGTAGGCCTCTCGCCCGCTCAGCCCCAGGGAGGCGGCCGACTCCCCGGCGCGGAACTGCAGCGGCAGCACCCCCATCCCGATCAGGTTGCTGCGGTGGATGCGCTCGTAGCTCTCGGCCACCACCGCCCGGACGCCCAGCAGGCTGGTCCCCTTGGCGGCCCAGTCGCGCGAGCTCCCGGACCCGTACTCCCGGCCGGCGATGAGGAGCAGCGGCGTCCCCTCCAGCCGGTAGCGCTCCGCCGCCTCGTGGATGGTGCAGGGGGCCCGGTCCGGCAGGTGCTCGGTGAACCCGCCCTCGCGCTCCCCGGCCAGCCGGTTGCGCAGGCGCACGTTGGCCAGGGTGCCCCGGACCATCACCTCGTGGTTGCCCCGGCGCGAGCCGTAGCTGTTGAAGTCGCGGGGCTCGACGCCCTGGGCCTGCAGCCACTGCCCGGCCGGGCCGGCCGGCGCGATGGCGCCCGCCGGGGAGATGTGGTCGGTGGTCACCGAGTCCCCCAGCAGGGCCAGGCAGCGCGCCCCCTCGATGTCCGACACCGGGGCGGCGGGCCGCTCCCCGTCGGCCAGGAACGGTGGCTCCCGGATGTAGGTGGAGTCCTCCCGCCACTGGTACAGGGGCCCGGTGGGTGCGTCCATCGCCCGCCAGCGCTCGTCCCCGTCGAAGATGCGGGCGTACTCGCGCTCGAAGAACTCGGCCCGCACCGCCTCGGCGACCACCGCCCGGACCTCCTCCGGGGCCGGCCACAGCTCGGACAGGAGGACCGGCCGCCCGTCCCGGTCGACGCCCAGCGGCTCCCGGGTGAGGTCGCGGCGGATGGTCCCCGCCAGGGCGTAGGCCACCACCAGGGGGGGGGAGGCGAGGTAGCTGGCCCGAACCTCGGGGTGGATGCGGCCCTCGAAGTTGCGGTTGCCGCTGAGGACCGCCACCACCGCCAGCTCCCGGGCGCGGATCTCGCTGGAGACGGTCTCCGGCAGGGGCCCGCTGTTGCCGATGCAGGTGGTGCAGCCGTAGCCCACGACGTCGAAGCCGAGGGCGGCCAGGGGGGCGGCCAGCCCGGCCCGCTCCAGGTAGTCGCTGACCACGCGCGAGCCGGGGGCCAGGGAGGTCTTGACGTACGCCGGCGGCCGCAGGCCCCGGGCCACGGCGCGCTGGGCCAGCAGCCCCGCGGCCACCATCACCGAGGGGTTGGAGGTGTTGGTGCAGCTGGTGATCGCGGCGATCACCACCGCCCCGTCCTCGGGGCCGGCCGGCGGGCCCCCGGCCGCCGCCCCGGCCGGCTCCGGCTCCGTCGCCCGGGCGGGGAAGACGGCCCGGAAGCTCTCCCAGGTCCGGTCGAGGGTGACCCGGTCCTGGGGCCGGCGGGGGCCGGCCACGCTGGGCTCGACCCCGTCCAGGTCGAGCTCCAAGAGCTCGGAGAAGCGGGGCGTGGGGCTCTGGTCGGTGCGGAACAGGCCCTGGGCCTTGGTGTACCGCTCGACCAGGTCGACCTGCTCCGGGCTGCGGCCGGTCACGCGCAGGTACTCCAGGACCGCCGCGTCGACCGGGAAGAGGGCCGCGGTGGCGCCGTACTCCGGCGACATGTTGGCCAGGGTGGCGCGGTCCGCGAGGCTGAGCGAGCTGAGGCCGGCGCCGCAGAACTCCACGAAGCGACCGACCACCCCGTGCGCCCGCAGCCACTCGGTGACCCGCAGCACCAGGTCGGTGGCGGTCACCCCCGGGCGCAGCGCCCCCTGGAACCGCACCCCCACGACCTGGGGCCGGGTGAGCGAGAGCGGCTGCCCCAGCATGGCCGCCTCGGCCTCGATGCCGCCGACCCCCCAGCCCAGCACGCCCAGCCCGTTGACCATGGTGGTGTGGGAGTCGGTCCCCACCAGGGTGTCGGGGATGGCCGTCGGGCCGTCGGGCCCCCGGCGCAGCTGGACGACCTGGGCCAGGTACTCCAGGTTGACCTGGTGGACGATGCCCATCCCCGGCGGTACCACCCGGAAGCCGTGGAAGGCCTGCTGGGCCCACCGGAGGAGGGCGTAGCGCTCGCCGTTGCGCTGGTACTCGCGGTCCAGGTTGATCCCGTAGGCCTGGGCCGACCCGAAGGCGTCCACCTGCACCGAGTGGTCGATGACCAGGTCCGCCGGCACCCGGGGGTCGACCCGGGCCGGGTCGCCGCCCGCCCGCACCATGGCGCTGCGCATCGCCGCCAGGTCGGCGACCGCGGGCACGCCGGTGAAGTCCTGCAGGAGCACCCGGGCGGGGAAGAAGGGGAACTCGCGGTCGGCGTCGGCGTCGGCGTCGGCGCCCCAGCGTGCCAGGGCGGCCAGCTCGGCCTCCCCGGCGTGGCGCCCGTCGCCGTGCCGCAGGAGCATCTCCAGCCACACCCGCACCGTCACCGGGAGCTGGTGCGGGTCCCCCAGGCCCAGCTCGGCGATGCGCGAGAGGCGGTAGAAGTCGGGGCCGCCCCCCGGGAGCCGCTGGCGGGCGCCGAAGGGGTCGGTCGCCGCCGGAGCAGGGATCACGGTCCGATTCTACGGGGGCCGCCCGGCCCCCGGCCCGGCGACCGGGGTCGGCCGAGTTTGACACCGCGTTCGGGCGGTGGGCATACTCGCCAGCCGAGGGCGATCGACCGCCTGCGGGCGCTCCCGGCTCGGGGGGAGGGCGCCCCGGGAGGGTCACGCGCTCGGCCGCGAGCGCCTCGAACCACCCACTCAGAGGAGGCGACCAGTGATCCGGTGGCGTCCCGCCGACAGCCTGCCCCGGCTGGGCCTGGCCGCGCTGGCCGCCGCGGCCGGGGCGCTGGTGCCGGGGGTGGCCTTGGCCGCCAGCCCCGACTTCCTGAGCCCTGGGGGACCGCCGGACAGCCGGATCGTGATGATCTGGGACGTCTTCCTGATCGTCGCCGTGGTGGTGCTGGTCGGGGTGGGGGGGGCGGTCCTCTACGCCGCCATCCGCTTCCGGCGGCGCTCGCCGGACGAGATGCCGGCCCAGATCCACGGGATCGCGCGGCTCGAGATCGCCTGGACGGTGATCCCCCTGATCATCCTCCTGGGGCTGTTCGCCCTCAACGTGGTCAACGTCCAGTACCTGCGCCACGGTCCCAGCCCCGCCTCGGCGGCGGGACGGCGCGGGGTCGACATCGGGGTGGTGGGGCGCCAGTTCTACTGGACCTTCGACTACCCCAACGGCAAGGCCTCGATCGCCACCCTCACCATCCCGGTGGGGGTCCCGGTCTACCTGCGCACGCGCTCCCTGGACGTGATCCACGGCTTCTGGGTCCCCCAGCTCGGGGCCAAGATCGACGCCCTCCCCGGCATCGTCAACCACGCCTTCATCGAGGCCAGCCGCCCCGGTACCTTCCGGGGCCAGTGCTACGAGTTCTGCGGGGTGGGCCACGCCCAGATGCTGATCACGGTCAAGGCCGTGTCCATGGCCCAGTACCGGGCCACCATCGCCCACCTGCCCTCGGCCGCGAGCACCGGCACGTGAGCGCTGGCGGCCGCATCCCGTCCGTCCTAGCTGGAGGAGCCCCGCGTCATGGCCACCGCTGAGCTGCCCATCGACCGGCCCGCGCACCACCCCATGACCACCGTGTGGTCATGGATCACCACCGTCGACCACAAGCGCATCGGGCTCCTCTACCTCTACACCACCTTCATCTTCTTCCTGATCGGCGGGCTGATGGCGCTCCTGATCCGCACCCAGCTGGCCCAGCCCAACAACACCCTGCTGACCGCGTCCCAGTACAACCAGCTCTTCACCATGCACGGGACCACGATGATCTTTCTCTTCGTGGTGCCGGTCTGGAGCGCGTTCGGCAACTACTTCGTGCCGCTGATGATCGGGGCCAAGGACATGGCCTTTCCCCGCATCAACGCCTTCGCCTTCTGGCTGCTCCCGCTGGCCGGCCTGGTGATGTACAGCGGCTTCCTCTTCGGGGGCAGCGCGGCCGCCGGCTGGACCGGCTACGTGCCCCTCACCGAGAAGCTCTACTCGCCCCAGGTGGGCCAGGACCTGTGGATCCTGGGGCTCCACATCGTGGGCATCTCGTCGGTCATGGGCGCCGCCAACTTCCTGGTCACCATCCACCGCCTGCGGGCGCCCGGGGTCACCTGGTTCCGGCTGCCCCTGTTCGTCTGGGCCATGGAGGTCACCTCCGCCCTGGTGCTGCTGGCCTCGCCCTTCCTGGCGGCGGCCCTGGCGATGGTGCTCCTGGACCGCCAGCTGGGGACCAACTTCTTCAACCCCGCCCACGGCGGCAACGTGATCCTCTACCAGCTGATCTTCTGGTTCTACTCGCACCCGGCCGTCTACATCATGATCCTGCCCGGCTTCGGGGTGATCTCGGAGATCATCCCCGTCTTCTCGCGCAAGCCGATCTTCGGCTACAAGACCATGGCCTACTCGCTGGCGGCGATCGGGGTCCTGGGCTTCATGGTCTTCGCCCACCACATGTTCACCGTGGGCCTGCCCCTGCCGGTGCAGATCTTCTTCATGGCCACCACCATGATCATCGCCGTCCCCACCGGGGTGAAGATCTTCAACTGGCTGGCCACGCTCTGGGGCGGCTCCATCCAGTACACCGCCGCCATGCTCTTCGCGGTCGGCTTCGTGCTGATGTTCCTCATCGGTGGCATCGATGGCGTGTTCATGGCCTCGCTGGGCCTCGACTACCAGCTCAACGGCACCTACTGGGTGGTGGCCCACATCCACTACGTGCTGGTGGGCGGGTCCCTCTTCGCGCTGTTCGCCGCCCTCTACTACTGGTGGCCCAAGATGACCGGTCGCTTCCTGGGCGAACGGGTGGGCAAGTGGCACTTCTGGACCCTGATGCTGGGCTTCAACCTCACCTTCATGCCCATGCACGTCCTGGGGGTGCTGGGCATGCCGCGCCGGATCGCCACCTACGGGCCGGGCCGCGGCTGGGCCGGGCTCAACCTGCTCTCCAGCGTCGGCTCCTTCATCATCGCCCTGGCCATCCTGCTCTTCCTGTACAACGTGGTGATGTCCCTGCACGGTCCCCGGACCGCCCCCAACGACCCCTGGGAGGGGAACACCCTGGAGTGGTACACCACCTCCCCCCCGCCCCCCCACAACTTCGACGACCTGCCCGAGGTGCGCAGCCTGCGGCCGGTCCGTGACCTGCGCCTGGGCCGGGCGGCGGCCGCGGCCTCTGACCCCTCCCGGGGATGAGCCGCTCCTCTCGCGCCCTCGCCCCCCTGGCCCTGGCCACCGCGGCCGTGACCTACGCCCTGGTGGTGCTGGGCAGCACGGTGCGGGTCACGGAGTCGGGCATGGGCTGCCCGGGCTGGCCTCTCTGCTACGGGCAGCTGGGCCCGATCGACCGCTTCCACGCCATCCTGGAGCAGTCCCACCGCTACCTGGTGGTGGTGCTCACCCTGCTGGTGCTGGCCACCGCCGTCGCCGCCTGGCGCCAGCGGCGGGCGGTGCGGGTGCCGGCGCTGGCGGCGGTCGGCATCATCGTGGTCCAGATCGTGCTGGGGGCGGTCACCGTCATCACCCACAACGCCCCCTACACCGTGGCCCTGCACCTGATGACGGCCCTGCTGCTGCTGGGCACCGTGGTCGTCACCGCCGTGGCCGCCTGCACCCCCGCCCGGGCCGCGCCCCCGGGGCGGCGGCGGGTCGGCCCGCTGGCCTGGTGGACCGTCGCCGCCACCTACGTGCTCCTGCTGAGCGGCTCCCTGGTGGTTGACGGAGGGGCCAGCTACGCCTGCCCCTCCTGGCCGGTCTGCGGGTTTGGCGGCCAGCCCTGGCAGCTGGTCCTGATCCAGTACGTGCACCGGACCCTGGTCCTGGTGGCCGGGACCCTGATGGTCCTGCTGGTGATGCGCGCGGCCCGGCGCTGGCACGGCACCGGGCGGGGCACCCGGGTCATCGCCGACCTGGTCGCGGTGGGTCTGCTGGCCCAGATCGCGGCGGGGGGCCTGGTGGCCACCCTGGGGGCGCCACCAGCCCTGCAGGACCTCCACCTGGCCCTGGCCGCCGGGTTGTGGGTGGGCGTGGTGACCCTGCTGGCGGTAGGCTGGCAGCGCGCGGCCGCGGTGCCCGGGACCGCTCCCGGCGGCGGGCGAGCGGAACTCGCGGTGGGCGGCGCGCCCGGCATCACCGCCTGAGGAGCGAGATGGAGAAGAAGTCGGCCCGGGGGAACATGCGGTTCGGCGTGGTGCTGGTCTCCCTGGCCGTCCTCATGCTGGCGGTGGCCTTCATCTGGGCCGCGCTCTACCTGGGGGCCGCCCATGCCCGCTGAGGTCCCCGGCCCCGAGCCCGTCCCGGCCGCGGCCCACGAGGAGGGCGAGCACCTGCCCAGCCCGAGCTTCTGGCCCTTCCTGCTGGCCATCGGGGTGGCCATGAGCCTCGTCGGGGTCATCACCAAGCCGGCGGTGGTGGTGATCGGCCTGGTGATCCTGCTGGGCTCCCTCGGAGGCTGGGTCCGCGATGCCCGCCGGGACTACCGCGCCCTGCACTGACCCGCTGCGGTCGGCCGGCCGGCCCCGCTGATGGCAGCCCTCCTCCAGGCCGTGCCGCTGCGGCTGACCGCCTGGGCCTTCCCCCCGGTCGTCGCCCTGCCCCTGGTGGCCATCGCCGCCCTGGCCGCCGTGGCCGTGGGCCCCGAGGCGAGACGCTGGCGGCGGACCCGCGGCGCCCCCGCCCGGGGCGCCTGGCTCCGGCCCGCCGGCTGGTACGCGGGGGCCTGGCTCACCCTGGTGGTCGCGCTCTGCTCCCCGATCGACGTGCTGGGGGACACCGTCTCGCTCAGCCTGCACATGGTCCAGCACCTGCTCTTGGGCGTGCTCTTCCCGCCCCTGGCCCTGCTCGGCCTGCGGGGCACCGTCGCCGCCCGGCGGCTGGGGGGTTCCCGGCTGGTCCGGCGCCTGGAGCGGGCGGTGTGCAGCCCCTGGACCGGGGGGATCAGCTTCGCGGTGGGCTTCGGCGTCTGGCACCTGCCCCCCCTCTACGACGCGGCCCTGCGCGCCCCCGGGGTGCACTTCCTGGAGCACGCCACCTTCGTCGCCGTCGGGGTCTGGTTCTGGTGGCCGGTGGTGCGCCCGCTGGGGCGGGCCGGGGCGGGTGGGCTGACCGACATCGGCCGGCTGGGCTACCTGGCGGTGGCGGGGGTGGTGCCGACGGTCATCGGCCTAATCCTGGCCCTGGCGCCCCGCCCCCTGTACGCCTTCTACGTCCACGCCCCCCACCTGGCGGGGCTCCCGCCCCGGACCGACCAGCTCTGGGCGGGACTGATCATGTTCGCCGCCGGCAACCTGTTCAACTTCGCCGTCTTCTCCTACCTCTTCGCCCGCCTGATGCGCGGGGCCGACCCCGACGAAGCGCCGGGCCCCGGCGCCCCGTCGGAGGCCCGGTGGTGAGGGTGGCGCTGGCCAGCGCCGCCCAGCCCTCGCTGGGGCTGGGCCTGGTCATCCTCGCCGTCGGCGTGCTCATGGCCAGCCTGGCCGTCGTGAGCCTGCGCTCCATCTGGAGCCGGGGGTCGCCACCGGAGCCGCTGCCCCGCCAGGGCCCGCTCCCGCCCCCGCCCGTCCCGCTGATCGCGCCGGGGGCCCGTGACATGCCCACCCGGCTGCGGGCCCTGGTCAGCGTCGACTTCGGGTGCCTGACGGTGGTGGCCGTCGTCCTGTGCGGCCTGGGCCTGGTGCTGGTGCTGCGGGCCCTGGGCCTGTGAGGCGGCGCCGCGGCCCGCGGCCCGCCCCGGGGTTGGCACAATAGGCGCCATGCTCCCCCGGCCCTGGCCCCTGCGCCGCTTCGAGGTGCTGGCGGTCGCCTGCGCCCTCAGCGTCGCCTTCATCCTCGTGGTCTGGGCGGGGATGTTCGTGCTGAAGGCGGTCGACCCCGCCACCTTCCACTTCAAGCTGCTGATGGCCATCCTGCCCTGGGTGACCCCGGTGGCGATCGTCCTGCTCCTGGCGGGGCCGCTCTACTACCGGGTGGCGGGCATCCTGGGCCGCCATGGGGACTGGCCCCGGGCCCTGGCCGAGGCGCGCTACGGCCTGCTGGTGGGCAGCCTCTTCTACCTGCTGGCCTACACCGCCCTGGTGTGGGCCGTGATGGTGGGGCTGCGGGCCTTCGACGGCTACGACTTCCACTACAACCTGCCCGTGGACTGGCTGCCGGCGATCCTGCCGCCCTGGCTGCTGTGGCTCGCCGGGGCCCCGGTGGCGTTCCGCCTCCTGGGCGTCCTGGGCGGCACCCATCCGGACCGGGTCTACCGCTACCGCCCCAGCGCCACGGCGCCGGTGGGCGGGTTCCTCGGGGCCCTGCTCCTGACCGCCGGGGGCCTGGTGCTCAACGAGGGCATGTACGGCCAGGCCGCGGGGACCAGCGTGGGGGTGCAGCTGGACCTGATCGCCTTCGGCGCGGTGGTGCTCACCATGGGCGCCATCTGCTGGGCGGTGATGCTGGTGGCCCTGCTCACCACCTGGCGGGTCGAGGTCGCCCGCCCCCCCTCCCGCACCGCCCTGGACCGCTTCCGGCGCCAGCGCGGCCGGCTGGTGGCCGAGGCCTTCGTTCTGGTCAACCTGCTCTTCGCGGCCTGCGACTGCCTGATGGTGGCGGCGCAGTACGTCGACGCCCATGACTTCCACTACTACCTGGCCCTCGACATGTGGCAGTTCGGCGTCCCCCTGGGGCTGGCCTGGATCGCCTACGCCCTGGGCGCGGTCGGCGTGCCCCGCCTGCTGGCGGCCCGCCATCCCGAGCGCTGGGGCCCGGGCGTGCTGGAGGCCACGGGCCCCAGCGGCGGCGGGGCCGGCGGCTGGGGCTTCCGGCGCGAGGGGGGCGCCGGGCGGGCCCAGACCGGCTGAGTCGCGGGGGGCGGGGCGCTACCCGACCCCGGGCAGGTCCTCGAGGCGGGCCAGGACCGCCGGGTCGATGCGCAGGCGGTCGCGGGCGCGCTCCTCCAGGTTCTCCTCGCCGACCCAGGCGTCGAACGCGGTCCAGAGCGCCTCCGCCGGCGCATCGGCGCTGAGGCGACCTCGCGCCGCCAGGGCCCGGCCGACCCGGGCGGTGAGGGCCTCGTCCACCGGGAGCAGCGCGGCCGCGGGCGCGGCCTCGAAGTAGAGGCGCCAGAGCCCGACCAGCCGCTCCAGCTCCGCCACCGGTCCCGGGTGGTCGTCGACCCGCAGGTCGATCATGCGGTCGTCGCCGCCGCCGTACCCGGCCTCGGGCCGCACCACCAGCAGGGCCGCCGACTGGCGCCCGCGGCGGTCGCCGCCGGCCTGGTCGCCCGCCGCCAAGGCGGCCAGGAGCCGCGTGGCCAGGTCGCCCGCGGCGGCCTCGAAGGCCTCGGCCAGGGCGTCGACCACCGCCGGGCCCTGGAGGATGTTCCCCTGGGCGGCGTACCCGGGGCCGGTGCGGCCGCCGGCCCAGGCCAGGCAGGCCGAGCCGGTGAAGGTGGCCCCCCGTCCCCTGGCGTCGACCACGCCCAGCTGGCGGTGCTCCCGGGCCGGGTCGGCGCCGATGAGGGCGGCGATCACGTCCGTCGCAGGGTGGCCCCGGCGGAGCAGGTCCAGGCCCTGGACGCTGTAGGTGGTGTTGGCCGTGGCCTGGGTGGCCACCGCCCCCACGCCGGCGGCCGCGGCCGGCACCACGCTGCCCACGGCCAGGAACTTGGAGGCGACCGCGACCCCCCAGTCGCGCCCATCGCTGGCCACGATGGAGAAGGTGGCGACGCGGCGGCCGGCTGGGACCGCGGCGGGAGGGGACATGGCTCAGGAGGATACCGGGCCGGGCGGTGGCCCCCGTGGGCGGCTCGCCGCCAGCAGGATCCGTTGCCCTCCAGGTCCCGCATCACCACCCAGTGCTCCCCGTGCTCCTCCGCGGGACGCGGCCGGCCGGCCCCGACGGCCAGGCACCGCTCGACCGTGGCCGCCGCCCGCCCCCGGTGTTGAGGCCCAGGGGCATGCGGTTCCTGACGACCGCGGGCTCGGGCCGGCGCTGGAAGCCGGGAGAGGAGGCGGAGGCCCTGCCCCGGCGGCTCGACGGCGGCGCTGCCTGCTGCCCGCGGCTCTTCCGGGGGGCCACTGGTGGGCAGGAGCGCTGGCCAGTCCTTGAAGCCCGGCAGGGGCGGCGGCAGCCGGTGGTCCGGCGGCCGTCGGGCCGCCTGCGGGACAATGGCGGCGGCCCGCCGCGGGCCGTTCCCCCATGAGCACCGCTGCCACGCGCCTCGAGCTCTTCACGGCGGTCCCGGCCCGGCCGCTGGTGGTGGTGGCGCACCCCGACGACGGTGACTTCCTGGCCGCCAGCGTGCTCTCCGCCTGGAGCCGGCAGGGGGCCGCCGCCACGCTGTGCGTGGTCACGGACGGCGACGCCGGCAGCGACGACGCCACCCTGCCGGCGGGGGCGCTGGCCGCGGTCCGGCTGGAGGAGCAGCGCCGCGCGGCCGCCCATCTGGGGGTGGGGGACGTGCGCTGTCTGGGCTTCCCCGACGGGGTCCTGGAGAACACCCTGGCCGTGCGCCGGGCCCTGGTCCGCCTGATCCGCACCGTCCGCCCCGACCTGGTGCTCACCATGGACCCCACCCGGCACTGGATGGGCCGCGGCTACCTCAACCACCCCGACCACCGGGCGGCGGCTGCGGCGGCCCTGGACGCGGTCTTCCCCAGCGCCCGTGACCTGCGCGCCTTTCCGGAGCTCTTCCGGGAGGAGGGGCTGGCCCCGCACAAGACCCGCTGGGTGCTGCTGGGCGAGAACGAGGTCCCCGACGTGGCGGTCGAGCTGCGGCCCGCCGACGTGGAGAACAAGCTGTTGGCCCTGGGCGAGCACCGCAGCCAGTTCGACGCCGGCCCCATGGCCGACGAGGTCTGGCGCTGGGCCCGGGCGGCCGGAGCCCGGGCCGGCGTGGAGCTCGCCGCCGAGTACCGCCTCTTCGACCTCGCCGACAACGTCTCCCAGCGCGACGGCGCCGGGCCCGACGCGGAGCCCCCGGCGCGCACCACCGACTGGGGCTGAGGCCGCCGCCTCCCGGCCCGGGCTGGGCTTGCGATCGAACCGCTGGGAATGTGCCGGGCCGCCTTCTTGAGGGCCGGGTATCGTGGAGCCGGACCGGGCCGACTGCCCTTCGGCCTTCCTGGTCCCGCCTTGCCGGGTCTTGGCGGCCTGGTGGGGGATCCAGACGGGGGTGAGGCCTGGCCGCCCTCCGGAGAAGGAGCGCGGTCGCCATCTGACCGCTGCCATAGGGGTCAGATGGCAGGGCGAGGATCACGCTCTCCCTCCCAGGAGTCGACAGGCCAACAGCCCCCGACCCCACCACCCGGCTGGCCGCCACCGAACGCCGCCGTCACGCCCGCAGCGGCCAGCTGGCCCGGATCGGGCTTGTCGCGCCGGGCCGTGTCGTCCGCCGGGCCCGGGCAGGCATCTCACCGCAGCGGACGACGGCCACCAAGTCATCGAGGCCGGCTGACGGCCGCCCAGGGCAGCAGCCGCGGGAAGTGGCCCCAGGTTCACCGACGGACGCGCGGGACCCTGGGGCCGCGGCGTTCTTGGAGGCTTCTCCCCACTGGAGATGGGAGGCGGGAAGGGCCGATGGTGGCCATTTGGGAACATGCGTGGTTTACGATGTCGCCGTCATGGACGCAGTGATCAGGGCGTTTCCCGAGGCACAGGCCAGGGAGCTGGCGGGGCTGAGCAAGCGACAGCTGCAGTACTGGGATGAGCGGGACTTCATCCGCCCGGGCTTGGCGGCCCGACAGGGTCGTGGCCGGCCGCGACTGTACTCCTTCCGAGACCTGGTCTCCCTGCGAGTGGCCGCAGGCCTTCTGCGGGGCGGGATCAGCCTGCAGAAGATCCGCAAGGTGGTCGAGCACCTGCGCACCCTCGACCACGATCACCCGCTGACGGAGCTGGAGTTCTGGGTTTGCGACGGGGAGCTCTACTTCGAAGAGGCGGCGACGGTGAGAGCAGGGCGGCGGCCGGAGCAGATCCTGGCCAGCTACGCGGTGCCGGTGGCGGCGATCGTCGACCGGCTCGAGAGTGACATTGCGGCTCTGGACGTGCGGACCCCTGGGCAGGTCGAGCGGAGGCGCGCCACCTTGGGGCACCAGCCGGTCTTCGCCGGGACGCGGATCCCGGTCGCGGCGGTGCGGCGCCTGCTGCGGGCCGGGGCTGGCGAAGCGGAGGTTCTGGAGCTGTACCCGGACCTCACCGGCGCCGACGTGGAGCTGGTGCGGACGGAGTTGACACGCACCGGCCGGCTAGCCTGCTAGGGTTCCTCCTCGACCAGAACATGATCGAGCCGGTGGCCGCACTGCTGCAGGGGCGGGGGCACCCGGTGGTGCGAGCGAAGGAGGCGGGACTTGCCCGGGCCAGCGACGCCGAGGTGGTCGCCTACGCACTCTCGCTCCGGCTCGTCCTGGTCACCTTTGACCCAGACCTCAGGGACAGCGGTATCCGAGGCAACTGCCCGGTGTTGCACATACGGCATCCAGAGCGGACGGCCCGCGCCCGGGTCGCCAAGCACTACCGGGCGATCGCGGCGATGGTGGGCGAGGGGCACGCGCTCGTGACCCTGCCAGGCACGGGCCCTCCCCGGGCGGACCCCGGCCGACATGCTGAAGAAGACCCAAGCGCGGACCAGCGACCCAGTCCGCCCGGGTCGTCGTGGGATGCGATTGAGCGCGGCCGATCTCGAGGTCAGATCGCGGGCTGGACCTCCTCCAGGCAGCCAGGCCTGACCTCGTAGACGCCCCCCGGCGTTCCTTGAAGCTCTGGGAGGTGCTCTCGGTCTCGTCGTCGCGGCGCTGGCTGTGGCGCTTGGTGCGAGAGGGGGTGGTCGTGGAGGGGACCAGGTGGCGGCCCACCAGGGTCTCCAGCTACTGCAGGGTGTCGGCGTCGGCGTAGCCGGGGAGGACCACCTTGGCGCCGGCCAGGGTGAGGAAGCTCTGGGCTCCGGCTGGGGTCCAGCGGGCGACGGCCTGGCGGAGGTCCTGCATGGCCATCAGGGCGACCATGTTGCGACCGCCGCCCTCGGCCAGCAGCCGGGGGAGGACGGGCAGAGGGCAGATGGTGGCCACCTCGTCGAGGGCGAGCAACCAGGGGATGGGGAGGGATCCGCTGGGGCCGGAGATGCGCAGGGCGACCAGGCGCAGCTCCTCCACCAGGCCCACGACCAGGGGCGCGCCGTCGGGGGCGGCGTCGGAGGGGGGACGACATAGACGGTGTTGGCGCCTGAGAAGAACTCGTCAGGGTCGAAGGGAAACTCGGGGACGGCATCGGAGGCGGCGCAGACCCTGGTCGTGTCGAAGGGAGAGAGCATTCCCTGCAAGCCGGACCAGCAAGGAGGCGTCGAGGGGCGCGTGAACATTCCGGTCTGAGGTGGCTCTACGTCCATACCGTCACACCGCGCGCGAGCGCACCCAGAGACCCGCGGTTCCGCACTCCCCTGGCGACCGACAGGCGGCCGGGGTCACACCTGGAGCGGAGCCAGTCTGCCCGCGGACATGGCCACCGACGGGGCGGGGTCCGTCCACGGCCAGGGGTCGCCGGGCCGCTCCCCCGCGCTGCGCGGCCCCTGGGAGCAGCGTGCACGGCGGCTGCGCGGCCAGCGCACCGGCCAGACGGCGCAAGCAGTGGCCCAGGGCTGCGGGATGTCGCCCTCGTCTCTTGGCCCATGCTCCTCCTCGCTCTTCGCCGCTCCCGTGCCTTGGGGCCGCCTCAGCACCGCGGGCGCCGGACCCTATTCCACGATGGTCGTGCACCGCG
Organism: bacterium; assembly: GCA_021802045.1. GTDB lineage: Bacteria > Chloroflexota > Dormibacteria > Aeolococcales > Bog-877 > JAKABB01. The sequence continues at coordinate 23,595 of JAKABB010000011.1, forward strand.
CGAGCACCGGCGGCGAGCGTGGGCGGAGCTGTGAGCCGTCGAGCCGAGGGGATTCTGCGTCCTGGGACGGTGATGCCTGCGGTAGCCGCGTGCCGGGCCCAGCGCGTCAGCGCGACCCTCAAGGCCGACGCGGCCAGCGGCCCACCGGGGGCAGCCTCATGGGCGCGCCCCGGAACTCGGCAGGACCTCGTCCCGCCGAGTTCCGGCGTCCGGACGCGGGCAGCTGCCGGACGCTCCCGCGTCCGGCGTCGTGGTGCTAGCCCTCCAGCACCGCACAGGTAGCGTTTCGGCACCACGGCACGTAGTCCACGTGGGCGCTCACCGGGACGCCGGTGTGCCCGTGGCCCGTCGACGTGGTCGGTCCCTGGGGGCTGCCCCACCAGTTGCTGGTGGCGTCGAGAGCGGTGTTGGTGCATTGCCCCGTGCTGTTCAAGCAGGCTGCGCCGTAGCCGCTCACCCCGCTGCCGGCGGCCGGAGTGGCGAGGGCGCCGAGGTCGTTGTAGTGGACGGTCGTGTTGGCGATCACGAGAGAGGCGGCCCACGACGGGATACCAGAGGACCACGCGGCGGTGTTGTTCAGGTAGACCGGGTCCTCGCCGACATAGGCATCCGTCACGAAGGCGCTGATGACGTTGTGGGCGATCGCGTTGCCGGTGCCGTCCCACACCAGCACCCCGTCCACCGGCGCCCCGGCAACGGACGGCATGGTGGAGAAGGGTGAGGTCGCGTAATCACCCGAAAGGGTCGTGGATACGGTGGTGGTCCCGCTGATCCAGTTGCCTGAGACGGTGTTGCTCACGCTGGGTAGCCAAGAGGAATAGCCAGGGCCGATCTCCACCCCGGTCGCGCCGGCGCTGATCGCGTTGTAGCTGATGGAACACCCGGTCGCGCCGTGCAGGTCGACGCCGTTGTCGTTCCCGACCAGATCGTTGCTCGTGACGCTGCACGCTGCTCCCGGCGCTTGGGAATCCAGCCAGACCGCCCCCACGCTCCAGGGAGACTGGAAGTTCGTGATCAGGTTGCCCCAGACCGACAGGCTCGTGAGGCCTCCGGCAGTGACCCCGAACTGGGCCACCGGGGTCATCGCCGTGGTGGGATCGCCGGTGAGGATGTTGCCGCTGACGGTCGCGGTCAGCGATCCCGATGCACCAGCCATGAGGTCGACGTAGACGTGGCCGCCGTCGGATCGCACGGTGTTGCCGCTGACGGTGACGCTGGCCGCCACCGCCGTGGCCTTGACCTGGATGCCCTCGACATCGGCCTGCCCGATGGTCGACTTCTGCTCGATGGACTCCACGGTGTTGCCGGTGATCGAGCCGCTGGTGTCGACGAAGGCGATGCCCATGAGCTGCCCACTCGGTGGCAGGGACGTGGCGCCGGCCCCGCTCACGGTGAGCCCGCTGATGGTGATGGTGGCATTGTTGCCGGTCGTCGTCCCGCCCGCCGCCTCGTCTTTCGAACCGGTTTGGACCCCGATGATCGCGCCAACAGCGAAAGGTGAAGAGCCCGAGTTGTTGTCGAAGAAGTGGCCAGTGGAGAGCTCGGTGACGTTGTCACCCAGGCTGGTCGGCCGAACCACTGCCGGCTCCCCGGAGGTCGGGCCCTGAAGGATCAGCGAGGTCATCGGTGAAGTCGACGGTGGTGCGATCGTCACCTGCTCGGGGTAGGTGCCGGATCCGATCTGGATCGCGACGGCGCCGTGGTCGGTCTCCGCCTGGGCCACCGCGTGGCCGATGGTCTGGCACGGCGAGGCCTGAACCTGGCAGTTGTTGTTGGAGTCGCTGCCGGCGGTCGCCACGTACAGGGTTGTGGTGGTCCCGCCGGCGAGGGCGGGCATCGCTCCCGCGGCCAGCGAGCCCGCGGCGGCCAAGAGGGCCGCCAGCGACAGGCAGAGCGTGGCCGCCGGGCGGCGCATCCAGCGGTCACGTGGACCTCGCCCCGCCGCTGAGCCCGGTTGAAGCTTGTCCATATCCCCCCCCAACGGCAGTCGGGCCTGCGGTGCCCCCCGGCACCATCGTCACGCCCTCGTCAGCCGCGCTCAGCACGCTAGCACAGGCGGTCCCGTCGTTGGGGGTTAATCCGGCGCAACGTGGATGGATGGACCGGGCGGCCCAGAGGCGTCCGTCCGGGCCGCCGGTGGCGGCGGGGCAGCGGGTCCGGCTCCATCCGGCTCAAGGAGGCTGGACGGCTCCCAAGGGCAGTTCGGGCGACGGGGGGGGAGGGGGACAGACGGGGCGAGCGCCAGAGTCGAGCAGGCGCGGTCCTGCTGGAGGCCGGAGATGCAGAGGAGGTCCCGCGCTAGCCGTGTCCGTTCGCGCTCTGCACTGGAGCGAGAACGGTGCGACGGGCTCGCCGGCGCCGGGATGCTCTGCCCGCAGCGCGCCCCCACCTCGGAGACGGTCCAGGACCAGAGGCGTCGCGGCTTGAATCACCGGGACGGCGCGGCGCCGAGAGCAGCGCACGGGAGTGTCCGCCAGCTCGCCCTTACCCACGACATCCCCGTGCCGATCCCTCTTCCGGCCCGGGGGCTCGCCGCGGCCTGGTGTCGATGCGCGCCCTGGTGAGGGGCCGGTTCCGGCGTGGGCGCCGCTCACCTGGGCGAGCGTCCACCTTCCACCTCACGCAGCCCCGTGCCGGACCCCGCGGCCGCGCGTGACCAGCACCCGTGGCGGGAATCCAACTCCCGCCCCGGCTCCTTCAGTCGGGGGTGACGCGCCGCCGGCGGGGGGTGGGCGTGGGGCCCTCGGCGGGAGGGGCCGGGGCCGCCGGTCGCCGGGGGCGGGCCGCCGGGCGCGGCCGCACCACGGTCACCACCGGCGCCTCGGGCGCCTCGGGCGCCGTCTGCTCGGCCACCTTGCTCAGCATCTGGCCCAGGGTCGTCGCCGACTGGTGGACGGCCCCCAGCAGGAAGCGGGCGGAATGGCCGATGGAGTCGGAGCGTCCGGCCTGCTCGCGCAGGGCTCCGGTGGCCCGGTTGAGGGCCTCGCCAGCGTCCAGCTGCTGGCGCCAGGCCTCCATCACGCGCCGGGAGCGCTGACGGCTCATGGGCCCACCCGCCGCCGTGCGCGCCGGTGGGGGCGTTGACGGCGCGGCGCCGGCTGCCGCGCGGCCAGGACGGTGACGTGCCGGTGCAGGGCCCCCACGCCCGCCGCCACCGCCATCCAGCTCAGGACCAGGCCCAGGACGACCCATGTGAGGCCCAGGCCGGCCGCGACCAGGGCCCCCACCAGGCATGCCGGGGTCAGGGCCAGGGTGATGACCCGGACCACCCGCAGCACGCGCGCGGGGCGGGCCCAGGACCGGCGCCGCCGCGGTCCGGCCTCCGCCGGCAGGCGCGCCTCCCAGAGGCCGGGCCACCAGGCTGGCGGCGCCGCGGACCCCGAGTCCGGTGACTGCTGATCCGGGCGGCGAAGGGGATCGGACCGTGATTCCATGAAGACCAGGTGGCCGCGGCGCCCGTGGCCGGTGTCCAGCGAACCTGCCCGTAGGATAGCACCCGGTGGAAGGACCGCTGGGCCCCTCGGCGCGGGCGCGCAGGCCGCCCACGCCAGGGCTGGCGGCGCTGCACGCGCGGATGCTGGCCTGCACCCGCTGCGTCGACGCCGGCCACCTCGCGGCGGCCAGCGTGGTGCTCCCCGAGCCGGTCCCGTCGCGGGTGGTGCTGGTGGGCCAGGCGCCCGGGCGCAGGGAGGTCGCGAGCCGGCGGCCGTTCAGCGGCCGCAGTGGCCGCCAGCTCTTTCGCTGGCTGGCCCAGGCCGGCTGCGGCGACGAGGCCGCCGCCCGCCGGGCGGTCTACCTCACCTCGGTGACCAAGTGCTTCCCGGGCCCGGCCCGTCACGGTGGGGGAGACCGCCGCCCGCTGCCGGCGGAGATCGCGCTGTGCGCGCCGTTCCTGGACGAGCAGCTGCGCCGGCTCCGGCCCCGGCTGGTCCTGGCCGTGGGCCAGCTGGCGCTGGCCCGCTTCCTGCCCGGCCGGCCCCTGGAGCAGCTGGTGGGCCGCGGCTTCGACGGGGCCGGGGTGGAGCTGGACTGGCCGCCGCGGCCGGACCGGCCGCGGCCCTGGATCCTGCCGCTGCCCCACCCGTCGGGGGCCAGCCGCTGGCTCAACCAGGCGGCCAACCGCGAGCTCCTGGCGCTGGCCCTGGAGCGGCTCGGGGCCCTGCTGGCGGCCGAGCGCGCGCCGGGGCCGGGATCACCGCCGAGCCCCCCGGCTCCCCCGGCGGTCCGGAGCCGGGGGCAGGGGACGCCGTGTTCCTGAGGCCGGTGTTGGCGCAGGCCATTTGCTACACTCGCCGCCGACCTCTTGGTGACGGTGGCGGTGGCCGCCGCGCCGGGCATCACTCCGGGAGTCGCCCGTGCCCGTTTCGCCCGACGAGCCCGCGATCTCCGCGACGCCGTCCCCCGCCCCGGTCAAGTCCCCCGAGGACATCCTCGAGCTGATCTTCACGCCGACCCCACGTGCCAGCCCGGTGGAGCAGGCCGAGCGCGCCCTGCGCCGGCCCAAGCCCCTGGTCTACGTGGCCACCAGCAATCGCAACTTCTACTGGCGACAGCACCTCACCAAGTTCGTGCTCGACGAGGGCCGCGTCCCCGTCACCCCGGCCATGCTCTTCGACTACTACCTGCTGCACACGGTCTCCAAGGAGCTCGTCCGCGAGGCCATGAACAACCTCATCGCCTGCTGCCAGGAGATGTGGGTCTTCGGCAACCTCTCCCTGGGCCTGCAGGTGCAGGTGGGGATCGCCAAGCGGATGCGCAAGCCGGTGCGGTACTTCGACATCAGCGAGCTGCCCCACCGGGTGGTCAGCGTGCCCGAGTCGATGGTCCCCGAGGAGGGGCGGGAGTAGGGGGCGGTCGCTGACCGTCGGCGGCCGGGGTCACGGGCCCGGGCGGCCCCACACCTGGCGGCCGGCGATCCAGGTGGCGGCGGGGCGCTGGTCGTCGTCGAGCCAGAGCAGGTCGCCGACGCACCCGGCCGCGATCCGGCCCCGGTCCCGGTGCCCCAGCAGGTCCGCCGGGACCTGGGAGGCGGCCGCGACGGCCACCGCCCAGTCGACCTCGAGCCGGACCAGGGTGCGGACCGCCTGCCAGAGCTGGAGCGCGGAGCCGGCGATGGTGCCGTCGGCCAGCCGTGGCGGCCCCTCCGCCGCCACGGTGACGGTCTCGCCGCCGAGCCGGTACGGTCCCGGCGGCATGCCGGCGGCCGCGGTGGCGTCGGTCACCAGCGCCACCCGCCCGGCGGCCACCGCCAGGGTCAGGCGCAGGACCGCCGGCGCCACGTGGTGGGTGTCGGCGATCAGCCCGCAGGTCAGTCGGGGGTCGGTGAGCCCGGCGCCGGCCACGCCCAGCTCCCGGTGGCCCAGCCCGCGCTGGGCGTTGAAGAGGTGGGTGACGGCCCGGGCCCCGGCGTCGGCGGCCGCTCCCACCTGGGCGCCGCTGGCGTCGGAGTGCCCCACCGAGACCACCACCCCGGCGGCGCAGAGGGCCCGGACCGCGGCCAGCGCCCCCGGCAGCTCGGGGGCCAGGGTGACCATCGCCAGGGAGCCGGCGGCGGCCTCGAGGAGGGCCGACACGCGCTCCGGGGTGGGATCGAGGAGGGCGCTGGCGTCGTGGGCCCCGGCGCGGGTGGCGGCCAGGAACGGGCCCTCAAGGTGGATCCCCAGCATCCGGGCCGCGCCGGGGCCCGGCCCGGTCCCCACCCGGGCGCCCCGCCGGAGCCGCTCCAGCAGCGCCGGCCAGGGCGCGCTGACCAGGGTGGGCAGGAAGGCGGTCACCCCGGTGGCCGGGAGGCGGGCGGCCAGCTCCGCCCACGCCTCCGCCCCGTCCCGGTTGAGGTCGACGCCGAAGCCGCCGTTGACCTGCAGGTCCACCAGGCCCGGCACCAGGGCCCCAGACCGGAGCGCCCGGTGGCCGGGGCCCCGGGGGGGGCGGCCCGGCCCGACCGCCTCGATCCGGCCTCCCGCCAGCGCCACCGTCCCGGGCTCCAGCACGCCGTCCGGGGTGAGCACCCGGGGCGCGGAGACCAGGGTCGCGCCGGCAGCGGGGCCGGGCCGGTCCACTACAGCCGCCGCACCAGGTCGCGCTCCATCGCCTGCCGGGCGGTCCGGACCGTCGCGTGCAGGGGCCAGCCCGGGAGCGCGGCCTCCAGCTGCCGCAGCAGGGCGTAGCAGCCCTTGGTGGCCCGGACGGCGTCGCCGGGGTCCACCCCCGGGGCCGGCTGGAGCGCGGTCAGGGCCACCCCCCGGCACCACCCGTGGACGTAGGCGACGTGGTCCAGGCTGAGCGGCCGCGTCTCCCCGATGCCGTGGGCGTGCTCCAGCTGGCCGATCCGCCGGGAGCCCTGCCGCAACTCGCGCCAGGCCTGCTCCACCGCCGGGGAGGGCAGCCGGGGCCGGATCGCGGCCCGGTCCGGGTTGCGGTCCTCGGCTGAGACCATGACCAGGGTCGCCGCCAGCTCGGCCGGGTCCAGGTGGTCGAGCCAGCCGTGGATCACGGCCTCGGTCACCAGCAGGGAGCCCTCCCCGTAGATCTTGGCGGCCAGCTCGCCGGTGCGGGTGGGCCGGTCGCCGGCCAGGTGGCCCAGGACCGTCAGCACCCGCCGGAAGGCGTCGAACTGGACTTGGTACTGCCCGACCCGGGCCTCGGTCTCTCGGGTGGCGGCGGTCAGGCTGTGCTCCAGGTCGCGGATCTCGTTGCGGGTGGCCTGGTGCTCGGCCAGCAGCGGACAGCCGCGGCAGGGAGCGGTGCCCGCCTCCCGCTCCGCCTGGCGGATCCGGCGCCGGAGCGCCTCCACCTGGCCGCCCGGGTCGGCGGGCCGGGGCCCGGAGCGGCCCCGCTGGCGGGCCTGCCAGTGGCTCCGCCGGAGCCGCCGCAGCTCCTGGCGCAGGGCCTCGGCGGCGGCCCCGGCGTGGAGGAAGCGGGTCAGGGTGCGCTCGGTGCAGCGCACCCGCGGGTGCCGGAAGCGGCGCTGGCGCAGGTCGTCGACCTTGGCCAGCAGGTTGGCGCGCTGGCTGTGGAGGTGGACCACCGCCCGCTCCCGCTGGAACTGCCCGAAGGAGCGCCGCAGCAGCTGGGCCGACTCCTCGGGGGTGTGGCGGCGGAGCAGGTTGAGGGTCATGTTGTGGGTGGGGGCGAACTTGGACTCCACCGCCATGTCGTCGCCGAGCACGGTCTCGTAGATCACCCCCAGGTCGACGTCGGGGTCGCGCAGGATGATGCCGTGGCCGACGGTGTCGATGCCGCGGCGGCCGGCCCGCCCCAGGAGCTGGGCCAGCTGGCCGCTGCGCAGCGACGCGAAGCCCTGTCCGTCGTACTTGGTGAAGGTGCTGACCACGCAGGCCCGGGCCGGCATGTTGAGCCCCAGGGCCAGGGTCTCGGTGGCGAAGACCACCTTCAGGAGCCCCATCTGGAAGAGCGCCTCCACCGTCTCCTTCAGGTACGGCAGCAGGCCCGCGTGGTGCATGCCGACGCCAGCCCGCAGCCGGTCCGCCTGGAGCATGCCCATGTAGAGCTCGGCCTCCTGGGGGTCGTCGACCGCGGCCAGGCGCTCGGTCAGCACCTCGTCGATGCGGTGCTTCTCCGCCAGGGTGGTGAGGTCGACGCCGTGGGTGGCGCAGCGGGCCATCGCCTCCCGGCAGCCGCGGCGGGAGAAGATGAAGTAGATGGCGGGCACCATGTCGTGGGCCTGCAGCTCCCGGATCACCCCCAGCAGGTCGTTGTCGGCGGTGACCAGGGCCCGGTTGACGTGCAGGCGCTGGTCCTGGTGGCTGGCCTCCTGGGCCTGCTCGAAGGTCTGGCGCTCGATCCGCCCCCCGCTGTCGAGGAGGCGGTGGAAGCGGTTGCCCATCCCCAGCCAGGTGCGCAGCTCGACCGGGCGCTCGGTGCGCTGCACGACCTTGACCGGGCCCCGCTGCTGGCGCATCCACTCCGCCACCTCCTCGACGTTGGTGATGGTGGCGGAGAGCCCGATGAAGCGGATGTGGCGGGGCGCCTGGATGATGACCTCCTCCCAGACGGTGCCCCGGGGGTAGTCGTCGATGTAGTGGACCTCGTCCAGGACCACGGTCCGCACCGGGGCCAGGCGCTCCGGCTCCTCGTAGATGAGGTTGCGCAGGATCTCGGTGGTCATCACCACCACCGGGGCCTCGGGACGGATCGCGTTCTCGCCCGTGAGCAGGCCCACCCGCTCGGGGCCGTAGCGGCGGCAGAGGTCGGTGAACTTCTGGTTGGAGAGGGCCTTCAGGGGCGCGGTGTAGCAGACGGTGCCCGGCTCGTGCCACGGCGGCGGGGCCTCCAGGCAGTGCCAGATGGCGGCCTCCGCCACCACCGTCTTGCCGCTGCTGGTGGGGCTGCTGACCAGGACCGCGGCGTGGGTGCGCAGGGCCCGGATCGCCTCGGCCTGGAAGGGGTCGAGGGCGAAGGGGAGGGTCCGGCTGAAGGCGTGGAGGGCGAGGTCGTCGGGGGGCGGTGGGGGGTTCGTCGTCACGCCGAGGGGGACTCGGGCACCGGTCCCGGGTCCTGGGCGGCATCGTCAGGGGCGGGGGGGCGGGCCGCCGCGCGGCGCCGGGTGATGATCCAGGCGCCCACGACCAGCGGGACGCCCAGCACCAGCACGCCGATGGAGGTCCACTGGGTCTGCTTCAGCCCGAGGGCGATGTAGGGCACGTTGACCGGGTTGCGCAGGAAGAAGAGGCCGAACTGGCTGATCGGGTAGAGGATCAGGTAGACGATCCCCACGATGCCGTCGGGCACCTGGCGACGGCGCAGCGCCACCAGGATGCCCAGCATCACCAGCACGATCAGGGCCTCGTAGGCGGCCACCGGCTGGTAGCCGACATTGAGGTGGGGGGCGTAGCTGTGGGGGTTGGTGTAGGCCGTGGCCCAGGGCAGGGTGGAGCGGTAGCCCAGGATGTCGCCGTTGATGAGGTTGCCGATTCGGCCGATGGGCTGGCCCACCGCCCCGAAGAGGGCGCCGGCGTCGAGGATCACCCAGAAGTTGCTCTTGGTGCGCCAGGACATGAAGATCAGGGTCCCCACCGCCAGGAAGATGGCGCCAAAGAAGGCCATCCCCCCCTGCCAGAAGGCCAGGATGTCCTGGGGATGGGTGACGTAGAAGAGGGCCCCCGACTGCAGGTCGTAGAAGAGCCGGCCGCCGATCAGGCCCATCACGATGGCCCAGAAGGCGATGCGCCCGGTCACCGTCGGCGGCACCCCGTGACGCTGGGCGTAGGGCACCGCCACCCGCAGGCCGACCAGGAAGGCCACGGCGTAGGCCACCCCGTACCAGTGGATCGGGAGCGGCCCCAGCTGGACCACGGGGTCGATCCCGATCCGGATGATGGCGAGCGGGAAGATCATGCGGAGATCACCTCAATCTCGTGCCGGGCCAGCAGCGCCTCCCCGCCCCCGGCGTCCTCGGCGACCCAGTTGGCGACCTTGGCCAGCATCTCGTCGGCGTGGCGCGCGTCGTTGGAGACGCAGGCCACGCCCAGGACCGCCACCTGCCAGACGTCCTGCTCCTCGACCTCGGCCACGGCCACGTTGAAGGTCCGGCGCAGCCGGTGGGTCAGGGACTGGACCACCTGGCGCTTGCCCTTCAGGGAGTGGTTCTCGGGGAGGTGGAGGGTCAGGCGCATGGTGCCGATCACCACCGGGGGCGGGTCCGCTGGGGCGACTGGCGCATCCCGGCGATTGTAGGTCCGGCCTCGGTGTGGGCGGCTCCGCCCGCTACCACCGCCGCCGCCCCCGGCCCGGGCGGACCGTCACCGCCCGCCCTGGGCCACCGCCCGCGCCGCCACGTTCTGCTGGCGCTCGGCCCCGATGGTGGTGGTCGGCCCGTGACCGGGGTAGACGGCGGTGTTGGCCGGCAGGGGGAGCAGGCGGGTGACCACGCTGACCAGCTGCCGCCGGGGGTCCGCGTCGGGCAGGTCGGTCCGGCCGATGTGCCCGGCGAAGAGGGTGTCGCCGGTGAAGCAGTGGTTGCCGACCAGGAAGCAGAGGCTGCCAGGGGTGTGGCCGGGGGTCGCCAGCACCTGGATGGTGAAGTCCCCCAGCGGCAGGCGGTCGCCGTCCTGCAGGTAGCGGCCGGCCGAGCGCAGGTAGGTCTTGGCGTCGGCGAAGGCCAGGGCGGTGGTGGCGCCCGTCGCCGTGCGGATCTCCTCCTTGGCCCCGGCGTGGTTGCGGTGTCCGTGGGTGCAGAGGACGTGCGCCACCCGCAGCCCCTGGCACTGGCCCAGGATCTTGGTGGGGTCGGCCCCGGGGTCGATGACCGCCGCCACCCCGCTCCGCTGGCAGGCGACCACGTAGGCGAAGCTCTCCTGGGTGCCCTGGACCCGGACCCGCACGATTCGAAGCCGGGGGGCGGGCGCCTGGGTGGGGCCATCCGCCCCCGGCGCGCCCGCCCCGGCTCCGTCAGCCGCGCTCGTTGCGCTGCCGCAGCAACGACTGCCGCACGGCCTCCAGTTGGTCGAACTCGTCCAGCGCGGGCTTGGCCCGGCTGGCGGCGGTGTTGGGGAACTTCGCCTGCTGGATGGCCTGCAGGACGATGCGGAACTCGTCGTCGGCCAGGCGGTAGAGCCGGCCGCTGGGCCGGGCCGGCGGCGGCGGCAGGGGGTCGGGCGCGGTGGCCGCCGCCACCGGCCCCGGCTGGTCGGGGACCCGGGTCGGCTGGAACAGTTCGGCCGAGCCGGTGAGGCTGGCGCGGCGAAAGCTCATGGCCGCTCCGCCAGGGCCCGGTCCATCACGGTCGCGGCCAGGGCCCGGTAGGCGCGGGCCCCATCGGACTGGGTGGCGTACTGCAGGATCGACTGGCCCGCCAGGGGGCACTCCGCGAAGCGGATGCTGTCGTTGACGTGGATCGGGTAGACGATCTCCCCGTAATGGGCCCGGACCAGGCCCAGCACCTCCTTGGCGTGGAGGGTGCGGGCCTTGTGGATCGTCGGCAGGATGCCCTGGATGCGCAGGGTGCGGTTGAGCTTGGCCCGCACCCGCTCGATGGTCTGCTGCAACTGCTGCATACCCTTCATTCCAAAGTACTCGCACTGCAGGGGGATGATCACGTCGGTGGCCGCCACCAGGGCGTTGATGCACAGCAGGCCCAGGGACGGAGGGCAGTCGATGAGGACGAAGTCGTAGTCGGCCAGGTACGGGGCCAGCTTCTCCCGCAGCACCGACTCCCGGCCGATCTCGGTCACCAGCTGCAGCTCGGCCCCGGCCAGCTCGACGTTGGCCGGGAGGAAGTCGACGCCGAGGGTGTCGGTGTGGAGCCGGACGTCGCCCACCGTCACCTGCGGCTCGCAGAGGACGTCGTACACCGAGAGGTCCAGCTCGTCGGGGCGCGCGATCCCCATGTTGACGGTCAGGTGCCCCTGGGGGTCCAGGTCGATGCAGAGCACGCGGGCGCCCCGCTCGGCCAGGGCGCTGCCGAGGTTGACGGTGGTGGTGGTCTTGCCCACCCCGCCCTTCTGGTTGGCGATGGCGATCACCTGCGGCTGGGAGAGGGCGTGGTGGTTCGACGCGGACGTGTCCAAGTTCAGGGCCCCGGCACAGCGGGCACAGGGGGCGGGGTTCGGGCCCCGGGCGCGCCGGAGGGGACCGGGGCGAACCGATGCTGGCCGGCGGCCGTCCGGTCCGGCGGGGACCAGGACGGCCCTCCGCGGCCCTGACAGCCGGGGGCCGGGCGGGTCGCCGCCAGGGGGGCGGGGACGGCAATCGCCGGTGGCGCCAACACCGGGCCGGGCGCGCATGCGGCGGCCCGCGAGGATGCGGGAACCGGGGTGGCCCCGGAGCCTTGCGCCCCCAGCGGGAGGCCCACGGCACGTGGCGCATTTGTCACGGGTCTCGGAACGGTGATGGCCTCGGCTCCCATGGGGCGGGCGGCGCGCTCTGCCGCTATGATATGGCGACTCGGGCTGGGGCACGCGGGCGCGGCGCCCCGTCCGTCGCGGCTGCTGGCGGGCGGGCGCCGGCTCGCCGGTCCAGCCACACGTCGCCACGTGGAGAACCTTTGACTGTGAGTGATGCAACTGAGCGTGCCAGGCCGCGCATTCAGGCGGTGGAGGACGCCATCCAACTGGCGCTGCAGAGCCGCTGGCAGGAGGCTGCCGATCTCAACCAGGACCTCCTGGAGCGGTTCCCCCCCGACGAGGAGACGTACAACCGGCTGGGCAAGGCGCTCTTGGAGCTGGGCCGCCTGGAGGAGGCCGTCGCCGCCTATGGCCGGTCCCTGGAGCTCAACCCGCTGAACCAGATCGCGGCGCGGCAGCTGCGCAAGCTGGAGGAGCTGCGCGGGGCCGAGGAGGTGGTGCCGGCGACGGCCAGCGAGCTGGACGTCAACGTCTTCACCGAGGAGCCGGGCCGGACCGCGGTCACCCGCGTGGTCCTGCCCGAGGGCGACTCGCCGATCCGGGTCAGCCCCGGAGACCCCCTGACCCTGGAGCTGGTCGAGGACCGGCTGGTGCTGCGGACCGCCCGCGGGGTGGACCTGGGGACGGTGGAGCCCAAGCTGGCCCGGCGGGTGCTGCGGCTGGTCCGTCAGGGGAACCGCTACGACGGGGCGGTCACCCACGTCGACGAGAGCGGCATCCAGGTGATCCTGCGCGAGGCCTACCAGGACCCGTCCCTGGCCGGCACCCTCTCCTTCCCGATCAGGAAGACCCGTGAGGCGGAGTATCGCCCCTACGCCAAGGAGCCGCTGCTGCGGCGGGAGCCCGTGGTCGCCATCCCGGACCTGGAGCCGGTGGACGCGCCCGCCGTCGGCGGCGACGACGACGAGCTGGACGACCCGGGGGCCGACAGCGGGCTGGACGAGGTCGACAGCTTCGAGGACGACGACGAGGGGCGGCCCGAGGACGAGTACTGACCGGCCGGCCCCCGGGCGGTCAGTAGTAGAGGTAGGACCGCATGGTCCCGTCGCGGCGGAAGCCGGCCCGCTCGTAGACCCCGATGGCCCGGGTGTTGAAGTCGTTGACGAAGAGGGTCACGCGGGCGCTCTCGCGCAGGAGGTGGGTGGACAGGGTGCCGATCGCCGCGGTGCCGTGGCCCCGGCCCCGCCGGCTGGGGTCGGTCCACACCCCCTGGAGCTGGACCGCCTCGGGGGTGACCGCGGCGCACTCCGCCTTGAACACCAGCAGGTCGCCCTCGGTCCAGACGTAGGCCCAGCCGCGCTCCACCAGGGTGCGCATCCGCAGGCGGAAGCCCCAGGGGTCGACGTCCATCGGGTCGAAGCCGACCTCCTCCCGGTGCATGGCGGCGCTGGCCGCGGTCAAGAGCTCGAGGTCCGCTGGGCCGGCCCGGCGGACCGGCGCCGGGGCCTGCCGGGGCGCCCGCACGGTGGTCTCATCCACGGTGTAGACGGGCTGCTCGGCCCGGAGCAGGCGCGGGGGCGGGAGCACGTCCTGGAGGGCCTGGTGGAGCGCCGCCGCGGCGTCGCGGGGCCCGACCAGGAGCTGGATGGCGGCGGCCTGCGGCCGCAGCGCGGCCGCCAGCAGGGGGATGTCGTGGAGGCCGGGGCTCCACGGGACCACCATCGCCCCGCCCAGGGCCACCGCCCGGATCTCCCCGTCGGGGGGGTGGACGACGCCCAGCAGCTGGCCCCGCCGGAGCGCCCCCAGGCGGGCCTCGCTGCGCAGGAACACGGTGCCCACCGGGTCGTGGCGCAGGCAGCGGTCGAGGGCGGGGGCGTCCCGGAGGCCGAGCCGGCGGCAGCGGGCCTGGTGGCCCCAGATCCAGCGCAGCATCCCGGCATTATCGAAGGCGCGGCGCCCCGGGTCGACCGGGCCCGGAGGCGAAATGATGCGCGACGGCGCATAACTATGCGAACATGTCCGCCCATGACCCTGCGCATCGCGGTCGTCGGCGCCACCGGCTATGCCGGCGCGTACTGTGCCGGGCTGCTGGCCCGCCACCCGGCGGTGGCCCTGACCCAGGTGGTGGCCCGCTCCCAGGTGGGCCAGCCCCTGGCCGCGGTGCATCCGCGCACCGCCGTCCCGCTTCCCCTCACCGCCACCGTCGACCCGACCGGCCTGGACGCCATCGTCTCCGCCCTGCCCCACGGGGTGGGGGCGGCGGACGTGGCCGCCTGGGTGGCGGCTGGAGTGGTGGTCCTGGACCTCAGCGCGGACTTCCGCCTGCGCGACCCCGCGGCCTACCAGCGGTGGTACGGGGCCCCCCATCCGGCGCCGGCCCTGCTCGCCGAGGCCGTCTACGCCCTGCCCGAGCTCCACGCGGAGGCCATCCGCCGGGCCCGCCTGCTGGCGCTGCCCGGTTGCTACCCGACCGCGGCCATCCTGGCCGCGGCCCCGGCCCTGGCGGCCGGGCTGGTGGAGCCGGGGGTGGTGGTGGACGCCAAGTCGGGCGTCAGCGGCCGGGGCCGCTCCCCCAGCCTGGGCACCCACTTCGTGGAGGTCAACGAGTCGGTCCAGGCGTATGCGGTGGAGGGTCACCGCCATCTGCCGGAGATCGAGCAGGAGTTGGCCGCCGCCGCCGGGGAGCCGGTGGCCGTGACCTTCGTGCCCCACCTGGTCCCCATGAGCCGGGGCCTGCTGGCCACGGCCTACGCCCGGCTCCGGCCCGGGGTGGACGCGGCGGCGCTGCGGGCGGCCTACGCCACGGCCCTGGCCGGGCAGCCGTTCTGGCGGCTCCTGGACCGCCCGCCGGCCACCGGCTGGACGGTGGGGACCAACCACTGCTGGGTCCACACCGCCGTCCAGGGCGGGCACGCCGTCCTCAGCGCGGCCATCGACAACCTGGGCAAGGGCACCGCCACCCAGGCGGTGCAGGCCCTCAACGTGCGCTTCGGCCTGGCCCCCGACCTGGGCCTGCGCGACCTGGGGCCGATGCCGTGAAGCCCGTCCCCGCCGCGCCCGCCGCCGCTGGGCCGGATGCCGGGCTCGAGGCGGAGGGGGTGACGGCTCCCGCCGGCTTCCGGGCCGGGGTCGCCAGCGCCGACGTGCGCCAGGACGGCTCCGACCGTCCCGACGTGGCGGTCCTGATCAGCGAGCGGCCGGCCGCCGCCGCAGGGCTCTTCACCCGCAACCGGGTGCGGGCCGCCCCGGTGGTCATCAGCGCGCTCCATCTGCGCCGGGGCACGGTGCGGGCGGTGGTGGTCAACAGCGGCAACGCCAACGCCTGCACCGGGGCCCGCGGCCTCGGCGACGCCCTGCGCATGACCCAGGTGACCGCCGACGCCGTGGCCTGCGACGCCGGCGAGGTCCTGGTCGCCTCCACCGGGGTGATCGGGCGGCCGCTGCCGATGGAGCGGCTGGTCCCGGCCATCCGCGCGGCCGCGGCCGCCGCCAGCCCCGCCGGCGGCCCGCCGGCGGCCCGGGCGATCATGACCACCGACACCGTGCCCAAGACGGCCGTCGCCCGGGTCACCGTCGGGGGCCACCGCTACACCGTGGGGGGGATGGCCAAGGGCAGCGGCATGATCCATCCCGACATGGCCACCCTGCTGGTCTTCTGCACCACCGACGCCCCCCTGCCGGCCGCGGTGCTGCAGCCGCTGCTGGGGCAGGCGGTGGACGGCAGCTTCCACTGCATCACCGTCGACGGCGACACCTCCACCAACGACACCGTCCTGGCCCTGGCCAACGGCCAGGCCGGGGGCCCGCCCCTGGCGGCCGGCAGCGCCGGCGCGGCGGCGGTGGGCGAGGCCCTGGCCGCGGTCTGCCTGGAGCTGGCCCGGGCCGTGGTCCGCGACGGGGAGGGCGCCACCAGGGCCTTCACGGTCCGGGTCGAGGGGGCGGCCGACGTGGCCGCGGCCCGGCGGGCGGCGCGCACCATCGCCGGCTCGCCGCTGGTCAAGACGGCGATCCACGGTGCCGACCCCAACTGGGGCCGGATCCTGGCCGCCCTGGGGCGCAGCGATGTCGACCTCACCCTGGACCGCTGCACCGTGACCGTCGGCGGGGCCGCGGTCTTCCGCCGTGGGGTGCCGGTCGAGGCCGACCTGGACCAGATCGCCAAGGCCTTCCGCCAGCCGGAGGTCGCGATCGGGGTCGACCTCGGGGCCGGCGAGGCGGTGGGGAGCGCGTACGGGTGCGACCTCAGCTGCGAGTACGTGCGCATCAACGGCGACTACACCACGTGACAGGAGGACGCCTTCGATGACCGAGCCCCTCGACGAGCGGGTGCGACGGGCGCAGGTGCTGGTCGAGGCCCTGCCCTACATCCGGCGCTTCCACGGCCAGATCCTGGTGATCAAGCTGGGGGGCGCGGCCATGGAGGCCGCCGAGTCCCGCGACGCCGTCCTCCAGGACGTGGTCCTGCTGCGGTACGTGGGGATGCGCCCGGTGCTGGTCCACGGCGGCGGGCCCGCCATCTCCCATCTCTCCCGGCAGCTGGGCCTGGAGCCGCGCTTCGTCGACGGGCTGCGGGTGACCGACGCCGCCACCATGGAGGTGGCCAAGATGGTCCTGACCGGCAAGATCACCCCCGACCTGGTGGCGGCGCTGCACCGGCTCGGCGGGCGGGCCATGGGCCTCTCCGGCGAGGACGGCCCGACCCTGCTGGTCCGGCCGCGGACCGGGTCCGGCGGGCAGGACCTGGGCTTCGTCGGTGAGGTGGTGCAGGTCAACCCCGACCCCCTGCTGGCCCTGCTCGACCAGGGCCTGATCCCGGTGGTGGCCTCCATCGGCCTGGGCTACGACGGCCAGTCCTACAACGTCAACGCCGACACCGTGGCCGCCGAGCTGGCGGTGGCGCTGGGAGCCGGCAAGCTCCTCCTGCTCACCGACGTCGAGGGGGTGCGCGACGCCGACGACGCTCTCTGCAGCGTCCTCAGCCCGGCGGCCGCCCAGGCGCTGGTCCAGGCGCGAGTGGTCCGCGACGGGATGGTGCCCAAGGTCGAGGCGGCGCTGCGGGCGGCGGCGGCCGGGGTGCGGGCGCACATCATCGACGGCCGCCAGCCCCACGCCGCCCTGCTGGAGCTGCTGACCGAGGAGGGCATCGGCACCATGGTCGAGCCGGTGGGGGCGCCGACGTGACCGCCGGGGCCGCCCCGGAGGCGGCCCCGCTCGCCGAGCGGGCCGCCGCGGTGCTCTGCGACACCTACCGGCGGGTCCCTCTCACCCTGGTGCGGGGGCAGGGCGCCCGCGTCTGGAGCGACGACGGCCAGGAGCTGCTGGACTGCGTCGCCGGGATCGCGGTCAACGTCCTGGGGCACGGCCACCCGGCGGTGCTGGCAGCGCTCCAGGAGCAGGCCGGGGCCCTGATCCACACCAGCAACCTCTACTACACCCTGCCCCAGGTGGCCCTGGCCGAGCGGCTGGTGGCCACCGCCTTCCCGGCCCGGGTGTTCTTCAGCAACAGCGGGGCCGAGGCCAACGAGGCGGCGATCAAGGTGGCCCGCAAGTGGGGCCAGCGCCACCGCGGCGGCGCCGCCACCATCGTCGCCCTCCAGGGGGCCTTCCACGGGCGCACCCTGGGCACCCTGGCCGCCGGCGGCCAGTCCCACTACAGCGACGCCTTCCGCCCGCTCCCGGGCGGCTTCCGCCACGTTGCGCCCGGCGATCTCCCGGCCCTGGAGGCGGCCCTCGACCAGGCGGCGGTGGCGGTGCTGCTGGAGCCGATCCAGGGGGAGGGCGGGGTCCATCCCCTGGACGACGCCTACCTGGCCGCGGTCCGCCGCCTGTGCGACGAGCGCCAGTGCCTGCTCCTCCTGGACGAGGTCCAGACCGGGATGGGCCGGACCGGGCGGATGTGGGCCCACCAGCACGCCGGGATCGTGCCCGACGTGCTCACCTGCGCCAAGGGCCTCGGCGGCGGGGTGCCGATCGGGGCGACCCTGGTGGGCCCCCGGGCCGACGTCCTGGAGCCCGGCGACCACGGCAGCACCTTCGGCGGCAACCCGCTGGCCTGCGCCGCCGCCCTGGCCGTGCTCCGGACCATCGAGGCCGAGGGGCTGGTGGAGCGGGCGGCGGCGGTCGGGGCCCGGCTGCGCCAGGGGCTGGAGGAGCTGGTCACGCCCGACGGGCCGGTGGTGGAGGTCCGGGGGCGGGGGCTGATGCTGGGGGTGGGGCTCGACCGGCCCTGGGCCCCGGCCCTGGCCGACGCCGCCCGGGCGGTGGGGCTGCTGGTCAACCCGGTGGGGGAGCGGACCCTGCGCCTGCTGCCGCCCCTGATCCTCAGCGAGCAGGAGGCGGACCTGGCCACGGCCCGGCTGGCGACCGCGGTGGCCGCGGTCGCGGCGGCCCCGCCCGCCCCATGACCGCCAAGGCGGCCCGCCAGAACGCCATCCTCGACCTCCTGCGGTCGCGGCCGATCCACACCCAGGCCGAGCTGACGGCGGCCCTCCGGCAGCGTCGCCTCCGGGTCACCCAGGCGACCGTCAGCCGCGACCTCCGGGAGCTGGGGGTGGTCCGTGGGCCCGACGGCGGGCGGGTCCGGTACCAGCCGCCCGAGCTGCCGGCCCCCGCCTCGACCCGGCTGGCCGAGGTCCTGGCCACCTACGTGCGCTCCGGCGAGGCGGTGGGGACAATGGTGGTCCTGCACACGCCGCCCGGCTGCGCCCCCCTGGTGGCCTCGGCCCTCGACCGGGACCTCCTGGTCGAGCTGGCGGGGACCGTGGCCGGCGACGACACCATCTTCGTCCAGACCCGCTCCGTCCGCGGCGCGGCCCGCTTCCTGGCCCGGCTCGGCCCCAGGGCCGCGCCCCGCCCTCTCATGGAGGTCTCCCCCCGATGAGCGCTGCCCGACCCCGCTGCGTCCTGGCGTACTCCGGGGGCCTCGACACCTCCGTCGCCGTCCACTGGCTGACTCACGAGCAGGGGTACGACGTGGTCACCTGCTCGGTGGACCTCGGTGGGGAGACCAAGGCCGACCGCGTGCTCCAGGAGCGGGCGGTGCGGGCGGGGGCCATCGCCGCCCACGTGGTCGACGCCAAGGCCCTCTTCCTGCAGCACTTCGTCTTCCCCTCCCTGGCCACCGGGGCCCGCTACCAGGGGGTGTATCCCCTGGCCACCGCGCTGGGCCGGCCCCTGATCGCCCGCCTCCTGGTGGACATCGCGCGGGAGGAGGGTGCGGGCGTGGTGGCCCACGGCTGCACCGGCAAGGGCAACGACCAGGTCCGCTTCGACGTGGCGGTGGCGGCCCTCGCCCCCGACCTGCGGGTGGCGGCGCCGGTGCGGGACTGGGACATGGGCCGGCCCGACGAGATCGCGTACGCGCAGCGGCACCAGATCCCGGTGCCGGTGACGCGGGAGAGCCCGTACAGCGTCGACGCCAACCTGTGGGGGCGCAGCGTGGAGACCGGGGTCCTGGAGGACCCCTGGCAGGAGCCCCCCGCCGACGCCTACCAGTGGACGGTCGACCCGGCCACGGCCCCGGCGGAGGGGCAGGTCCTGGAGCTCCACTTCGAGACCGGGGTGCCGACGGCCATCGACGGTGAGGTCCTGGACCCGGTGGCGCTGGTGGTGCGCTGCAACGAGCTGGGGGGCCGTCACGGGGTGGGCCGGATCGATCACGTCGAGGACCGCCTGGTCGGGATCAAGTCCCGCGAGGTGTACGAGGCGCCGGCGGCGGTCATCCTCGACACCGCCCACCGGGCCCTGGAGTCGCTCACCCTCTCCCGCGACGTGCTGCGCTTCAAGGCGCAGGTGGCCGACGAGTGGGCCCGGCTGGTCTACGACGGGCTCTGGTACTCGGCCCTGCGCCAGAACCTGTGGGCCTTCGCGGCCTCGACCCAGGCCGCGGTCACCGGCGACGTCCGCCTCCGGGTGGGTCGGGGCGCTGTCCAGGTCATCGGGCGCAAGAGCCCCACCTCCCTGTACCAGGCCGGGCTGGCCACCTACGACCGGGCCGACGACCGGTTCGCCCATCAGGCGGCCGAGGGCTTCATCTCCCTCTTCGGCCTGCCGCTGCGGACCCAGGCCGCGGTCCAGGGCACCCTGGAGGCCGCCGGCCCGCAGCCGTTGCTCCCGCAGGCCCGGCGGCGGCTCAGCGCCGGGGAGGTGACCCCCTGAGCGAGCCGCGGCCGGGGGGCAAGGCCTGGGCGGGCCGGCTCGCCGCCACCACCGCGCCCAGCCTGGAGGCCTACAGCCACTCCCTGGCCATCGACCGCCGCTACGCGGACCACGACCTCGACGGCTCCCTGGCCCACGCCCGCATGCTGGCCGGCATCGGCGTCCTGACCGCGGCCGAGCTGGCGGCGATCGAGCGCGGGCTGGCGGCGGTCCGGGCCGAGCTTCGCGACGGCGCCTTCGCGGAGGCGCCCGGCGACGAGGACATCCACATGGCGGTGGAGCGCCGCCTGGTGGAGCTGGTGGGGGCGCCCGGCGCCAAGCTGCACACCGCCCGCAGCCGCAACGACCAGGTGGCCCTCGACCTGCGACTGGCCACCCGCGAGGCGATCGGCCAGCTGGTGGAGGGCCTGGCGGCCTGCCAGGAGGTGCTGGTGCGGCGGGCCCGGGAGCACCGGCGCAGCCGGCTGCCGGGCTACACCCACCTCCAGCGGGCCCAGCCCGTGACCCTGGCCCACCACCTGCTGGCGTACGTCGAGATGCTGCAGCGGGACGTCGACCGCCTCCTCGACGCCGCCGCCCGAGTCGAGGTCAGCCCGCTGGGGGCGGGGGCCCTGGCGGGGACCACCCTGCCCATCGACCGGGCCCGGGTGGCCCGGGAGCTGGGGCTGGTCCACGTCGCCGCCAACAGCCTGGACGCGGTCGCCGACCGCGACTTCGCGGTCGAGACCGTGGCCTGCTGCGCCCTGATCGGGGTCCACCTCTCCCGCCTCGGCGAGGAGCTGGTGCTCTGGTGCAGCGCCGAGTTCGGCTACGCGCGGCTGCCCGACGCCTGGGCCACCGGCTCAAGCCTGATGCCCCAGAAGAAGAACCCCGACGTGTTCGAGCTGCTGCGGGGCCGTTCGGGTCGCGCCACCGGGGCGCTGGTGACCGTGCTCACGGTCCTGAAGGGGCTGCCGCTGGCCTACAACCGCGACCTCCAGGAGGTGACGCGACCGCTGCTGGACACGGTTGCCGCGACCGCCGAGGACCTGGGCCTCCTGGCCGAGGTGCTGGCCGTGCTGGAGTTCGACACCGAGCGGATGGCGGCGGCGGCGGGGGACCCCTTCCTCCTGGCCACCGACGTCGCCGACCACCTGGTCCTGCGGGGGGTCCCGTTCCGGGAGGCCCACGGCATCGTGGGGCGGGCGGTGCGGCTGGCCCTCAGCACCGGGCGGGGGCTGGACGCCCTGGAGCTCGCCGAGTGGCTGGCCCTGACCCCGGCCGCCGACGCGGGGCTGCTGGCGGTCTTCGACCAGGCGCGGGTCCTGGGGCGCCGCGAGCTGCCCGGGGCCCCCGGCCCGCGCAGCCAGGCCCGGGCGCTGCTGCGGGCGGGCCGCATGGTCCAGCGCAACCGCCGGGCCCTGGCCCTGCTCCGGGCCCGCTCGGGGGCCTGAGGGCCGAGGCGGGCCCAGCCCCGCCCTCCCCGGCCTTGCTAGCATCGAGATCGGCTCGGGACGGACGAGGCGGTGGGACACCGCCCGCCGCGCCCGCGGGAAGGACTATGTACCGCACTATCTACGTTCCCCTGGACAACTCGGACCACGCCACCCTGGCCGGCGAGATCGCCCTGCGGCTGGCCCAGGCCACCGGCGCCGAGATCATCGGCAGCCACGTCTACGCCGCCCGGCTGCACGACTACCGCTTCAAGCAGATGGAGTACACCCTCCCCGAGGAGTACCAGGACGAGGTCGAGCTCGACCGCCAGCGCAAGATCCACGACAGCCTCATCAGCAACGGGCTGCGGCTGATCTCCGACTCCTACCTGGCCGTGCTGGCCGCCCGCTGCCAGGAGGCCGGCGTGGCCTTCACGCCCAAGACCTTCGACGGCAAGAACTGGGAGGTCCTGGTCCGGGACATCCAGGAGTCGCGGTACGACCTGGTGATGCTGGGGGCGTGCGGGCTGGGCCAGGTCAAGGAGACCCAGATCGGGACCACCGTCGACCGGGTGGTGCGCCGGGCCCACACCGACACCTGGGTGGTGCGCCACCGCGAGGACCGGGATCCCTACCAGGGCCCGATCGTGGTCGCCATCGACGGCTCGCCCCAGGCCTTCGCCGGGCTGCAGACCGCGTGCCGGCTGGGCCGGGCCCTGGACCTGCCGGTGGAGGCGGTGGGGGTCTACGACCCCTACCTGCACTACGTCATGTTCAACGGCATCGTGGGCGTGCTCTCCGAGGAGGCCGGCAAGGTCTTCCGCTTCAAGGAGCAGGAGGCCCTCCACGAGGAGATCATCGACACCGGGCTGGCCAAGATCTACGAGTCCCACCTCAAGGTGGCCCGCGACGTGGCCCGCCAGGAGGGGGTCGACCTGCCCATCACCCTGCTGGACGGCAAGGTCTTCGAGCAGGTGCTGCGCTACGTGCGCGAGAAGGACGCCTCGCTCTTGGTCTGCGGCCGGATCGGGGTCCACTCCGACCAGGGGATGGACATCGGCGGCAACACCGAGAACATGCTCCGGCTGGCCCCCTGCAGCGTGCTGCTCTCCTCGCGGATGTACGTCCCGCCGATCGACGTGCGCGGCGACGCCTCGGTGGTCTGGACCCCCGAGGCCTCCGAGCGCATGGAGCGCATCCCCTGCGCCGCCCAGGGGCTGGCCCGGACCGCGGTGCTGCGCTGGGCGATGGAGCGGGGCCACTCCATCGTCAGCCAGAACCTGATCGACGCCGCCCTCAGCGACATCCTGCCCGCCGAGGCCGCGGTGGCCATCGGCATCCAGCGCCCGCCGGCGTCGGTGGTGCCGGTGAGCGACGAGGTCCACGTCTGCCGGTCCTGCGGCTACACCGCCCGCGGGGTGCAGCCGGTCGCCTGCCCGGTGTGCGCGGCCCCGGCCGGGGCCTTCAGCGCCGTGGACCACCAGGCGATGTGGGCCGCCGCCGCCGCCGAGGGTGCCGTCACCGAGGAGACCACCTTCGACGACCGCAAGCTGGGGTGGTCCCTGGACGCGCGCCAGCTGCTGCACCAGATGCCCGCCGGCTACCTCCGTCGGCGGATCAAGGCCAAGATCGAGAAGGTGGCCCGGCTGCGCCGGCTGCCGGTGATCACCGCCCAGTTCGCGGCCCCCTTCATCGAGCCCGAGCTGGGCCGGGCGGCCAACGCTCAGCCCCACCAGACCCCCCTGGACGACGACGGGGAGCCGGAGGCGGAGGCGCTGGCCGTGGGGGCCGGCGCGGCCGCGGACAGCGCCGGGCTCCCGGGGCCGGCCGGGGCCGCCCTGGCGACCTACACCGCCGGTGGTCCGGGCGGGCGCTACGTGCCGCGGGAGGCCGCGCCCACGGTGGCCCGGCTGCGCCGGCGCGACGAGGGCACCACCCCCGGGT
>JAKABB010000090.1 GCA_021802045.1 bacterium
CCCCGCGCGGCCGTCCGGAACCGTGGCCCGACCACGCGAGGGTAAGTCCCGCCGGTCCGCGGACCGGACACGGGCCTCCGCCCTTCCTCACACCCCAGACGCCCATGAAAGGAGGTGAGGAGCCATTCTCGGACTTCACCTCGATTAGGGCCCGTCACCGATCTGCGACACCCGGGGCCCAAGCGCCCCGGACTCTTGCGGCGCCGGGTTCCCCCCGGGGCCTTTTTTGAGGAATGGGGCCTCGCCTCGTCCCCCGCCAGCCGGCGGGTTCTTTATCGTCTCCGCCCCCGGAGACGTATCGCTTGCCCCGCCGGGATCACACCCGCGGGTGTCAAGAACCCACGTCACATCCTAAGGAAGGTGAGCCACTTGCACGGGTTCCGTTCCCACATGGCTCGTCGATTCGGTGCCCTCGCGGCGGCACTCAGTGTGCTCCTCCTCGGCATCGCCGGGGTGGCCAACGCCGCCACAACCCTGGCCGGCAGTATGTCCCTGTCCACCAATGCGACCCGGGCGACCGGCGTTCAAGATACGATCATCGCGCAACAGACGTCCGGGACCAACGTGAACCTCGCGGGCGGCTCCGTGGTCGTCACCCTGCCCACTAACCAGAGCATCCCGAGCTTCGGCTGGAGCGTGTCGGATGTCACGACCGAGAACATCCCGTCACCCGGCACCATCACCCAGTCCGGCAGTACCCTCACGATCCCGTTCACGGGCACGCTCAATACCGGCACGCAGGTCACGGTCATCGTGTCCGGCCTCACCAACAGCGGCACAGCCGGGTCCGCCAGCGTGTCGGTGAACGAGGACAACACGACCCCTACCAGCGAGGCCACGGGGTCGTATAGCGCCACGCTGGCGAGCGGCGCCATCACCGCCCAGATCACCATCGCGGAAGCGCTGGCGATCAGCGCCGTGGGGCCGTCGTCGGTCGCCTTGTCGCTCGATCCGGCGACGGTGACCACCACCTCGGTGGCGGTCGGCGGGATCAGCGTGCTCTCCGATGCGTCCGGCACCGCGATCACGGTGTCCGCGACCGCGCCCACTGACAGCAGTAGCGGCACCTTTCCCTGGACCACGTCCGGGAACGGGCTCGCCTATACCGCCTCAACGGGCGGCAGCGCGCTCGCGTTGAGCACGACGCCCACCACGGTCGACACGCTCAGCGGCCCCTCCGGGTCCGCTGGGGTGACGGAGACGGGCACGTTGACGGCCACCACCAGTTACAGCCAGGCCGCCGGCGTGTACGCCACCACGATTACGTACGCGGCATCGCCGACGTACTAACCCCGCGGGCTCGGCGTCGGGAGGCGCTGGCCTCCCGACCTGGGCCGGGGCTTTACGAAGGAGGGACGCGGTCGTGGCTCGATGGCGCACCCTGAGCGTGCTGGTCGTGTTCGTCATCACGCTTTTCCTCATTCCTTCCCCTACGTTTGCCGCGGCTTCGTCAGTCCCGATGACCGTGACCCTCTCCAATGGCGCTGTCGGAGCCACGCACGTCACGAATACCTACACCGTGACCTGGAACTCGACCAATGGCTGCCAGTGGGCGGTGAATGCCGTCACGATCGACGCCCCGCCGGGGCAGTCGTTCGCGAGTGTGACCGAGCTCACCTGGATCAACGGGGGCGGCACGTCGAACGGGACCTTTTCCCCGACCGCCGTCTCCGCCGCCTCCGTGTCGTTCTCGCTGGGGTCAGGGGCGTGTGAGGGCGGGAACTATACCAACCAGTTCGTGATCAGCGGCGTGACGAACACCGCCACCCCCGCGTCCGGGACCAGTACTCTCAATACGTTTGACGGGACCACGCCGGAGACGACGAGCACCGTCACGATCGGCACGTACAACGGCCTGTCGTTGAGCGTGTCCCCCGCGACCCAGGATCCCGGCTATGGGGCGGTCACCGCGTCGGCGCAGCTCCTGGCCGGGGGGACGGCGACCGGCTCCCCCGGTATGACGGTCACGTTCACGGCCGACAGTGCGGCGACCCCCCCGCCAGCCCTGATCGTGAACGGCGCGTCCGGGACCACGGGGACGGTCACGACGACCCCTAGCGGCGGGGCCACGGCGCCCATCACGGACCCCGACGCCCCCGACACCGTCACGGTGACCGCCTCGGTGCCGGCGGCCTCCGGCACGTACACCGCGACCCAATCCTTCACGATCGCCGCTCCCCGCGGCACCGTGCAAGGGACCACGCCGCCCCCCGCGGTTGTCGTGCCCGCCAATGCGGGCACCGTCACGGTGCCCGTGGGCTCCCTGACCTGGACCGACAACTTTGCCGCCGGGGAGCTCTACGCCCTTGCGGACCCCGCGACCGTCGTCATCGCCGGGGCCACGGACACGCTCCCGTGGTCAGAGGCGGCCACGCTCTCCAGCACTTGCAGCACCTTCCCGGTGTCCGCCTCAAGCGCGTCGGTCACCACCGAGCCCGCGCTCGGCTTCTACACGGAGTCGTCGGGGCCGGCGTCGTCCGATCCCGCGTTTGTCACCCCGGCCGGGGGCTGTACGGTCCATGTCACGGCCACCGTCAGCGTGGACTGGAACGTCGTCGCGGGCACCTACCCCCTCACGCTGGCATCGCCCACGCTCGCCTGGATCGCCCCTGCTACATGATCGGCGGGAACGGCCCGACTGCGCATCGCCCACGCTCGCCGGGATCGTCCCCTAACCGGTGAAGACCCGTTCACGCATCGGAGACCCACCGGCGGGCGCGAAGCTCCGCTGCTTATGAGGAGGTTTTGGCTGTGCGCTTTCGTTGGCCCGCAAGGATCCTCGGTCTGGCGCTCCTCGGCGCGGTTCCCCTGCTAACCGGGGCCGCTCCGGCGCCCACGGTGGTCCTGACTCCCTCCCTAACCGTCATTACCCGCACCGCTTCGGCCCGGACCTGGCCGGTGACCCTCATCGTCACCAACCGGACGCCGGTGCAGGTCGCCCTCTACACGTTAACGCCGATTCCCGCCCCGGGAACGGGTGCCAGTGCCTTTGCGCCCACCGGCCCGGCACCGGCCGGATGGTCCTGGGCCGTCGGGCACAATGGGCGCGTGTCGGCCGGCACCTACCATTGGCGCATCCGCGCGGCGCGGTTTCCGGCGGCGGCCCTCTATGTGGGCGTCGTGGTGACCGACCCCCCGCCTCCGGGCGGGAGTGTGCACATCGCGCAACAGGCGATGGCGGTCTTCGTGCTGCCCGGCCCCGCGACCGCCCGGCCGGAGGCACCGCGGATGACCTGGTCCGCACGCTGGGTGCACAGGGCCTGGCAGGTCACCTTGTCGGCCCGCAACCCCGGTGCTACGAGCTATCGCATCAACGGGCGCCTGGACTTCTACCACGGATCGGCGTGGGTGGGCGACCATCCGGGCATCACGTGGCCGCTTCTGCTGCCCGGCGCCACCGCCACCCGGGTCGTCACGGTATCGGCGACGGCGTTCCCCGACCGCGTCCGATTTCAGTGGTATTGGGGGGCCGCTCCCCAGCCGCAATCCCTCTGGTTCACCCTCGCCTCCGCGCCGCCCCGTGGCGGCCGGCCGGGTGCACCGGCCGCGGGCTCGGGCTTGGGGGCCTGGCTCGATCGCCACCGGACTCTCGCACGAGCGGGCGGGGCCACGGTTGCAGTGGGCGGCGTCATCCTGCTGGCGGTCTGGTGGGACCGGCGGATGGGCAGGGGCAGCCGACGCCTTTGACACCGCCGGCGTCCCGACGTGACTCGGTCGCCCCCACCCCCGGTGGCGTCGTCGCCGCTCACGTCGACCCCGGGAGACGCGCATGAGCACATGTCTGGCGCACTTTTGGGCCGCGTGGTTCGGTGTCCTGGCCGCCGACGTCGCCTACACCCTGCAGTTCCGCCGCCTGTGGGAGGGGCGCGTGGCTGATACCGAGACGGTTCGGGCCTTTCGCACCGCTGCCGTGACGCTGGCCGGTGGCCCGACGAGCCGCCCGCTCGGTGCGAGGACGCGGATCCGGTGCCGGGCTTGCCCGCGGTTCGGTCGGCGGACGCCACACTGCACGCGGTCTGGCTGCTCGACGGGATGGCCGAGCGCGTCAGCACGCAGCTGTCGGACGAGGAACGTCTCGCGCTGTTGGCGACGATGCACGGCCTCACGTATTCGGACGTCGCCGAGCATCTACTGCGCTCTGAACAGGTGGTGGGCCGCATGGTGCGGCGGGTGCACCGAACGCTGAGCGGGGCCGCGGATCGTGAGGGGATCGCGGAGGAGGGCCGGGAGGCCCGAGACGGTTTGGGAGGGCTCGTGCGCCATCGCGGTCGTCAGGGGGGCCAAGACCAGCGGGCATGAGCGGGGGGCCGGCGTGCGCAGGGGGAGGCCGCCGGTCGGCAGGGCGTGGGGGGGCGCGCTGCGGCTTTTTTGTGGGGGCGGGGGCTCGCGGGCGAGACGGGCCGGCTGTGGGATCGCGGGTGGCGATCGAAAGGAGCAGGCGATGACCGAACGCTGTGTGGCCTGTGGACGGTCGGTAGACGGAACAGCGGGGGTGCTGTGCCAGCGGTGCCGGGAGACGGCCGACTGGCGGTTACGCGGGCATCGCGCCGAGACGGGCGCGGGGTCGCCCCGCGCCCGGGCCCGCCCGATTGTGTGGTGATCCGTTCTACCGGAGCTGGTCGGGGAGGAGGCGAGGCGGATGCTCCGGCTCCGGGATTACCAAGCCGAGGCCCTCCGTGCCGTCGACCAGGCGGCGCAACGCGGTGTGCACCGCCAGCTCGTGGTGCTGCCCACGGGCGCCGGCAAGACGTTGGTGGCGGCGGCGCTGTCCCAGCGAGTGGCGGGTCGGGTGCTGTTCTTGTGTCACCGGGATGAACTGGTGCAGCAAGCGGTGGAGAAGTTCGGCTACCTCTGGCCGGCCGACGCCATTGGCGTGGTCAAGGCGGAGCGGGATGAACACGACCGCCCGATTGTGGTGGCGTCGGTCCAAACGCTCCAGCACCGCCACCGCTTAGCCCGCCTGGACCCGACGGCCTTTCGGCTCGCGATCGTCGATGAAAGTCATCATGCCGCCAGCCGCTCGTACGGGGCCATTCTGACCGCGCTCGGGTTCTGGCCGACGCCCGGCCCCGGCCAGCTGTTGGTGGGCCTCACGGCCACGCCGATGCGGGGCGACGGGGTGGGGCTCGGCCGCATCTTTGACGCGATCACCTACCGGCGCTCCATTCAGGACCTGGTGCGGGCCGGCTACCTGGCGGATGTACGCGGGGTGCGGGTTGCGACGCGCATCCGCTTACAGGGGGTCCGCCGCACCCGCGGCGACTTCCAGCTCCGGGACTTGTCCCTGGCGGTGGATACGCCGGCCCGGAACCGGCTGGTGGTGGACGCGTACCGTCAATACGGCGAGGGGCGCAAGGCGGTCGCCTTTACGGTCGACATCGCCCACGCCCAGCATTTGGCCGACGCCTTTGTCGAAGCGGGCTACCAGGCGGACTGGATCTCGGGCGCGTTGCCACTCGACGAGCGGCGGGCGCGGCTCGCCCGGTTTCGTGACGGACCCACGCGCCTGCTCACGAACTGCAACGTGCTCGCGGAGGGCTATGACGACCCGTCCATTGAGGCGGTCATCATGGCGCGCCCCACCCGCTCGAAGACCCTGTTCATCCAAGCGGTGGGACGGGGGCTCCGGCCCTATCCGGGCAAGGTCGACTGCCTGGTGTTGGACATGGCGGACAGCGGCCATGATCTGGTCACGCTGGCGACGTTGACCCACGACGGGGAGCTGGCGGGGCGGAGCGCGACGGGCACGGCGCCTGGTGAGCGGGCAGCGGAGGAGGCGGACCTCACGCCGGCCGACCTGCCGGTGCAGATCACCGGGACGGTGCCGGTGGACCTGCTGGCTCGATCCCAGTTCGTGTGGCGGGTCGAGCGCCATCGCATGACGCTGGAAGCCGGGCCGGGGAAGGACATCCGGTGCGAACAGATCGGATCGGACGACCGGTGGACCGTGACGCTTTGGCAGCGCGGGGCCCGGGTGCCCCTGGCGGACCAGCCGCTGCCGCTGGCCTATGCCCAGGGCGTGGCCGAAGATTGGGTCCGGGACCAGAACCTCGAAGGCTATGCGGCGCACGATGCCCGCTGGCGTCAGCGGGCGGCCACGGACAAGCAGCGGGTGCTCTTGAACCAATTGGGCCAGCCGGTGCCGGCCACCCTCACCCGCGAGGCCGCGACCGGCCTCATTCGCGAAACGCTCCGGCGGCGGGCGCTGACGGATCCGGATGCGCCCTGGCGGCGCGACCCCGCGAGCGAGCGCCAGGTGGCCTGGATGACGGACCACGGGCTCCCGGTGCCGCCCGGGTTTACCAAAGGCGACTTCCAAGCGGTGCTGGAGACCTGGAAGCCGCGGAACCGGACGACGGGCGTTCGGTGAAAGGAGAAGGCGCGTGACGTTTCCGCACGAGATGCAACCGGCCGGGTATGAGTGGCAGGCGCTCCGGATGGGTACCGATTCGGCGGTGCAAGGGACCCTCGGCGGGTTGTTAACGCCGGTGCCCCGGCTCCCGTTGACGTTCGCGGAGTGGGGGGAGGCCCTGACGGACGCGGAGTGGCAGGCCGGCATGGCCGGCATGCTGTACGGGCTGGGGCCGATGGTGCCGGACGGCTTCACGGTGGTGCTGCCCGGACACCGGTTCCATCCGGTCACGATGGACCTGGCCCTGGCGGCCTACCGGGCCATGGTCCATCACCGGCCGCCCGGCCCCGCGGTGTGGTGGTGGCTGCCGGTGCCCCCGGCGCAGTGGGACCCGGCGGACGCGGCCCGTCTGGCCGAGGTGACCGACGCGGAGTGGATGGTGCCGCTCGACTGGGATGCCCGTACGCTGCGATGGACGCCGCCCGTGTATGGGGAGCGGCTTAAAGCCCTCGTGGTGCCCTCGCTCTGGGCCGTGTCCTACGCCCTGGCCGGTACCCGGGCCGACCGCCTCCGGATGATGACGGATCTGCGGGATTTGGCCCGGGCCGCGGCGGCGGAAGACGTGTGGGTGGTGGCCGACACCGTGGACGCGCCCCAAGACATCCCGCTGTGGACGGAGCTGGGCCGGGTGACGTGCGTGGGCTGGTTTGACGCGCCGATCCCGGCGGCCGATTTGGCCACGATGCCCCCCGGCCTTGTGTGAGGACCAGCGACGGAGGTGCGGGCATGCGGAAGGGTCTGTGGTGGGGCGCCGCGGCGCTGGCGGCCGCCGGGCTGTTGGGGCCGGAGCTCGCGGTGGTGCTGACCCACCCCGGCGCGGCGCCCCCGGCGCCGTGGGTGGCGTGGGCGACGGTGGTCACCGGGCCGGCAGTCCGGCACACGTGGCTCTGGGTGTGCCTGGTGATCGGGGTGGGGACCGTGTACGGGGCCCTGACGCGCGGCTCGGCGACCGGATCGACTCGCGACTCGGACACGTTCGGCACCGCCCGTTGGGGCCAGCCCGACCGGGCGGCCGGCGTGGCGCTGTGGAGCGCGGGCCGGACCGGGAATCCCGTCGGCCTGGTGGTCGGCGCGGAACCCGCCCGGGGGCGCCTTCGGCGCGCCTGGGTGTCGGTGCAGGACGGCCATGCCCTGCTCATCGGCGCCCCGGGCACGCAGAAAAGCACGGCGGTGCTGCTGCCGACGCTGGCCGTCATCGGCCAGTCCGGGTCCGGGCTCGTGGTGACGGACCCGAAAGGCGAGCTCTGGGAGCAGGCGTCGGGACCGTTAAGCCTGGACGGGTATACCGTGGTGCGCGTGGACTTTCGGAATCCGTCGGCGTCGGCGAGCTGGAACGCGCTGGGCCCGGTCGTGGCCGCGTTGGCGGCCGGGGATCCGGCCGGGGCTTCGCGCGCCGCCCGGGAACTGGCGAGCGTGCTGGCAGAGCAGGGGGCGGCCGGCGGTGAGCACAGCGGGTTCTTCCGGCAGTCCACCACGGCGCTGTTGACCGCTTTGGTGCTGTTGGTGGCCGACCAGGCTCCGCCGGAGGCCCGGCACCTGGGATCCGTGTACCGGACCCTGATTGAAGTCCGGGACCTGGACGCGGTGTTCGACGCGCTGCCGCCGGAACACCCGGCGGTGCTGGCCTGGGGCCCCGTGCGCCTCTCGGGTCAGGAGACGCGTCAGAACCAGCTCACCGTGGCGGCGACCGCACTGGGCCTGTGGGCCGATCCGGGGGTCGTGGCGCTCACGGGCCGGGACTCGGTGGACTGGACGCGACTGGCCACCGACCGGCTGGCGGTCTTCATCGTGATTCCGGATGAGTCGTCCGCGTTCTACGGTGCGGCGGCCCTGTTCGTGCAGCAACAGATGCAGGCGCTGTCGCGGGCGGCGGCCGGGCGGCCGGGGCAACGTCTGCCCCGGCCGGTCTACTGGATGCTGGACGAGTTTGGCAACCTGCCGGTGCTTCCGGACTTCGACAAGACGCTGAACGTGGGCCGGGGCAAGGGGATCCGGCTGGTGATCGCCGTTCAGGCCCTCGCGCAGATCAGCGCCCGCTACGGGGACCGGGCGGCGGAGGCGATGCAAAACGCCTGTGCCACCTGGGTGTACCTGGGCGGCAATGACGTGACCACGGCGCGGGTGATGTCCGAGAAGACGGGTCAGAGCACCGTGCGGGTCGCAAGTGAGAGCCGGATGGCCGGCGGGCATCAGAACACGACCAGTTTCACCGGCCGGGCGCTCTTGACGCCGGACGAGGTGCTGCGGTGGCCCTGGGGGCACGCCCTGGTGCAGCAGATGGGCGCGTTGCCCCTGAAACTGAGCCTCCGGCGCTACACGGACTGGCCCGGCGCGTGGGGGCCGATGGCGGATGCGGCGACGGGGCCGGCGGGCATTCCGCCGCTCTGGCGGCCGGGGCTCCCCCCGGGGGTGCCGCCGCCGGCTGAGACGCCGGGGTACCGGATTCTCCGGGCCTAACGGGATTAGAAGAAACGGCCCGCCGCACCGTCTGGTGCGGCTTTTTCACAACTGAATAGGAGGGATCCGCATGATGGCGGACGAGCGGGAACGGCAGGAACCGGTGTCCGACGGCCCGGAAGGCTGGCAGACGGACGAGGATCCGTGGGACGACACGATGCTCGACGCCGTGAACCGTGTTGATGCCCTGGTGGCCGAGACCATCCGGACGCAGGATGCGGCGGACGAAGCGCCGGAGGGGCCGGGGCGCGATCCGTATCATCCGGCCCGCCGCCCTCATGTGCGGGGGCAATTCAACCCGGCCCGCCGGCTGCACCCGGACTGGCCGGAAGAGTGGTACGTGCGGGTGCCGGGGACGCGCGTCACCTGGCGCCCGGCCGACGTGCCGGCGCGGGAACGGCTGGAGCTGCACGCGTTTCCCACCCCGGAGGCCGCGGCCGCCGATGCAGTCCACGTCTGGCGCGAGCATTGGCGCGCTCAGGGCAAGCCCCTCTCGGACCGCGCGACGCCCGACGTGGTGGTCGAGCCGGCTTACACCGCCGACCTGGCGGAGGTGATGGGGCCCGACGCCTGGGCGCTGTTGGGTTCGCTGCCGGACGGGGGCGTGCTGCATCTGAAGAGTCCCCGGCCGCCGTCGGCGCCGTCCATCGCGCCGGCCCCGGCCTGGGTCGCGGCCGTGCTGGTGGAGTTGGGCGGCTGGGCGTTCGTCTGCCCCGGCACCCCCCCGGGCCTGCTGACGGGCACCGACGGCGAGCCGCTGACCGTGTGGGCGCCGACGGAAGAGGACCTGACCCGACGCTTGCCGCCCGGCCTCACCTGGGCCCCCACGCGCGAGACGACCGGGTCTCCGTGGGCCGGCGTGGGCGTGCGCCGGGGCACGCCCCGGCTCTTGGAGCGGATGGGCACGTCTCTCGCCGCGGTCTGCCAAACCTGGGATGGGCTTGACGTCGAGACCGTCAGCCTCGGGCCGACCGTGGCCACGCTGGTCACCGCATCCCGGCGGGCCAACGCCCCGCCCCTGACCAGTGAGGATCCGTTGGCCCCGCATCGCGAGCGCTGGTTAGGCGAAGGGTTTGCGGACCCGGAGCCCCCGGCGGCAGCTTCGCGGGTCGAGGCCGGCGTGCCGCCGGCAGGCGTGCACGCGCTGCAAAGCTGGAAACGCGAAGGCCGCGCGATGCTCCGGGAAGCCCGGGCACGTGGTCTCGGCACCCGGCTCGATCAGGCGGCCCTGGCGGCGGTCGCCGCGGTGTCCTCGGATCCGTCGGGGGGAGACCCTCTGCCACTCTCGCCGGCGGCGTTTCGCCGGGCTCTTCAAGCCCTCGCGGATCAGGGGGCCGGGGAAGACCGGGAGTGGGCCCGCCGGGTCCGCACGTGGTGCCAGCACGGCGAAGCGCTGACCGCTGACTCGCTCGGGTTGTTTGCGGGCGGACGCCTGCCGGACGACGTGGCGGCCGTGGTGTCGGGAGCCGACAGCCCCGGGGCGCTCGGAACGGCGGCCGTCGGCACCCTGGCACGGCTCGACCGCGCGGAGCTGTTCGCGACGCCGCTGCCCAGTGGCCGGCTGGTGCTGTGGAGTGCGGAGAAAGCGCCGGGCGACACCCTTCGGCGCGAGACGCCGGCCGTCTACCAGGTGTCCTTGATGGACACCCCGCAGCCGCAGTACGTGGATCTGCACCTGTGCGCCTCCGAGGCCCAAGCGCGGGCGGCCGCGGCGGAACGGGGCATGACGCTGACGGTGCTGGCGCATCCCGAGGTGCCGGACGCATGGGCGGACCGGATGCGCGCGAAGCATGCCCAGGATCGGCCGTACGCGGAACGGCTGATTGCGGCGGCGATGACGCCCCGGCCGACGCCCGCTGGTCTGCCGCTGAGCGTGGCTCCGCCAGCCGAGCCGGATCGG
>JAKABB010000012.1 GCA_021802045.1 bacterium
GGCGGGGCCCCAGCCCTTCGCCCTGCGCCTGGACGCCGCGGTGGAGGGCGCGGTGTCCGCGCCCCGGGCGGTGGCGGAGCGGGAGGTAGACATCCGGGCGGTGTACGACACGGTGCTGACCGCGCTCCTGGGGCGCCCGGTGCCGCCGGCGACTCGGGAGGCCCTGCTGCGCCTCCACCAGACGGCCTGGGTGGCCGGGGTGCGGGTGGCCGTCGGTGTCCCGGCGATGCTGGCGGCGCTGCGGGAGATGCGCCTGCGGGTGGGCCTGTGCTCCAACACCCCCTATCCCCCCGAGCTGATGCGGGCCCAGCTGGCGCGGCTGGGCCTGATCGACCACTTCGATGTCCTCTGCTTCAGCAGCGCGGTCGGCTGGCGCAAGCCCCATCCGGCGATCTTCCGTGAGCTGGCCCGCGGGCTCGCGGTCCCCCCGGCGGCGACCCTCTTCGTCGGCGACGAGGCCCGGGCCGACCTGGGCGGGGCCCGGGACGCGGGGATGGGGCCGGTGCTGGCGCGGGTGGTGCGCCGGGCCCAGGACCCGGAGCGGGTCGCCGGCGCGGTGATCGACGACTGGCCGGCGCTGGTGCGGCTGGCCCGGGAGGGATGGCCGGTGCCCGCCGGCGGCGGGTAGACTGCGGGGGGACCGGCCCCGGTCGGCGGCCGCCGCCGGGGCTGGGGAGGCGTCCCATGGACTTCGCCGAATACCTGAAGGCGCGCTGCGCGGAGCGGGGCATCTCCCTGCACCGGCTGGCGCTGCTCTGCGACCTCAACCAGATCTACTTCTACCAGGCCGTCAGCAAGAACCGGAGCACCCCGCCGCCCTGGGTCCTCCGGCGCGCCGCCCCCCACCTGGGCCGGCCCTACGTCGAGGTGCTGATCGCCGCCGGGCACCTGCGGCCGGAGGACCTGGAGGAGTACCGGCGCCACCGCCGCCCCCCGCGCCGGTCGGTGGGGCGGGCGGATGACCGGTAGCCCGGGCGGGGTCCGGGCCCCGGAGTCGCGGGCCCTGCTCCACATCGACCTCGACGCCTTCTACGCCTCCTGCGAGGAGCGCCGCCACCCGGAGTTGCGGGGGCGGCCCCTGGTGGTCGGCGGCGAGGGAGGGTCCCGGCCGGGGGAGCGTGGCCCCCTGGGCCGCGGGGTGGTCTCGGCGGCCTCCTACGCCGCCCGGGCCCACGGGGTGCACTCCGCGCTCCCCCTCGCCGAGGCGCTGCGCCGCTGCCCGGCGCTGATCGTGCTCCCGGTGGACATGGCCCACTACCGTCAGGTCTCGGAGCGGGTCTTCGCCATCTTTCACCGGGTCACTCCGCTGGTCGAGCCCCGCTCCCTCGACGAGGCCTTCCTGGACGTCACCGGGAGCCGGCGCCGCTTCGGCGCCGCCGCCGCCATCGGCCACCAGCTCCAGGGGGCGATCGCGGAGGAGTGCGGGCTCGACGCCTCGGTGGGGGTGGGGACCACCAAGACGGTGACCAAGATCGCCTCGGCGCTGCTCAAGCCCCGGGGCTTCGTGGAGGTCCCCCCGGGGACCGAGGCCGCCTTCCTGGCCCCCCTGCCGGTGGAGGCCCTCCCGGGCATCGGGCCCAAGACCGCCCTGCGGCTGCGGGGGATGCGGATCGCCACCCTGGGGCTGCTGGCCAGCTGGCCGGCCGTCAGCCTGCGGGAGGCGCTGGGCCCCGGCGCGGCCGGGCTCCAGGAGCGGGCGCGGGGAGTCGACCCGACCCCGGTCGAGGTGCCGGGGATCCCCAAGTCGCTCAGTCGCGAGGAGACGTACCCCCGTGACCAGGGCGACGGTGGCGTGCTCCGGGAGCGGGTCCGGGCCCTGACGGCCGAGGTGGCCCGGCGGCTGCGGGAGCGGGGGCTGAGCGCCCGCGCGGTCACCCTCAAGCTGCGCTACTCGGACTTCACGACCCTGGTGCGCCGGCGGGCGGTCCCCCCCGGGGACCCGGGCGACCTGCGCCTGGCCGGCGACGCCCTGCGGCTCTTCGAGCAGACCTGGGAGCGGGGACGGCCGGTGCGCCTGCTGGGGGTCGGCGTCGAGGGGCTGGAGACGGCGGCTCAGCTGGGGCTCTTCGACGCCGGCGACCCCGGCCGGCCGGCGCTGGACGCCACCCTGGACCAGCTCCGGCGCCGCTTCGGGCCGGCCGCCATCCACCGGGGGCCCACCGTGGCCGGCGCCACCCTCGACTGGAACCGCGACGACCTGGCCCGGCTGCGGCCCGCCGAGCCCGGGGGGGGCGCGGAGCCGGGCGTATGATCGAGGCGCTGTGACCGCCGCCACCGACACCCTCTGCTGGTGGATCGAGCGGGGCGGCTCGCGAGCGCTGGTCCGGGAGGACGGCCATGTCGAGTCTTCCGATCCCGACCTCGACGCCGAGCTCCGCCGCCGCCTGGGGGAGCCGGTCACCGTCTACCGGCGCGGCACCGTGAGCCCGGGGCCGGCCGGCACCGCCGCCGAGCGCCGCCCGGTGGAGCT
This sequence comes from bacterium, assembly GCA_021802045.1. Classification (GTDB taxonomy): domain Bacteria; phylum Chloroflexota; class Dormibacteria; order Aeolococcales; family Bog-877; genus JAKABB01. The sequence goes on from JAKABB010000012.1 coordinate 2,471, forward strand.
GCGGCCGGGGGACCGTCGCTATGTGGTGGCTCGCATCCGCGCCCTGACCGCCCAGGACCCCGGCTGGCGGATCGCAGGTATCGAGTGGGTCTGATCGAGGCCGCCTTCCGCTTCTGCCCCCTGTGCGGGACCGCGCTCCGGCTCCGGCGCGTCGAGGCCCACGAGCTGCCGGCCTGTCCGGCCTGCGACTTCGTCGCCTTCCGGGACCCCAAGGTGGTGGTGGCGATGATCGCCCACGACCCGGCCGGCCGGGTGCTGGCCCTGCGCCGGGGGATCGCGCCCGCGCGGGGCGAGTGGGCCCTGCCCGGCGGCTACGTGGACTTCGACGAGCACCCGGCCCGCAGCGCCGAGCGGGAGTGCTGGGAGGAGACCGGCTGCCGGGTGGTGGCCGAGCGCCTGGAGGGGGTGCACCATGTCGGGCTGCCCCACGCCGGGTTGATCGTGCTGGCCTACAGCGGGCCGGTGCTGGAGGGGATCCCCACCACCGGCCCGGAGGCGCTGGAACTGGGGTTCTTCGCCCCGCCCGCCCTCCCGGAGCTGGCCTTCACCAGCCACCGCGAGGTGGTCGCCGCCTGGCTCGCCGCCCGGGCCGGGGCGCTGGGCCCGAGCACGCTGCAGGGCTGAGGGGTGCGGGTGCCCGGGCGGGGCTGCCGGCGCGGCTGCGGCTGCTGCCTGCTGAGCCCCCTGCTGCTGCTGGTGCTGGCCGCCCTGGCCTTCCACGCGGCGGTGACGCCCCCGGCCTACGCCCCCGTCCGTCCCAGCGCCCCGCCGGCGCTCTCGGCCTCGATGGCCGCCGCCGTCGGCCAGGCCTACGCCATGCGCCGCCCGGTTGCCGTCCTGCTGCTGACCGACGGGGAGGCCACGGCCCTGGTCGACGCCTCTCTGGGGGCCGGGTTCCCCCTGCGTGATCTCCAGGTGCACGTGCTGGCCGGGCGGCTGCTGGTGCTGGGCACCACCAGGGTCCTGGGCCATGCGGTGGTGCTCGGGGGCCAGGTCCGCCTGCGGCCCCTGGGTGGCAGCCGGATGGCGATGCACCTGGTCGGGGTCAGCGTGGGCCAGATCGGCCTGCCCACATTCATGGTCCCTCTGCTGGCCCGGCTGGTCCCCCAGGAGCTCTCGCTGCCGGCCTCGACCGACCGCATCCCGCTTCGGGTCCAGTGCGTGGTGGCGCGGCCGGGCCGGCTGTCGGTGGCCCTGCGACTGGGGGGCGGGGCTGCCACCGGCGCCGGCGCCGGGATCTGCGCCGGGGCGGCGTGAGCGGCCCGGCCCGGCTCAGCCACACCGACGCCGCCGGGCGGGTGGCCATGGTCGACGTCGGCGACAAGCCCCCGACCCAGCGGGTGGCCACGGCCAGCGGCCGGGTCCGGTGCAGCGAGGCGGCGCTGGCGGCCATCACCGGCGGGACGGCCCGCAAGGGCGACGTCCTCACCACCGCCCGTCTGGCGGGGATCATGGCCGCCAAGCGGACGGCGGAGCTGATCCCCCTCTGCCACCCGCTGCCCCTGACCCACGTCGAGCTGACCGCCGACCTGGTGGCGGACCCGCCGGCGGTGGCGCTGCGCGCCACGGTGCGCTGCCAGGGGCCGACCGGCGTGGAGATGGAGGCCCTGACCGCGGTGGCGGTGGCGGCGCTGACGGTCATCGACATGATCAAGGCCGTCGACCCCTGGGCGGTCATCGAGGCGGTCCAGGTGGAGGAGAAGGCGGGCGGGCGCTCGGGGACCCGGCGACGCGACGCCCCGGGCCGGCAGGCGAAGCATCCGGCTCCCGTCGCCGGGCTGGTCGAGGGTCGCCTGGGGGCCGGGCCGGCGCCAGCCGATCTGGGGCTGCCGCCCGGCTCTCCCAGGAGCGCGGTCGCCGGCGGCGCCGAGCGCCCCGCCCACTCGGCCCGACGCGACCGGTCCCACGATCTCGTCCTCGATGCCGTGCGCCGGAGCCGGGGTGGCGGTCGGCCCGACCATGACGCCGATGGATCGGCCGACGGGGCTGGCTGAGCGCGCGGCGACGCGGTAGCGGCTCCATCAGCAGGTCGCGCCGCGGGTGCTGCCCAACGCGTGGGACGTGGCCACGGCCCGCGCCCTGGCCGACGCCCGGCTCCCGGCCGTCGCCACCTCGAGCTGGGCCATCACCGCCAGCTACCGGGCAGAGGACCGCCACTCCACGGGGGGCGTGGCCACGTTCCCCACCATCGGCCGCATGGCCGCCGCCGTCGAGGTGCCGCTCCCCGCGGACCGCGAGGGCGGCCACCGGTTCCCGGTCGCGGAGCTGGCGGCCCAGCCGCTGGACGCCGGTGCCGTGGGATGCAGCCTCGAGGACGCCGACCGTCGCGGCGACGTGGACCTCCACCGGCGGGAGCGGTGGCCCTCCGGGCCCCGGCTGGCCCCTCGGAAACGTGCTCGCCCGGTGAGGCCTGTCAGCAGATCGAAGATGCCAGGCCCGCTACGGCCCGATTGCTCCCCAATCCCCCTGGGTCACCCACACCTGTGGCGGGAGGCCCTCAAGTTGTACTGCGCCCAGTCATCCCCCGGGCGGCGCGAAGATCATCCGGGCCTTGGGGAGGTCGTACGTGACGATGAAGTTCCTGAGGAACGCGTCGCCGACGAGCCCGTCGTAGATGATCTGCTGGAACATGACCTCAGGATCTCGTTGGCAGATGGACGGAGCACCGGTCGGGTTCACCACACCCTGGAGCTGCGTGAAGTAGCGGGTGTACTGGTGGCCGGTCTCGTCCCGGCCCTCGACTCTGCGGGTGCCGGCGTCGCTGAGCTTGATCCCAAGGTCGCCGGCAAGCGCCTCGTTCACAATCAACGAGTCACTGCCCATGTCGACCTCGACCGAGATCGCCCCCCGACCGGGGACGTCGAGGGGAAGGAAGACCGCGGTGGCGTGCGTATCCTGCTCCACTCGAACGTCCACGGCACTCCCGGCTTCCGCTCGGGCAGCCAGGGAGTCGGCGTCCTCAAGGACAATCGCTCGGGCGGGGTAGTCGACCGTCACCGGCGTCGACCGGAAGTAGTCCAGGGCAAGGAACCCCTCGACCCCCTCAAGACCGCCGATGTCGAAGACGCCGACGACGAGGTCGTCGCGACGGTGATCTCCGACGGTGAGTGAGCCCAGGGATCCGAGCGGGATCGTTACCTCCTGCCCGGACATCCGACGTCCCGTGTAGCTGGAGCCGGTCAACTCGCAGCCCGCCGATGTCGCGAGCGAACCGGAGACAAGGGTCAGCCCGATCCCCGAATCGAGCACAAAAGTGGTCTCGGTGCCTCCGACAAGAACCGGCACGGTGACCAGGTGATGGAGGTATCGGAAGGGAACTGGCGGCATGGCGCTCCTGCGTTCAAGCGGTGGTTGGGGACCAGGCCCAAAGGGGCCCGCGCCTCAGGTGAGGGGATCGGCTACCGGGACACGCCAAGGGCGGTGGGGGTCGGTCGTCAGGCTTCACAGCGTCGCTTGAGACCCTGCGCCTCCATGTGAAGGTACCTGCGGGTGAGACCGGATGTGAAGAGGCCGAGGACCCGAGCCATGGGGCCATGCTGGTCGATGCTCAGCGTGACCCTGACGGTGCCGTCCTGTCCGGCACGCACCAAGTGACCAGCGGTGGTGGTCACGCCGCCCCCACTGGCGCTCCATGAGAACGAGGTGGGGGGTTCGATCTCGGTGACCCGCCAGACCATGGCCGGTAGCCGGGGCTGCTTCAGCCGCACCTTGCTGGCCGTGGTCAGGCCACCGGTGTCCAGTCGCTGCACCTCGCTGACCGACTCCGTCCATTCGGGCCAGCGCTCGACCTCCACCAGGACACTCCAGACGTCCGCTGCCTTGGCGTCGATGTCGACCGATGTCTCGATGTGCAGGGTCCGCCTCCTCACTCGTCCGGCCCAACCACCCACGACCCCCGACCCGGGGATTGGTCACCCAATGTACCATGTGGTACATGCCGGCGCGGTCCGCTGCCTCGCCCTCCAGCCCGCGGGATCTGATCCTCGGCCGGGCGATCGAGCACCTGGCCGCCCATGGCCTGGGCGATACGAGCTTGCGCCAGCTCGCTGGGGCACTGGGCACCAGCCATCGGATGCTCGTCTACCACTTCGGCTCGAAGGAGGGCTTCCTGGTCGCTGTGGTGCGCGCCGTGGAAGCGCGCCAACGAGCAGCACTGGCGGAGATCGTCGCCACCGCCGGGAGCGCCTCCCCGGCCGAGATCATGCGCCGGTTCTGGGACCGGTTGGCCGATCCCGCCCTGTGGCCGCATGAGCGACTGTTCTTCGAACTCTACAGCCAGGCCCTCCAAGGCCGGCCGCACGCGCTCCCGCTGCTGGAAGGCATCATCGATAGCTGGATTGAGCCGGCGGTCGAGTTCGCTCGACGCCACGGGCTGCCCGAGCGGCCTGCCCGGGCACAAGCCCGCCTTGGGCTGGCGGTCATGCGCGGGCTGCTGTTGGACCTGCTGGCCACCGGCGACCGCCGGGCCGTCGATCAGGCACTGGAGCTGCATGTCGCGACTCTGGTCGGTCAAGACACCGCCGACCCCGCCCCCTTGTCCCCGTTGAGCCGAGGGACCCGCAGGAGCGGGAAGTAGTGGGCAGCGATCGAGCTGGCCGACGCTCGTGGGCGGCGACGAGGACTGGCTGGGCCCGCCCTGGCCGGGCGCTGGCCGCCCGTCGTGGGCCCGGTTCCCCCCGAGGCCGCCTCCAGTCGCAAACCGCCGGGGTCTCTTCGACCCCAGAGTGGCTGCCCAACCCACCCTTGCGCCCAACCCTCGGCCCCGGACGCCTGCGGCCCTGGGCCGGCAGGAGGCTGTGAGGGCCTGAGCGCCGGCGGAACGGAAGCCGAGGCCGCTTCCTCCTCCGCCCCGGCAGGAAGCCCTCCTGTGGCAAGCTGTGCGCGTTCATCAAACACGGTCAGCGGGGATGCGCCGGTGCCTGGCCCGGTTGGACCGTTGCCGAGGCGATCCGGGCGACGAGCCAGGGGGCTGGTGCCCGCTGGGGCGGCATGCGCGGTGGGTTTGCTCTACGCGGCCGTCAGCGCGTATTGGGCCGCCGGTGGCACCCAGCTCCTCAACACGGTAGGTGGCGTGTTCGAGGAGGCGGGACGTTCGGGGGCGCTCGATGTGGCGCTGCTGATCTGGCTGGTGGTCATGGTCAAGGTGGTCGCGGCGGCGCTGCCCCTAGCAGCCGTCGCCGGCTCCGGTCCACTCGCGATGCGGCGTCTCACGCACACCCTGGCCTGGCTCAAGGGTGCAATCCTCACCGGGTACGGCCTGATCCTCACAGTCGTGGGCCTGCTGGTGGAAGCGCGGATCATCGCTGCCGGCAGCCATGCCGACCACCTCGCGCTTCGGTGGCACGCCTACCTCTGGGATCCATGGTTCCTCCTGTGGGGGCTCCTGGTGCTGGGAGCGATGTTCCGCTCCCACGCGGCGCGGAACTTCAAGCCTGGATCACTGCCCGCGAAGGGGAGCTGACCACTCCAGGTCCGGCTGAGGGTGGTGGTCGAACCGGGCGCGGGGGATGACCATCAGGCCGGCCAGGCCATCGGCGGGCACCTCCCAGGGGTCCGTGTGGACTCAAGTCCGCCCCCTGCCAGTGGTGGGCGGCCGGCTTGAATCGGGTGAGGCCACCGAGCGGCGAGAGCCCCGCCGCAACGGATGGGCAGGAGCTTCAGGACACCGCGGCCGGTTCCAGCGTGCGGTCAGCCGCGGAAGGCGGCAAGCGCCTGGCTGATCTCCGCGACCGCCCTTCCGGGGTCTTCCACATCAACCACCAGCGCCCGATAGTGTTCGTGCTGCAGGGAGATCACGATCGCGTGCCCCGGACGGTGCACATCCCAGAACATCGATCCGTCTGAGTAGACAAAGGAGCCGGCCTGGATCACGCCTGGGATCCTGGCCCCGCCAACCTTGAAACCGCCTCGGATCTCGGCCTGGGCATCCGCGACCGGTCGCACATCGGTGACGTCTGCAAGCGGGACCGTGAGGTGGCTGCGCAGCGCCCAGAGCTTGTCCGTGCCCTCGACGGTCAGCTCCAGGGTCCCGTCGGCGATCCGGTACTCGATCACCTCTCCACCCTACGGCGTTCCTGGCTCTCTGTCAACCAATCATTGACGCGAACACGCCGCATCCGCCTCTCCGGCGCGGCTCGGGCGCTCCGAGCGGGTCACGCGTCCCGTCGGGCGACGGCCGCCAGGGCCACCATCAGACAGAGGAGCGCCAGGCCCAGGCCACCTCCGAGGGAGCGCCACACGCCAAGCCCGCCCCAGCTACCCGTCATCAGCCCTCTCGCGTTGGAGGTGATGCTGGTCGGCAGGGAATCGCCCAGAGGAGACCAGAGTCCGGGCACCACCGTCAGGAGGAGGTAGCCGACGAAGGCCGCGCCGCCGGCCGCCACCCCGCTGCCAAGGAGAGCGCTGGCCATCAGGGTGACGGTGAGGATGTCCAGCAGCAGCAAGGCAAGGCCCAGATTCACCAATGCGAAGGGCCCCACTGCGATTGGGTGGAAGAGCAGGGCGGTGTAGGTGAGGGTGGCCAGTGCGCCGACGATGAGGGCGGCCAGGAGGCAGAGGCCATGACCGGTCACCTTGGCCAGGAGATAGGCGAGACGCGAGACCGGACGGCACAGGATGGTGCTCGCAACTCCCTGGGCCCGCTCGTCGGCGATGCTCCCCATGGCCAGCAGGATCACGGCCAGAGCCGGGACCTGGGTGACGTCCTTCACGTACGAGGTGACGACGTCGACGGCCGTCTGCTTCGGGACGGTGATGGCTATCCCCGAGCCCGCCTGGGTGCGCACCAGCTCTGGAAGGTAGTAGGTGAGGGCGACCGCCCCGAACCCAGCCAGGGCGAAGACCGCCACGGCGATGAGGAGCCGGCTCGTGGCCGCACTCTCGCGAACCTCCTTCCAGGCCAGGGTGCGATATCCGTTGAGGGCGCTCACGCCATCGTCTCCCGGCCGACAATGCGCACGAAGACCTCCTCCAGGGAGGGCAAGGCGCGCTCGTAACCCAGCAGCGTGACCTCAGTGGCGGCCACCATCCGGGGCAGCTCCCGCTCCGCGCGGGGCACGTCGGCCACCAGCACCGTGATTCGCCCCCCCTCGAGCCGCACCTTCACCACCCAGGGTTGGCTCTCGACGAGCTCCACCACCTGGTGGGCGTCGCCGGCAACATCGAGATGGAACACCGGCTGCGCGTACCGCTCCTTGATCTCCCCGATGGGGCCGTGCGCCACCAGGCTGCCGAGGACGAGGATGGCGACCCGGTCGCAGACCTGGTCGATGTCCTCGAGGATGTGGGAGGAAAGGACCACCGTGGCCGCACCCCGCAGTTGTCCGATGAGCTCCAGGACCTCCCGGCGACCCAGGGGGTCCAGCGCCGCCACCGGTTCGTCCAGAACCAGGACCGCCGGCGCGCGGATCAGCGCCTGAGCGATCCCCAGCCGCTGACGCATGCCACCCGAGTAGCCGCCGATCCGGCGTCCGGCGGCGGCGATGAGGCCGACTCGCTCAAGCATCGCCTCAGCTCTGGCTCTCAACCCGGCCTTTGGGACCCCACTCAGGGATGCCGCGAACACGAGGTAGTCCCTCCCCGTCATCCAGCGGGGGAATGCGACGTCCTGGGGCAGGTAGCCGAGGCTTCGCCGAACCCGTTGCGCCTGTTGGGTGACCGAGCAACCCGAGACCAGAACAGTGCCGGAGGTGGGGCGACTGAGAGAGTTGCGAGGATCCGGATCGCGGTGCTCTTGCCGGCGCCGTTCTGCCCCAGCAGGCCGAAAACCTTCCCGGCCGGCACCGTCAGGGTCAGGTCGCGCAGCGCTTCGATCCTGCCGTATCGCTTGGCCAGGTGGCGGCACAGCACGGCCGCGTCGCTCAAGACTCCCGCCGTCCGAGCAGGAGGTAGGCGATGGGGCCCAGGACGCTCACCACGATGATCAGAAGCGCCCAGGGCCACTTGCGACCTCCTGGCACCTGCCGGCGCCGGGCGAGGTCCACCAGGCAATAGACCAGCAACGCCAGCTCTATCAGGACCACCGGGGCCAGGATGGCCGGGTTGAGATGCGGGCTCGCTGGCCCCGCCGCCAGGAGCGGTGGGCGGTGCGGCATGGTGGTCTCCCTCAGATCGGCGGACGCCGGCTCGGGCGGCGCCAGCGCGGACTCCTGTCAAGATATAGTTGACACACGGCTCTGTCAACCTGGAGTTGCTACCGTGCTTGGGGTGAACGCGAAGGCCGCCTCCCGCCGGGGCTCCGTGCCCGATGAGGAGGTGCTGGCGCAGCTCCTGGCACGCAACGCCGAGGTGGCGGTCGCCGCCCTGCGTCGCGAGGGCCGGAGCACCGGGACCGCCCGGTCGAGGCTGGCGGCACTGGCTGTCGGAAGAACCCTGGAGGAGGTGGCAACCGACGTGCTGCGCGCCTTCGTCGCCGACGCCAGGGCGGCCGGCCACACCTGGCAGGAGATCGGCGACACGCTGCGCATCAGCCGCCAGGCCGCGCAGCAACGATTCGGGGAGGGGGTCAGGGAGGACGCGGCGGTGGATGGGAACGAGGAGGTCGTCCTGGCGGCGCGTGCCCTGGCGGTCGTGGAACGGTGGCGCCGGGGGGAGACCGGCGAGCTGCGCGCCGAGTTCGATGACACCCTCAGTGAGCAGCTGACGGAGCAGCGGCTGGCCGACGCCTGGGCCCAGGTGGGACAGATGGTGGGATCCCTGACGGCTGCGGGTCGACCCACGCTGACGCGCCGCGGGCCCCATCGGGTGGTCGACGTCCCGCTCGCCTTCGAGCGCGGACCGATGAAGGCCAGGGTCACCTTCGACGCCCAGGCCAGGGTGTCCGGGCTCTTCGTCCTCTATCCCGACGTTCCCTGACCCCCGAGAAGGCCCGGTCGGCGGGCGAGGAGCGAGCCACCGCCGGACGCCCGATCGTGACCGCCAAGAGCATCACCGCCGCCAGCACCGTCTCCCCCCAAGCGCCGGCATCCCGACCCGCTGTCCTCTGGACCAGACCGGACGGTGCAGCGTCGCGGGGGATGGCATCGTCCACACCTGGCGATCGCCGGTCACCGCTGGCTGGTGTTCCCCCGGCGCCGCTGGTCCCAGCCTTGGTAGGCCGACCTTCTCGGTCCTCGAGCGCGTCCAGAGCGCAACCGGGAAGCGCAGCTGCAGCGGGTTCCCGCCGGTGCTGACGCCCACCAGCCGCTGCACCTCCGTGGGCCCCCAGCTCGCTGGGCCGTCCCGGCCCTGGTCGGGCCTCCGGGGTCGTCACGCCCCCTTGCGGAACCGCCCCAGCCGCTCGTGGATCACGGAGCGATGGGAACCCGGCGCCTTGATCACCACCTCGTCGCCATCCGTGCCAAGGGCCGATCGCAGCCGGGGCCGACGCGGGGCTCGACCACGAGGCCGTCCCCGCGGTCCAGGGCACTTACACCTGCACGCCGTCCGACCACCGCGCCCGGCGCCCAAGGCCGTGGTCCTCACCCGAGACGTTGCTCCCGAACTTCCGAGAGCCTGGCTCCGGCGGGCACGGCACAACCGTCCGGGTTGCGACCAACGGCAAGACGCACGCCGAGCTCCACGACGTGCTTCTCCGGGGGCATCTCGCTGGCTTGGCCACCACGCACCTCGTCAAGCGCCGTCAGGTCCACGTCGGGGGTCGGCTCCAGAGCCACCGGGGGCAGGTCGTCGACGGCAGCACTGGACGGACCGTCGAGACCATGGCCAGCCGGCTCCAGGCACCGTCCAAGAGCGCCGAGGCCGCACCGGCAGCGTGACCCCTCCGGGCTCGCGGTTGCCGACGGGTCGGTGGGCCGCAGCTCCGGATAGAATCGCGCCGCTGGGGATGACCCACACGTGTCAAAGGCTCGGGACCAGGGAGGAGAAGGGGGCATGAAGCAGAGCGGGTCGCCGACAGGCAAGTCCCCTTCTCAGCTGATCGACGCCAGAGTCAAGGAGCTGGGCGACTGGCGGGGCGAGATGCTGAGCCGGCTCCGCACCTTGGTCAAGGAGGCCGATCCCGAGGTCGTCGAGGAGTGGAAGTGGAGAGGGGTTCCGGTGTGGGCGCACGACGGATTGATCTGCACAGGCGAGACTTACCAGAACATCGTGAAGATGACCTTCGCCAAGGGGGCGGCTCTGAAGGATCCCTCGGGCATCTTCAACTCCAGTCTTGACGGGAACACAAGGCGTGCCATCGACTTCCACGAGGGCGAGAAGATCGACGAGGAGGCGTTGAAGGCTCTTCTTCGCGCCGCCGTGGCCCTGAACAAGTCCAAGACCTCAAAGTAATCCACGGAGTCCGCCACTGTCCGCGGGATCCTGCAAGAAGTCGTCGTCTTGGCTCCATGATCGAATCAGGTGACAGGACCGCAATCCCGCAATAGGCTTGCTGGTCCGAGCGTTGGGAAGCCGACCTTGCAGCGGACGTAGTGCAGATCGGGTGCCTCGAAGAAGCCGCAGATGGTGGCGGGCGGCCTCTGTTGTCGGCGTGGCGTGCCCAGACCCCGTTCCTGGAACGGGGTGGGCCCGAGATCCCCTGAGGCCTCACCCGGCGGTTCCGCCCATCCCGCCCCACCCACTGATAGGGGTTCAGTTGCGGCGCGTGGGGCGGCAGGTGGAAGAGGCGCCGCTTGCCCTGGGTCTGCTCCACGAAGTCCTTGACCATGCGTGCACGGGCCTGGTGCGTGGGGGGATGGCCCACGATCAAGACCGCCGGGCGCTGGTGGTTGCGGATAGGCCGGCGACCGAGCTCGACGAACACGGTGGCGGTCGTGCGCTGCGGGCTCACTCGGAGGTGCACGGGATCGCCTTCAACCCGAAGCGGCTCCCGGTCGTCCGCACCGCCGGGGTCCTGCCCTGGGGTGCCCAGGTGGTGTCGCTGTGGGGGCGGTGCGGATCCCCGCCTTCTCCCCGAAGGAGACCACCGCACCTGCTGGGCCCGCTTCCGGAGCGCGGGGTGGTTCTCGTCTCGCCACCGCTGCACCGCTGCAGGAACCTGCGGGTGGGCCCGGAACCGTGGCCGTTGGGGGCTCAACCCCGGACGGCGCCGCCGCCGGCCCGCTGCGGCGGACTCCGAACTCCCCTCGGTGGCCGGGTCAAGCGGCAGCGCTCAGCATCCCGCGGCAGCTCCGCCGCCTGACCGCCGTTGCCACGGCGGGCGCTGCCCGACCTGCTCCCCCGTCAGCTCGACAAGGCGGGTGACCGTGTTCCAGTTGCGCATGGTCGTGGCCACACCAAGGCGGCGATCCCAGTCCACCGAGGCGAACACCGACTCCAGGACTCCTCGCGGACACCAGAGGTAGAGGTGGCGGCCGATGATCCGGACCTGATCGGGCCCGGCGCCGGCGTCACCACCGAGCTCGACCGTGCTCTCCACGCGTCCGGGGTCCGGCGTGTCCGACAGGAAGCCGAGGAGGTGCCGGGCGGGATCGGTGGCGACCGCCGCCAGCGGGTCGGCCCCGGCGGCGGCGGTCAGCTCCGCGTGGGTGCGCACGATCACCCGGGCGTTCACCTCCAGGACGCGGCGGAGGCCTCGTTCAATGGCATCGGCGGTCGACGCCGGAGGCTCGTCGGCGGTGAAGACGGCGTTGCCGCTCTGCAGGTGCGTGACCACGTCGGTGTAGCCGAGGCTCGTCAGGAGCTCGCGGAGCCGCGCCATCGGGACGCGCTGGCTGCGCCCGACGTTGATGCCGCGCAGCAGAGCCACCTGGCGGGTGGGCGCGCTCACGGGGCTCATCGGTCGGCGTCGGCGGCGGGCGGTCGCGGGCCGCCCCGTCGGCGCGGGTCAGCCACACCGCACCACGGTCAGCCGAGCACCATGGTGACCCGGGCCCGCTGTCGTCGTGCGTGTACGAGACGGACCCCGCCAGCCCCGCGAGGTCACCGGTGCCCGAACCGGGCACGACCTGCCCGCAGGTCGTGGGGGTGTGGCCGTCGTCGAGACCGCCGTGCTGGAACACGACCGTCCCCTGGCGGCCGGCGATGCTGCCAGTGAAGCGCTCCGACGCCACGTAGCCACGGCCGTCGCCGCCCTGGGCCGTGAGCAGCTCCGCGATGCTGGTCCCGTCGATCGCCCCGCGGAAGGTCTTGTGGACCGTGACCCGCGTCAGCCTCGGTCCGTCGGCGGGCTCGTCGTACGGGGCCTCCTCCCAGCGCGTGACCTCGAACTCGCCCACCACCTCCCCGACCGCATCGCTCCGGGCCGCCGACTCAGCCATGGGGCCACGAGGGTCGTGGGGACGGTTGCCCTCTCGCACGGCTCGCGTCGCCGTGCTCTCGGGCGTCGCCCGTCCGAGGCGCTGCCCCCCGTGCCGCGGTGGGGCAGCGGCTCTCCCCCGGCCCTGGCCGCGCCGCCCGGGCCCCGGGCGGCGGTCGGCGTCGCGGCCGTCGCTACACTCCGCCGGTGGTGCATGGAGACGCGCTGCTCGCCGCCTATGACCGCGAGGTGCGCCCGGCGGAGACGGCTCCCCCGCCGCCCGGGGCCCACGCCGAACGCGACGGCCCCCTGGTGCGCCTGGTGGGCCAGCACCGCGGCTTCGTCAGCCCGCCGCCCGACCTTCGGGTCCGGGGGGCGGCCCTGGACGCGTTGATCGCCCGCCAGCGCGACTTCTTCGCCGCGCGCGGCGAGGCGGTGGAGTGGAAGGCCCGGAGCCACGACCGGCCGCGCGACATCGGGCGGCGGCTGATCGCCGCCGGCTTCGTCCCGGAGGCCCCGGAGGCGGTGATGATCGGCGTGGCCGCGGAGATGGCTGGCCACGACGCCCCTCTTCCCACCGGCGTCGGGGTGCGTCAGACGGCGGACGAGACCGACATGCGCCGGATCGCGGCCATGGAGTCGGCGGTCTGGGGGGAGGCCTTGGGCTGGCTGGCCGACGACCTGATCGGGCGGAGCCGGGCGCGGCCGGACCAGATCGCCGTCCTGGTGGCCGAGGCCGGCGACGCGGTGGTGTCGGCGGCCTGGCTGGTCCATCGGCCCGGGACGGCGTTCGCGGCGCTGTGGGGGGGCTCCACGGTGGCCCCCTGGCGAGGTCGCGGGATCTACCGGCACCTGGTGACGGAGCGCGCTCGGCTGGCGGTGGCGCGCGGCGTTCGCTACCTGCAGGTGGACGCGTCCGACCAGAGCCGTCCGGTCCTGGAGCGTCTCGGCTTCGTCGCCGTCACCACCACCACCCCCTACGTCTGGACTCCGCCCGCCTGATCCCGGAGCCCTCCTCTCTGGGGTCGGCACCCGGGCCGGGCTCGAGCACCCGGGCGCGGGGCTCCGGCCGTCGCCGCCCGCTCGTCCCGCGATTCGCCTCCCCCTGGCGGTCCCGGCCGCCAGGGGCGATGCGCCCGAAGGCCCGAGAGGACACCGCCCGCCCGTCCGGGCCCGCATCGATGCGCTCGATGCGGTTGCCGGAGGGATCGTGGACCCAGCCGCGCCGGACGCGTCGCGGCCCGCGAGGGCGTTGACCAGCTACTGGCCGATGTCGATTCGTGAGGTCTCAGCGGACCGAGCTGTTCAAGACCCACCTCCCCCGCTCATCCGGGGATGACCGGGGGAGGTCTCGAGCCGCGGCCCGGGGCTTCAGTGCCGCGTGCGGGCGCTTCGGTGAGACGCGCGATCCGGCGCACCGTCTCGCGTTCATAATCCTGCGCCGATCCTCGTCACAGGCCCATCAGCGCCGGCCCCTCCCAGAGGAGGCGACCCAGATCCTCTGGTCACCGGGCCCGTCACGAGCGACAACGCCACCGAACCCATGTGTGTCATGGCCAGTCGAGGATGGAGCGGGTACCCACTCGGCGCCACACGATGTGGGCTCGGCCATCGGCGCTGGGCGCGGCGTACTCGAAGGTGGCCCGCTCATCGGACTCCCAGAGCATCTCGAAGACCCCGGGACTACCACGCGCGCCCTTGACCAGCAGCCGTTTGCCGGCAGCCGCCACCGGTGCTGAGATCGGCCACGAGCGCCTCCACGGCCGCCAGAGACGCGGCCTGCTGGCGAGGGGAGAGCGACTCGAAGTCGGTGCCGACCAGCACGGGTGTCGCCTGAGTGGGCAGCGGTCGAGGAGCGGGTTTCTCTCTGGCAGCCGCCAGAGGCCTCCTGTTCTCAACCGGAGGCGGACCGGCTGGTCAAGACCAACCCAACCCCCAGGCCGATCATCACCATCCCACTACCCGTCTGCACCCTGCCCAAGCGCCGAGGCGAGCTGCTGAACCAGGACCGCGCCGCGCCGGCCGCCAAAGCCCAGGCGCTGTCCGAGAGCAGCGCGATACCGACCCAGACCAGTCCCAAGAGCAGAAGTTGGAGCGGAACGTGGCCCAGACCAGGGGCGACGAACTGGGGGAGCACCGCGGCGAAGAAGACCATCGATTTGGGATTGGTGGCGCCCACCACCAGCCCTTGCCAGACCACCCGCCCGTGACTCCGGGGCGGGGTCGGCGACGTCGGCAGAGGGACTCCCGCGCGCCCCCGCCGAATGGTCTGGACACCCAGATAGATCAAGTAGGCCGCACCCAGCAACTTGACTACGGTAAAGGCCGCCACAGAGGTAGTCACCAGGGCACCCACCCCGACCGCCACGGCCACCACCTGGCCGAACTCCCCCGCAGCATTGCCGACGACGGTGATCAGCGCCGCCTGCCGTCCCAAGGACAAAGCCCGACTGACGACGAAGAGCACGCTCGGCCCGGGCACCACGATGAGCGCGAGAGCCACTGCGCTGAAGGCCAGAAGTCGGGCAACATCCATGGAGAGAGGTTAACCGCGCCGGTTGAGCCGGTGCTCCCTTTCGGCACCGGGGCCCAGTCCTCCCGAAGCTGTCCCCCGGGGCCGGTCGGCCCACGGGGGGAAGGGCCGTCAACGGACCCGCCGTCTTCGAGATGACATGGACCTTCGGCGGCCCCGACGGTCGGGCCACTCGGGAATGCCCAACCGTTGTTTCAGCTGATGGAGCCTCGCTGCCCGCGGGGCGCCGGCGACAGCTGGGCGACCACGAGATGGTTCGCCGACCACGCCGGACCGACCGCCGGACCGCGAGCTCCGTTTCGACCGCGAGGACCACGGTCCCGGCACCGCGATCGCCGGCCCGGCGGTCAGGGCGCCCACGGTGCGGGGCCGGCCTCCTCCGGAGCGTGGGCGCCCCGCCCGCGGGCCCCCCGTTCCCGGAGAATGCCGCCATGAAGCGCGCGTCCCCGGGGCCGCCACCGGCGTCCGGCAGCCTGCCGGAATTGATGTTCCTGCAGCGGCTCTCGACGGTGGCCGCCTCCACCATCGAGCCCGACGAGCTCCTGGCCCTCATCATCCGCGAGGCCACCGGGGCCATGCACACCGACGTCTGCTCGCTGTACCTGTACGAGCCCGACGCCGACGAGCTGGTGCTGACCGCCACCAACGGGCTGAACCAGCGGGCCATCGGGCGCGCCCGCATGCGCCTGGGCGAGGGGGTCACCGGCTGGGTGGCCCAGCGGCGCCGGCCGTTGCCGGTCCCCGACGTGGCCCGGGAGCCGCGCTTCCGCTGGGTCGACGGCGTCGACGAGAAGCGCTTCACCTCCATGCTCTCGGTGCCGATCGTGGCCGGCCCGCGCGTGGTCGGCGTCCTCAACGTCCAGACCGTGGCCGCCCGGGACTTCACCGCCGCCGACCTGGACTTCCTCAGCGCGATCGCCGGGGGGGTGGCCGGCATCATCGAGCGCAGCGAGCTGCAGCGGCGTCTGCAGGCCCAGCTGGAGGAGATCCAGCGCTCCCAGCGCATCCACGAGCGCTTCACCACCCTGGCCCTGGCCGGCGCCGGCCCCTCCGCCATCCTGGAGGCGATCGGCAGCCTGGCCGGCGCGGCCGTCGCGCTCTTCGACCACGGCGGCCTGCGCCTGGAGCGCGGCGGGCCGGCGCCGCTGCGGGTCCAGCGGGTCCCGGTGCCCTCCGCCTGGCGTGCCGGGCGCACCACCGCCCCCGCCGAGGTGCTGGTCGGCCGTCACCGCCAGCCGCTGACCCTGACCCCGATCTGGGTCGCCGGCGAGCTGGTCGCCATCCTGGGGGCGGCGGCCGCCGACCCGGACCCGCCCGGCCGCCGTCAGGCCCTGGAGCACGGCGCCACGGTGCTGGCCCTGGAGCTGGCCAAGGAGCAGGCCGCGGCCGAGGTCGAGCGCCGCCTCCGCGGGGACCTGGTGGAGGAGCTGCTGCGGCGGGACCTGGAACCCGAGGAGCTCCACCGGCTGGCCGTGCAGGCCGCCCGGCTCGGTCACCGCATCGCCCCCGAGTCGTGGGTGATGGTGACCGAGCCCGACGACGACGCCTCGGCGGCGCGCTTCTCCGGACGCCTCCTGCAGGACCGGCTCCACGCCGCCGTCTCGGACGCCTGCGGGCGGCGCTTCCCGGGGACGCTGGTCGTCACCCGCCCGGTGGGCCTGGTCTGCGTGCTGCCGGCGGCGCCGCCGGGCCCGGACCCGCCGGCGCCCGGCGAGACCGGGTCGCTGACCGACCTGGAGGCGGTGGAGCGCTTCGCGGCCGGCCTGCTCGACCTCGCCCACCGGGTGGTCGGGGCCGGCCACTTCTCGACCGGTATCGGCAACCGCACCCAGACGGTGGCCGACCTGCCCCGGGCCTACGAGGAGGCCCGCCAGGCCCTGCGCCTGCGCCGCCGCGGCGGCGCGGGCCGGGAGATCACCTCGTACCGCAGCCTGGGGGCGCTGCGCCTGCTCCTGGAGGTCCGCGACCCGGCCGTCCTGCGTCACTTCGTCGACGAGACCCTGGGCCCGCTGCTGCGGTACGCCACCCGGCACCGCACCCCGCTGCTGCCGACCCTGGAGACCCTGGCCCGGGTGCACTGGAACCGCAGCGCCGCCGCCCGCGCCCTGCACGTGCACGTCAACAGCCTGAGCTACCGGATCCAGCGCATCGAGCAGCTGGCCGGGCTCTCCCTGGAGGACCCGGAGGCCCGGGTCGTGCTCAGCATCGCCCTGCAGGCGCGCACCCTGCTCGGCACCGGCGATCCCCAGCCTCTACCCTGAGCCGGTGGGCAAGGCGGCGCGGAAGGCGGTCGGTGGCGGGGCTGGGCGCAACCAGCCCTGCGCCTGCGGCAGCGGCCGCAAGGCCAAGCACTGCCACGGGGTCCATCGGGGCCCGTCGGAGGCGGCCCTGGCCACAGCCGCCCTGGCCGCCCTCCGGCGCCAGAGCGCGACCGCCCTGCGGGGCTGCACGGACTTCGAGCTCCACGAGCTGCTCGACGCCATGATCGGCCTGCCCGCCCGGGAGCTCTCGATGCAGCTGCCCCTGCCGGCGCTCTTCTCTCCCGAGCTGGACGCGCTGGCGGCGGCGGTGCGGGCCCAGGACGGCGAGCGGGTCCAGCGCCACATGGCGCCGGTCCTGGCCGTCCTGGACACGCCGGTGGCCCGGCTCCGGCTGGCCCAGGCGGTGGTGGCCCTGCGCGACGCCGGCACCATCGGGGCCCGCCTGGCCGCCGTCGCCCTCGCCGACCTCAGCGGGGGGGCCGGGGCGCTGCTAGCGGCGGCGCTGGTCCGGGCGCTCCTGGTCGCGGAGGGGGCCGCGGCCACTCCCTCCGGCCTGGTCATCGCGCGCCGGTGAGCCGGTCGGGGCTCGGGCCGGGGGCACGCCGGCGGCCGCGGGGGGAGGACGGACCGTGAGCGGCAGCGGCGACCCGGACCGGATCGACCTGATCCGGCTCTTCCCCGAGGGCCGGCTGGCGATGGGCCGGCTGGAGGCGGCGGTGCGGGGCGGCGGCCTCGACCCGCGGCTGCTGGAGCTGGTGCGGGTGCGCTGCTCGCAGCTCAACGGCTGCGCCTTCTGCCTCGACATGCACACCAAGGACGCCCGCGCCCTGGGTGAGACGGAGCAGCGCCTGTACGGCCTGGCCGCCTGGCGCGAGGCCCCCTTCTACTCGCCGCGGGAGCGGTCCGCCCTGGCCGTCGCCGAGGCCGTGACCCGCCCGGACCGCGGGCCCCTGCCCGACGCCCTGGTGGCGGAGGCCCGCGGCCACTTCACCGAGGCGGAGCTGGCCTGCCTGGTGTACGCCGTGGTGGCGATCAACGCCTGGAACCGGCTGGCCGTCGCCGGGCGGTTCCCCGTCGGCGGCCACCGGGCGGGGCCCGCCCCTCCCGCCTGACCCCAAGGCGCGCCGCGGGCGGCCTCAGCCGGGGGGCGCCGCCGCCGGCCCCGCCCCGAAGAGGGACCGGCAGGGCTCCAGCCCCTCGATGGTGATGTCCGGGCGCCGCTGCCGCTCCCAGGCCGCCCGCTCCAGGCGCAGGCCCTGGTGGCGGGCGGGCCGCCCGCGCCGCAGCCGCCAGGCCTCACCGTTCTCCACGTAGCCCAGCTGTCGCGACACCGCCAGCGAGGCCGCGTTGTCCAGCCAGGCCCCGGAGAGCGCCTCCACCGCCCCCAGGCCGGCGAAGGCCAGATGGAGGATGGCGGCCCGCATCTCCCGGCCCAGGCCCTGGCCCTGGTGGGCGCGGCCCAGCCAGGAGCCGGTCTCCACCGTGCCCAGGCTCGCGAACTCCACGCCCCACAGGTCCTGCACGCCCACCGGCTCGCCGGCCACGAAGACGGCGCCGGTGAACCACCAGCGCTGAGGGCGCCACTCAGCCCGCTGCCGCCACCACCACTGCAGGGCCCCCCGCTCCAGCTCCGGGGAGGGGGCGTCGGTCCAGGGGATGCCGAACGGCATCGCCTCCGGGGGGTGGATGCCCCGGGCCGCCAGCGCCGCCAGGCGGAGCTCCTCGGCCTCGGTCGGCAGCCGCAGCTCCAGCCGCGGGGTGCGGACGCGCAGGTCGAAGAGCGGCCAGTACGGGTGGGGCACGCGCCCCATTCTCGCAGCGGCCGGGCTCAGCTCCCCGGCCCCAGGCCTGGGGGGATCGGTCAGGGCGCCGGGGCCCGCCGACCACCCGGGGGAGGCGTACGACACCAGGCGCTGGGGATCGACGCAGAGCCAGACCGCGGCCCAGTCCCCGCCGACCCGAAGCGCCGGCGCCCGCCGCCGGACCTCCCCTGGCAGATCGGCCGCGGCCACCACGGCGGCCGGCCCCTCGACCAGGACCGCCCGGTGCCGGGCCGGCCCCCCCTCGGTCAGGGCCAGGGCCAGCCAGGGGGTGTGGGCGACGTCGCGGACCCGGGCGGCGCCGGCCCCGGTCGGCAGCCAGAAGCGTCCCGCGACGACGAGGAAGGAGACGGGGGTGCTCCGGGGCCGGCCGTCGGGCCGGGACGAGGAGACCACCAGGCGGCCGGGCCGGGCGAGGAGCGCCGCCAGCTCCGGCCCGGAGAGGCGCCGCTCCTCCGGGTAGGCCTGGCGCAGCCCGGGACCGGCCCCGGCGAAGCTGGCGGCCTGCAGCGCCGCCAGGGCGGCGGGGTCCGGGTCGGCCCGGTCGAGCTCGCGGTCCAGGTCGTCCCGGGTTGTAGCAGGTCACACGGCGTCCGGAGCGGGGACGGTGCGGCCGAGATCGCGGAACTCGGAGCGGCCGAGGCCCGCGCCGATGGCCAGCGCCAGCGTCGCGGCGGCGATGAGGAAGTAGGGCTGGGGGCCCAGCCTGGCCACCAGCACGCCGGCCAGGACCACCGACAGGGGAAAGAGCCCAAAGCCGGCCAGCACGAGGGTGGCCATCAGCCGACCTATCAGCCCGGGGGGTGCCCAGCGCTGGATGACGGTCACCATCACCACGTTGCCCAGGCCGTTCATCAGCCCGAAGACCACCAGGGCGCCAACGGCGCCGGGCAGCCCGCCCAGGACGGGGACCAGGGCGGTGGCGGCCGCCTCCACCAGGAAGGCCGCCGCAGCCACCAGGGCCGGGCGCGCGAGCGCCCCTAGCTGCCCGGCGATCACCGTGCCCACCAGGGCGCCGGCCCCGACCCCCGCCAGCAGGGCCCCGTACCCGGCGGCCCCGGCCCGCAGCGGGCCGTGGGCCAGCGCCGGCAGGGCCACCTCGGCGAGCCCGCCGAAGGCCAGGTTGGCGGCGACGGTGAGGAGCAGCAGCACCTGGAGGACCCGGGAGGCCCGGATGAGGGCCAGGAGACCGCGGCCGCGCGGGTCGGGGGCGGCGGGGCCGGCCACGGCGACCGGCTGAGCCCGGCGGGGCGGGATGCGGGCCAGGGTCGCCGCCGAGATGGCGAAGGTGGCGGCATCGACGGCGAAGGCCGGGGAGGGGCCGAGCCAGGCCACCAGGAGGCCTCCCAGGGCGGGGCCGGCGAGGGTGCCCAGCTGGGTGCCCATCGCGAGCAGCGAGTTGCCCGCGGCCAGCTGCGGCCCCACCAGGAGGTCGGGGGCGATCGCGAAGGAGGCGGGGATGAACAAGCCCTCGGCGGCCCCGACGGCGGCGGCGACCAGGAGCAGCATCGGGACCGGCGGGCGTCCGTGGAGGGCGGCCAGGGCCAGGACGGTCAGCAGGGGCAGGCGCATCGCGTCGGCGCCCAGCATCACCGTGCGGGGCCCCCACCGGTCCGCCAGCACACCCCCGAGCGGGATCAGCGCGGTCCGGGGGATGCCGTAGGCGGCCAGCACCAGGCCGAGGAGGGCGGGGCCGCCCCCGCGGGAGAGCACCAGCCAGGGGAGGGCGACCGCGTAGCAGAGGTCGCCCACGGTGGAGGCCAGCTGCCCGCCGGCGAGCCACCGGAAGGCGGGGGCCCGCAGCGGCGCGGTGGCGGTGCGCCAGCTGGAGGTTCGGTGCACCGCCCCTCTCACCCGGGCGGGACCGGCTCGGCGGGCGGGTCGAACCAGGGGGTGGCATCGAAGACGACCTGCACCCGCTGCGCCCCGGGCGGGCGCTGGTCCGGCCCCAGGCGGCGGTAGGCGGCCATCAGCTCCCGCACCGCGGCGCGCAGGGCGGCCAGCTCCTCCGGCCGCACGTGGACGACGTCCTGGACCCACCCGGCGGCGCGCCGCCACGCGACCGGGTACGCATCGGCGCGCCGACCGTAATCCCGCCGGACCTGCTGGACGTGCGTCCAGGCCGCCCGTGCCAGCAGGTCGCGGGCGGCGCGCTCGGCGGCGGGGCCGCCCGCCGTCTCCTCCAGCGTGAACGAGACCAGGCGAGCCCGCCAGGGCCGCTCCCGTCCGTCGGCGGCCCGGGAGCGATCCTCCTCCACGAAGCCGTGGCGGGCCAGGGAGCGCAGGTGGTAGCTGCAGGCCGCCGGGGTGGCGCCGACGACCCTGGCGCAGGCGGTCGCGGTCGCCGGGCCCGACAGGCCCAGGTGCTGGAGGATGGCCAGCCGGACGGGGTGGGCCAGGGCCCGCATCTGCCGGGGATCGGTCAGCTGAGCGGGGCGCCCCGGGCTGCCGGCCGTGGGGGGGCCGCCGGCATCTCCTGGGGTGGGGGTATCATCTGTACACGACATGTTGCGCAACATATCGTGCACAGATTGGGGCGGTCAAGTGCACGCCCGGCGCGAGCGGAGGTGATGGTCCACACCTCGGCCACCCCGGGCCGGCGGCTACCACTGCGGCGGCCCGATCCGCGTCGTGTGTGTGGGGGCGCCTCCCCGGC
This sequence comes from bacterium, assembly GCA_021802045.1. Classification (GTDB taxonomy): domain Bacteria; phylum Chloroflexota; class Dormibacteria; order Aeolococcales; family Bog-877; genus JAKABB01. Next base: position 23,916 of record JAKABB010000012.1, read on the forward strand.
CGTCCGTCGAGCGTCTGGGCGTCGGGTGGCCCCCGGCCCGTGGGCGTGCCACCGTGGTCGTACTCAGAGTAGGATCGAGGTATGAAGCTCAGTGTGAGTCTGCCCGACGAAGATGTCGCCTTCCTCGAGGCGTACGCGCAGGCCGGAGGCCTGGCCTCCCGGTCCGCGGTGGTGCACGAGGCGGTCCTCTTGCTCCGCCGCTCCGAGCTCGCGAGCGCCTACGAGGAGGCGTGGAACGAGTGGACCGGCTCGATCGATGAGGCCGTCTGGGAGGCGGCCGGCGCCGATGGACTCCCCGCCTGATGCGCCGAGGGGAGGTCTGGTTGGTGACCCTCGACCCCTGGCGCGGGGCGGAGGCGAACAAGCGGCGGCCGGCGGTGATTGTGAGCAATGACGGGGCCAACTCCACCGCCACCCGCCTGGGGCGGGGCGTGGTCACGGTCGTTCCCGTCGCGGCCAACGTCGTACGGGTGTACCCGTTCCAGGTCCTGCTGCCCGCCTCCGCCACGGGTCTGGCCCAGGACTCCAAGGCGCAGGCCGAGCAGGTGCGCTCGGTGGCCGTCGAACGGGTCACCGCCCGCGTGGGGGCCGTGCCACGACCCCTCATGGCCAAGCTGGACGAGGCCCTGCGCCTCCACCTGGCAATGTAGGGACACCACTCGGTCAGCCTCCCGGAGCGCCCGCTCCCGACCACGCTCGTTCAGGCCCAATACCCGTACGTTAGGGCGGTGAAAGGATCCTGATGGCGGTCGGGGTCCGCAGGGTGGGCCGGGGCCGCAGTTCCTTGAGGATCTCCTGGGTGGCAGGGAGGATCCCCGCGGCCGGGCTGACCTGGTCGCCCACGGAGCGGCGAATGTTGCGGTGGGCGGCGCCCAACCCTCGGGGGTTGGGCCGGTTGGCGTCTCCCTGGAGACGGTCTCGGCCACGCGGTCAGACCCCGACGGCGTCGGCTGGCTCCTCACTCGATTGGGCGCTGCCGCCTCGACGTTGCCACCGGGTCATCCCACCATTCAGCGATCGGGCCCGGACACCGTGGCGGCGCAGCAAGCGCGCGGCGCCGGGCGACAGCACGCAGTAGGGGCCTTGGCAGTAGGCGACGACCTCCACCCCGCGGGGAGTCCTTTCGACCCGCTGCTCCAGCTCCGCGGCCGGCGCCCCGCACGCGATGGCCAGCCTGCGCAACCTGGCGATCGGGGCGCTGCGCCTGGCGGGCGAGGCGAACATCACCAAGGGCTTGCGCTGGACCAGTCGCGACCCAGCCCGCGCGGTCCCCCTGCTGGGGCTGTAGCCGACCACCGCCGCCCCCCCCGCAGGCGGGCCCGTCTCCGCAGGGCCAGCGCACTTCGTCCGCAACTCGCCCTCGGCGACCGCTGCCGCCGTCCCACGCCCGCGTCGCAGCTTCTGCGCCCGACTTCCAGCCGACCGCCCGCCTTCTCCTCGTCCCACCCACCCCAGCCAGCTCCCTCGACCTCCCTGACTTTGCCGATGACCGCGATGAGGGAATGTGACCCATTGCAAACCGGCCGGTTGGTATTGTATTGTGCCAGCATGTCGGTTCCGCCCCGCCCTTACCGTCAGGCTCGGGCGGAGATCACCCGAACGCGGCTGATCGATACCGCCGCCATCGCTTTCGCCAAGCATGGCTTGGACGGCGTCTCGTTCAGCGATCTTGTCAAGGCAAGCGGACTCAGCAAGGGCGCCTTCTACTTCCACTTCCCCTCCAAGGAGGACCTTGCCTTGACCGTCTTCCGCACTAAGCAGGAGGAACTGGTGGGGCGCCTGCTCGCAGACCCGACACCCGAGACGGCCGCCGATCGTCTGGTGGTGCTTTTCCGCCGGCGGGCCCAGCTGCTGCGCGAAGAACCCGGCCTGGGCTGCGTAACCCGGCTGGGTTCGGAGCTCAACGTCCGCTCCAGCCCGGGCTCGACCTACGCCGGTTTCCTGGACCTGGCCCTGGAGGGGATAGCCGGGATAGTCAGAGAGGGCCAGGCCAGCGGCGAGTTCCGGGCGGACCTGGACCCCGACGCGATGGCGCGGGTCATCTTCGCCTCGGTCGTGGGCATGGACACCCTGTCGCTTCTCTTCTCCGGCGGCGAGGACCTGGAGGAGCGAAGCGAGGAGCTTCTCCGGGTGATCCAAGCCGCCCTGCTCGATGGCAGCCGGACGCGGGTGTCGAGCCGGGAAAGCAAGAAAGGAGGATCGTCATGACGACCGCAACCGGAGTCGAGCTTCGCCAAACCCTCGCTCGCCGCCCACCCTGGCTGCCTCGCACCCTCAATCGGTTGACCGCACCGCGTAGCGCGCCTGACCGGGTGCTGCGTGCTCATCGGTGGCTCTATGAACACAGTGACGGTCGGATCGGTCAGCTGATGATCGGCGCCCCCACGCTGCTGCTCTGGACCACCGGGCGCCGCACCGGCATCCGGCGATGTTCGGCCGTTAGCTACGCGGTGGACCGCGACGGCCTCATCATCGCCGCCTCCAACAGCGGAGCCGACCACCCTCCGGCGTGGTTCCACAACCTAAGGTCCAACTCAGCGGTCCACTTCCAGATCGGCCGTCACCACCTCTCTGGCACGGCCGCTGTCGTCGAGTCTACCGATCCCGACTACAAGCGGCTCTGGGGGCTGATGAACACGACCAACAACCGGCGCTACGACGCGTACCAGACCCTGACATCGCGCCCCATCGCGCTGGTCGCGATCTCGATCGAGGAGGCTTGATATGTACCAGCTCCTTCTGGCCGTGCACGTCGGAGCGGCGACCCTCTGGGTGGGTGCCGCCTGCATGCAGGTCCTGCTCGGCCTCCGCGTCGTCCGCGCCGGCGATCCCGCACGCACGCTGGCCTTCGCCCGCGACGGCCACTGGACTGGTCTGCACGTCTATCTGCCCACCAACCTGCTCGTTCTCGCCTCCGGTCTTCTCCTCGTCTATTCCGGGGGCTGGAGCCTGACCACCCTCTGGATCGACATCGGGCTCGCCGGCTTCGTGATCAGCATCGCCACCGGGGCGGCGGCGCTGAAGCCCGGCTGGGACAGGGCCGCCCAGCTCAGCGAGCAGGACGCCGACCCACTGCAGCAACTGGTCCGCCGTCTGGTGTTCGTGACCCACGTCGACCTGGGGGTGCTGACCGGCGTGATGTACCTGATGATCGTCAAGCCCACTCTCCGCGACCCCGTCGGCCTCGTCCTGGGCGCGGCGGCCGTCTTCATCGTGCTCCTGCTGTCCAGGCGAGTCCTCGTCCCCAGGCCTCTCCCCGCCGACGACGTGCAGAGGGCGCCGGTCGCGCCCCGAGCCTGATGCCGTGCGTGTTATGGCGGCAATCACGATCATTCCTCCAGCCGTGGGTGCCTGAGCAGGGAGGTCGGCGGTGGAACGGGCGGGAACTCGGGTTGCGCCGACCATGGGTTCGGCCGCCCTCGCGGGTGCGATCCGCAACGGGGAGGTGACGGCGCGGTCGGCGCTCGAGGCGTGCATCCAGCGGATCGAGGAGGTCGACCCTCTCATCAACGCCGTTGTCCAGCGCCGGTTCGATCTCGCCCGCGCCGAGGCCGATCGCGCCGACGCTGAGCTGGCAGCCGATCGCGCGATCGGCCCGTTCCGCGGAGTCCCCATCACCATCAAGGACCAGTACCGCGTCGGCGGGCTGGCGACGACGCTCGGCCCCGTCCAGCGAAAGGGCACCGTCGAGGATTCGGATGGGCCGGTGGTCGCCCGGCTGCACCGGGCGGGCGCGATCGTCCTCGGGAAGACCAATGTCTCTCAGATGCTGCTCCAGAACGATGCCGATGACCCTGCCTTCGGCCGCACCAGCAACCTCTGGGACCTGAGTCGCACCCCCGGCGGTAGCTCCGGCGGGGAGGCCGCGGTCATCGCCTACGGTGGCAGCAGCCTCGGCCTCGGAGGTGATTTCGGTGGCGGTCACGGCCGCGGACGGCACGCGGCCCGACTGCTGGCGGTACCTGGTGGAGATCCAGGGACCGGACCGGCCGGCGACCGAGGTCGGATACCGCTGACGGCGACCGGCCCCCGACCGCGGGGCCCCGCCGCCAGCGGGAGGGGATCGGCATGACCGCCGTTCACCGGACCGGCTCCCGTGCTTCAGGGCGCTTCCCGATCGAGCCTGGCGCGTGCCGTCGGCCAACTCGCTCACGCCCTGCGCGAGGGTGGCCATCGAGATAGAGACGGGACCCCGGTCAGTGGCGCCGCCGCTCCAGGGCCAGGGCCAGGGTGGGGCAGGCGGCGACGGCGCGGCGGGCGTGCTCCAGCACCTCGGGCGGAATCGGGTCGGGGGCGATGAGCGGGTAGCCCCAGTCGTCGAGCCGGATGCGCTCGGGCAGCAGCTCCGCGCACAGGCCGTGCCCCTCGCAGGCGATGGGGTTGATGCGCAGATGGACCTCACGCACCGGCGGCGGCTCCGGCCCCGGTCGCGACCGGGGCGTCGCTGGCGGCGGAGCAGGCCCCGGCCTGGTGCAGCCGGACCTCCTCCGCGAAGGTCCGCAGGCCGCTGCGCACCATCCCCACGGCGCCGTCGGGGTGGTGGCAAGCGCCGCGGCCCTCGACCTCCCGGCCCCACCGCGACAGCCGCTCCAGGTCCACTCGCCCGGCGCGCCGGGCCAGCCGATCGAGCTCGCCCGCGATGGCCGCCAGGCCGTGCACGCAGGGGCCGCACTGCCCCGCGGTCTGGTCGGCGAGGTAGGACGCCAGCCGCGCCGTCGCCACCAGGCCGCACGAGCCAACGCCCAGGGCCATCAGGACGCCGGCGCCCAGGGAGGCTCCCGCCGGGCGCAGGCCCTCCGCGCAGAGGCGCAGTTCCATCGCCTCGCCGGACGGCAGCCAGGTTCCAAAGTAGCCGCCGAGCAGGAGCGCCTGCAACGGCTCGGTGGCACCCCGGGCGGCCTGGAGGACCTCCCGAACCGTCATCCCCCGGCTGATCTCGTAGACGCCGGGCCGGCCCACCGGCCCGGAGATGGTGACCAGGCTGGACCCGGGGTCCCCAGGGGTCCCCAGGGTGCGGAACCAGTCCGCCCCGTGGCGGGCGATGAGCGCGATGTGGGCCAGGGTCTCGACGTTGTCGACCAGGGTCGGGCGGTGGTCCACCCCGCGCTCGGAGACGTGGGGCGGGCGCATGGTCGGGGTGGCGACGCCGCTGTTGATCCAGTGCACCAGGGCGCTGGCCTCACCGGTCACGAAGCGCTCCGGCGGGACCGCCACTCGGAAGCGGACGCGGTCCATCCGCCGCGCCTCCCGCTCGGCCACCGCGGCGGCGACCGCCGGCGCCGCCGCCGGGTGCACGGCGAGGATGGCGTCCGGGGCCCCCACCGCCCGCGCCGCCAGGGCGGCGCCGTCCAGCACCAGGTGGGGCACGGCGGTGAGCAGCCGGCGGTCCTTGGCGCTGGCCGGCTCGCCCTCGGTGCCGTTGCCGACCACCACCGCCGGCCCCCGCCGGGCGGCCACGCCGGCCAGCTTGCGGAAGGTGGGGAAGGCGGCGCCGCCGCGGCCGCAGAGCCCGGATCGCTCCAGGACCTCGATCAGCGCCGGCCCCCGGCGCCCCCGGGCCGGGAGGGGGCCGTGCCGGGACAGGTGCGCCAGCAGGTCCATCGGGGGACCGCCGCCGGCGACCCCCGCCAGGAGGCGGGGCAGCCCCACCGGGGGTTCGGCCGCCGCCGGGGGCGACCCGGCGCCGGTCGGGGTGGGCGTGGGGGTCACCCGCCGCCGGAGGGCTGGGCGGTCGAGGCCGGCGGGGGCACCATTCCCTGGGCCGTGCCGCGCACGGCGGCGCTGCCCTGGTCGATCCGGACCCGCACCAGCAGCTCCAGCCGGGCCCCCCGGGACGAGGCCAGGCTGACCAGCAGGCCGCCGGTGGGGGTGGAGAGCAGGTGGCCCCGGTAGAGCGTGGGCTGGGCGGTCGGCCCCGCGCTGGCCTGGCTGGCCACCACCGACAGCACGCCCCCCGACCCCAGCCGCCCGTCCATGAGGATGGTCACGACCCCGGTGGCGCCGTGGGACAGGACCAGGTCCAGGCGCAGCGCCACCAGCCCCTGGGCCGACGGCGCGCTCATGAGGCTGCGGCCGGTCACCACCGCGCGGAACGGGGGGGCGGGCAGCCCGCCGGGCGCCGCGGTCGCGGTTCCCCCCGGTGAGGGCAGCGTCGCGAAGAGGGTGGACGGGGTCCCGGCCCGGGCGGCCCAGCCGGGCTGGAGCGGTCCCCCCCCGGCCCAGACCGCCCCCGCCAGCAGGAGCGCCGCCGCCAGCGCCCCCGCCCCCAGCACCAGACCCGGTCGCCGCCGCCACTCCACCGCCAGGCGCAGGGCCACGGCCACGGCCACCGCCGCCAGGCTGAGGAGGGCGACCAGCTGGAACAGTCCCACCCGCGCGTCGGATCCGGTCCCCAGGCTGTGGACCAAGGTCAGCGGCCAGGCGGCGTAGGCCAGCCAGTGGACGGCCCGCCAGCTGCGGTAGCCGAGGTGGACCCGGATCAGGCTGGTGAGGACGACGGCGACCAGGATGTCGGCGGCCAGCGTCCCCAGCCCGAGCCAGACCGGCCGGTAGGGGCTGCCGAACGGCACCACCGCCGCCGCCCAGCCCACGGGGGCGAATGGGTCCAGCTCGGTGGTGACGATGTGGAGGAGGCCGAAGACCACCACCAGCAGGGCCAGGTTGCGGTGCAGCCCCTGGGTCAGGAACCGCGGCCGCCGCTGGGACTCCCAGCCCACGGTGGCCAGGACGCCCAGGACCACGGTGGCGGTGACCAGGGCCAGGGCCACCACCCCGGTGCCCCGGGTGAGGTACCAAAGGCTGCTGGGCCCGATCAGCTGGACCCTCACCGGCCCGCGGCCTCCGGGGCGCCGGCCCGGTCCGCGGGCCAGCCCGCGAGGGCGACCACCTGGCCCGCGGTGTCGACCAGGCGCGCGGGGAGCCGGCGCTCGCGGAGCCAGGCCGGCGCCGCCGCCCCCAGGACCAGGGCCGCCGTGGCGGCGGTGTTGGCGTCGACGCAGGAGGCCGCGGCCACGGTCACGGTCCGCCAGGGGCCCCGGGCGGGCGTGCCGGCCGCCGGGTCCACGATGTGGTGGGCCTCGCCGGGGCCGCGCCGCCAGCGCCGCACCGTGGTCGAGGAGGTGGCCAGGCCGCCGCCGGCGATGACCACCGTCGGGTCGTCGGACCGGGGCCGGGCGTGGTCGTCGCTGACCTGGACCGGCCCGCCGCCGGGGGGCGCGGGGCCGGCGGTGGCGATGTCCCCGCCCAGGCTGACCAGGACGCCCGCGCCGGTGGCGGCGTGGGCGGCGGCCGCGGCCTGGTCCGCGCAGAGCGCCTTGGCGGTGGCGCCCAGGTCCAGCTCCACCCCGGCCGGGAGCGTCACCGTGCGCCGGGCGGGGTCCAGGCCCACCGCCCGCCAGCCCGGCACCGGACCGACCCGCAGCACCGGCGCCGGCCCGCGGTCGGCCAGCTGGGCGAAGTCGCGGTCATAGCCGAGGAGCCGCAGGGCCGTGCCCACGGTGGGGTCGACCAGCCCGTCCGTCAGGCGGGCCGCGCGCAGGGCCGCCGCCAGGGCCTGGCAGAGCACCGCGCTCACCGGCACCGCCCCGGCGCCCGGGCGCAGGGCCCCCAGCTCCGAGTCGGGCCGGAAGCGGCTGCAGGCCCGGTCGATCCGGTCCACCGCCTCCGCCACCACGGCCCGGGCCGCCCCCAGGTCGGCGCTGGCGGCGGTGACCACCCAGGCCGTCGTCCCCAGCGCCGGCCAGGTGGCGACGGCCAGTGGTGGTCGGTCGCTCACGAGCCGCCCGAGACGGCCGGGGCGCTGGTGCTGGCGGGCGCCGGGGTGGGCACCAGGGCGGGGGGCTGGAGGGTGGTCGCGCCGTCGTCCGACGACCGGGCCGCGGTGGTCCCGGCCGTGGTCGGGCTGGGGCTGGGGGCGGTGGTGGTGGCGACATGCCCGGGGAAGGACTGGGCCAGCGCCGCGGCCAGCCCCACCACGCCGACGGCGGACCCCACCGCCACCATCTTGGTGGTGCGGGAGAGCGCGCGCAGGTGGGCGTCGCGGGCGGCGGGCTGCGGGGCCATGGTCCGGTCCTCCTGGTGGGTGGGGGCCGGGCCTCCGGTCCGGGGGCCCGCTCCTCCACCATGACCCTATCACCGCGTCGCCCGGACCCGAGATCAAGGCCGTGTCGCGGAACGGAGACGGTGCGGTTCGCCGGGGGCCGGGGGGCGCCGCCGCGGTCAGGCCGGATGGGGGGCGCCGCCGGCGGGCGCCGCCCCGGCGACGGGGTCGAAGCGGTAGCCGGCGCCGCGCAGGGTCGCGATGTGGTCGGGGGCCTCGGCGGCGCGCAGCTTGCGCCGGAGCCGGGCGATGTAGACGTCGACCACGTTGGCGCCGCTGTCGAAGTCGTAGTCCCAGACGTGCTCCTCGATCTGGGTGCGGCTGAGCACCCGGCGCGGGTTGTGCATCAGGTACTCCAGGACGGCGAACTCCTTGGCCGTCAGGGCGACCGGCCGGCCCTGGACCGTGACCTCGCGGGCGGCGGTGTCCAGGCGCATCCCCTGCGCCTCCAGGACGGCGGTCCGGTCGGGGAGGTGCCGGCGGGCCAGGGCCCGCAGCCGGGCCAGGAGCTCGACGAAGGCGAAGGGCTTGACCAGGTAGTCGTCGGCGCCCGCCTCCAGGCCGCGGACGCGGTCGCCGACCGCGTCCCGGGCGGTCAGCATCAGGATGGGGGTGCGGACCCGGTGGCGGCGCAGCTCGGCGCAGACCGTGAACCCGTCCATGGGCCCCGGCAGCATCACGTCCAGGGCGATGACGTCGAAGGCGGTGGCGCGGGCGGCCTCGACCGCCTCCGGGCCGCGCTCCACCCGGTCCACCCCGAACCCCTCCTCCTCCAGCCCGCGCCGGAGGACCCGGGCCATCCGGTGGTCGTCCTCCACGATGAGCACCCGCATGGCCGGATTATCTGCCCCTGCCCCCGCGACCGGGGGGCGGGGCGGGGCCGCCGCGCTAGCGGTCGCGGCGGAGGCGCTCGTGGGCGGGCACCGTGCTCGCCCGGGGCAGCCCGGCCACCATCTCCAGGGCGTGGGGGAGCGCCGCCCAGACGGCCTCCAGGCTCTCCTCCACCGCCTTGCGGGCGCCGGGGAGGGCCACGATCAGGGTCTGGCGGCGCACCACCGCCACCTGCCGGGAGAGGAGGGCGTGGGGGGTGTGCCCCAGTCCCGCCGCCCGCATCGCCTCCCCGAAGCCGGGGACGGGGTAGTCGCCGACCGCCAGCACGGCCTCCGGGGTGCGGTCGCGGGGGTGGAGGCCGGTCCCGCCGGTGCACAGGACCAGCGCCACCCGGTCGGCGTCGGCCCGCTCCCGCAGCCAGGCCGCCACCCGGTCCGGCTCGTCGGGGAGGCAGGCCCGGGCCACCACCTCGCCGGGGAGGGCCCGGGCCCGCTCCGCCAGCCAGGGGCCGGTGGTGTCGACGGCGGCGCCGGCCGAGGCCCGGTCGCTGACGGTGAGCACCGCCACCGGCCAGCGCCCGTCGACGGTCGGGGCCTGGCAGCGGTCGTCCGCGGGGCCGCCGATGGCCGTCACCCCGGGGGCGGCCCGGGGAGGAGGTGGCGCCAGAGCCGGTCCGGGTCCACGGCCACCGGCTCGAACGCCTGGAAGTGGGCCCGCAGGGCGGCGTACTGGTGGGCCAGAGCGGGGTCCTGCTCCTGGGCCGCCGGCTGCCAGTCGTCGACGTAGTGCACCGCCACGATCCCCGCCTGGAGCGCCTCCTTGCAGCAGGTGAAGCAGGGGCCCATGGTGGTGTAGAGGGTGGCCCCCAGGGTCGACTGCCCGAAGCGGGCGGCGGTCATGAGGGCGTTCTGCTCCGCGTGCACGCAGACGCAGACGTCGTAGGCGCCGCCGGGGGCGTAGGCCGGGGTGTCGCGCTGGGCGCAGCGGTGGCACCCGCCCTCGGAGCAGTTGGGCATCCCGATGGGGGTGCCGTTGTAGCCGGTGCTGAGCACCCGGTCCTCGCGGATGATCACCGCCCCCACCCGGCGGCCCAGGCAGTCGGCCCGGGTGCGGGCCGCCAGCGCCAGCAGGACGAAGTACTCCAGCTTCGTCGGCCGGTCGGTCACGCCCCGCCCCCGCGCGCGGCCGCCGGCGGCCCCGCCCACCGCCTGCGCTCCCGGCTCACCGCCTTCCCTGGTGCATCGCCGCCGGCCATCGTACTGCGGGGTGGTGGCGGGGCCGGCCCCGGTCCTCAGAGCCCGGTCGGGGGCCGGTACTCGCCCAGCACCCGCCGGAGCACCCCGCAGACCTCGCCCAGGGTGGCCCGGGCCCGGACCGCGTCGACGATGGGGGGCAGCACGTTGCGCCCCGGGTCCCGGGCCGCCGCCTCCAGCGCCGCCAGGGCCCGGCCCACCGGGGCCGGGTCGCGGCGCCGGCGGGCGTCCGCCAGCCGCGCCAGCTGCTCCACCTCCAGCTTTGGCTCGGGGCGGAACAGCGGCGGGGGCGGGGCCTCGCCCTCGGTGGCGACGTTGACCCCCACCACCCGGCGGCGCCCGTCGGCCAGGGCCAGCTCGGCCCGGTAGGCCTCGTCCTGGATGGCGTGCTGCATCCAGCCGCTCTCGATGCAGGCCACCGCGCCGCCCTGGGCCTCCACCTCGGCCAGGAGCCCGAGGGCTCCCGCCTCCAGCTGGTCGGTCAGGGTCTCCACGTAGTAGGAGCCCCCCAGGGGGTCGACGGTGTCGGCGACCCCGGTCTCCTCCCAGAGGATCTGCTGGGTGCGGACCGCGATCCGCTGGGCCTGCTCGGTGGGCAGGCTGAGGGCCTCGTCGTAGCAGGAGAGGGCCAGCGACTGGACCCCGCCCAGGACCGCCGCCAGGGCCTGGTAGGCGGCGCGGACGATGTTGTTCTCCGGCTGCTGCGCGGTCAGGGTCGACCCCCCGGTCTGGGTGTGGGTGCGCAGCATCAGCGAGCGGGGGTCGCGGGCCTGGAAGCGCTCGCGCAGGATCCGAGCCCAGATCCGCCGCAGGGCCCGGAACTTGGCGACCTCCTCGAAGAAGTGGTTGTGGGTGTTGAAGATCCAAGAGAGGCGGGGGGCGAAGGCGTCGATGGCCACCCCCCGCGCGGTGACCGCCTCCAGGTAGGCCAGCGCGTTGGCCAGCGCGAAGGCCATCTCCTGGACGGCGGTGCTGCCCGCCTCCCGGATGTGGTACCCGGACAGGGAGATGGGGTTGAAGCGGGGGGTCTCGGCGGTGCACCAGACGATGAGGTCCGCGGCCAGGCGCAGCGAGGCCCGGGGCGGGTGGATGAAGGTGCCGCGGGCGACGTACTCCTTCAGGATGTCGTTCTGGGCGGTGCCCATCAGGCGCGCCCCCGGCACCCCCTGCTCCTCTGCGGCCACCACGTACATCGCCACCAGCACCGGCGCCGGGGCGTTGATGGTCATGGAGGTGCTGACCGCGTCCAGGGGCAGGTCGGCGAAGCAGGCGGCCAGGTCGTCGACGGTGTCGATCGCCACCCCCACCTGGCCGACCTCGCCGCGGGCCCGGGGGTCGTCGGAGTCCAGCCCCATCTGGGTGGGCAGGTCGAAGGCCATGCTGAGCCCCCGCTGCCCGCTGCCGGCCAGGAAGCGGAAGCGCCGGTTGGTCTCCTCGGCGGTGCCGTAGCCGGCGTACTGGCGGATGGTCCAGGGCCGGCCCCGGTAGCCGGAGGCCCGCAGCCCGCGGGTGAACGGGGCCGCGCCGGGGAAGCCCAGGTCGCGCAGGTAGTCGGCGCCGGCCCGGTCCAGCGGGCTGTAGCAGGGCGCGACGTCGATGCCCGAGGCGGTGCGGACCGGGGTCGGGTCGGCACCGGCCCGCTCCCGCGCGGCCGCCTGCCAGCGGGCGTGGGCCGCCGCCAGCGCGGCCGCCGCCGGGGTGGGCTCAGCCGGCATGGGCGCCCAGCCCGCGCCGCGGCGCGCCGACCAGGATCACCATCTTGCCGGCGTGCTCGTTGTTGCGCATGATCTGGTGGGCCCGGGGGATCTCCTCGAAGGGGAAGACCTCGCCCAGCACCGGCTGGATGAGGTGCTGGATCACTAGCTGGTTGGCCTGGTCGCACTCGTAGGCGTTGGCGAAGTGGGAGCCGATGATCGACTTCTGCCGCATCCACAGGTAGCGGACGTCGAACTCCAGGTTGTAGCCGGCGGTGGCCCCGCAGATCACCACCTGGCCAAAGCGCGAGCAGACGAAGACCGAGGTCGGGAAGGTGGCGCTGCCCACGTGCTCGAAGACGATGTCGACGTCGTGGCCCCCGGTCAGCTCCCGGATGCGCTTGCCGAAGCGGCGCATCTCGCTCATCCGGTGGTGGGCCTGCTCGGGGGTCTCGCCCGGGTGCTTGCGCAGGTCGAACTCGCTGCGGTTGATGACCGCGCTGGCGCCCAGGGCCCGGCAGAGGGCCGCCTTCTGGTCGGAGGACACCACCGCCAGGGCATGGGCCGAGTAGAGGCGGCAGAGCTGCACCGCCATCGAGCCCAGGCCGCCCCCGCCGCCCCAGACCAGGACGTGCTGCCCGGCCCGCAGGTGGGCCCGGTCGACCAGCATCCGGTAGGCGGTGAAGTACACCAGCCCGTAGCTGGCGGCCTCCTCCCAGGTCAGGTGGCGCGGCTTGGCCAGCAGCTGCTGGGACTGCACCCGGCAGAACTGGGCGAAGGAGCCGAAGGAGGTCTCGTAGCCCCAGATCCTCTGCTCGCTGCAGGCCATGGGGTCCAGGCCGTTGCACTCGGCGCACTCGCCACAGGACTGGTTGCAGTGCAGCACCACCTCGTCGCCGGGCTTCCAGCGGCGCACGTTGCTGCCCACCTTCCAGACGATGCCGCTGGCGTCGGAGCCGGCGATGTGGTAGGGCTCGCGGTGCATCTTGAAGACCGACACCGGGGTCCCCAGCGCCGCCCAGACCCCGTTGTAGTTGACCCCCGCGGCCATCACCCGGACGATCGCCTCGTCAGGGCCGGGCTCGGGCACCGGCACCGCCTCCAAGCGCATCGCCGTCTCCGGTTCGCCCTCGGTCTCGGGGCGGATGACGAAGGCCCGCATGGTGGCGGGCAGGGCCCCCAGCGCCGGGGGGTCGGTCTTGGTCAGCGCCATTGGCACCCTCCTCCGGCGCGGCCCGCACGGCACCGCGCCCGCCTGCTGCGTCCGGGCGCCCACGGCGCTCGGCCCGGCGGCCGCTGGCCAGCCGCCAAGGGCAGGGTAGCGCAGGCCGGCCTCAGCCGCGGACGGCGGCCACCACCTGCGGGTCCAGCCCGGGGAAGGTCTCCAGGTAGCCGGTCCGCTCCTCGGTGAGGTGGGCCACCAGCTGCCGGTACTCCTCCGCGCGCCCGGTGCGCTGGTACAGCGAGCGCGGCTGGAGCAGCTCGGGGTCCTCGATCCCCGGCACCCGGGTCGCCACCTCGTACCCGAAGTCGGGGTCGCGCTCCCAGCCGATGGTGCCCTCGGCGATCGCCCGCACCGCCGCCGAGGAGTCGGCGATCCGCACCTTCTTGCCGCGCGGGTCGTCGTCCGGGCCGCCCACCCGGCCGGTGTTGAGCAGGTAGACCTCGAACCCCGCCGCCTCGTGGAGCTCGCGGAAGCGGTTCCCCTGCTGGGCGTGGAGGAGCGGGAAGAAGGGATTGGTCCCCGGGACCCGCAGCGCCTTGCCGGCCTCGGCGGCCCCGCCGGCGCTGGTCCCCCGGGTCTCCCCCAGCATGAAGTAGGCCGCGGCCTGGGTGGTCGAGAGCCGGGCCACCGCCGGGATGAGGTTGTCGTTGCGGTTGAGGATCAGCAGGGCCTGCACCGGGCCCACCTGGCGGGCGTCCCGGGACCAGCCCAGGGCCTCCATCGGGAAGACGGCCCGGCCGTTCTGGGTGTGGCGCTGGTCGAAGAAGTCCACCGGGCCGTCCGCCTCCTGCTGGGAGACGTTCTCCAGGAAGGCCACCCGCGAGGTGACGGCGCGGTGGATGGTCGGCTCGTCGGCGGGGTCCAGGGCGTAGGTCTTGGCGAAGCAGCCGTTCTCGGTGCCGTAGACCTTGCCCCCGGGCATCAGGGCCACGAAGTCGTCCTGGACCGGGAGGCTGTCGTTCTGGCGGGTGAAGGTGGTGGTGGTCTTGCCGGTCCCGGAGAGGCCGACGATGAGCAGGGTCCGCTCGCCCCGCGCGGTGGGGATGACCTTGCAGCCGGCGTGGAGGGCCAGGCCCCCGCGCTGGTCGACGATGGCGTTCCACATCCGCAGCAGGCCCTTCTTCGACTCGCCGAAGTAGTCGGAGTTGAGCACCCGGGTCAGGCCGTGCTCCAGGTCGACCGTGATGCACCGGTCCTGGGGGTAGCCGGGGGCCGCCAGGTTGGGGGTGTCGATCACGGTCACCCGGGGGGTGAAGCCCGGGCCCAGGCCGGGGCCGGGGAAGAGGAGGTGCTCCTGCATCCCAGCCACGTTGGCGTTGGCGCTGTCGACGATGAGGCGGGCCGGGACCCAGAAGCCGGGGTCGTTGCCGATGTAGCCGTCCACCACCAGCAGCTCCCGGTCGCGCAGGTGGGCCTCCTGCAGCTCGGCGATCCGCCGGGCCTCGGCCGGGGCCATCGACTGGGCGCTGTGCCGCTCCGGGTGCTCGGTGACGATGTAGGTGGAGCCGGTGCTGCGGGCGTCGACCCGGGTCTGGACGTTGTAGTTGTCGTAGACGGTGCGCCGCGCGTTGGGCATGCGGGCCGTCCACTCCCGCAGCTGCTCGTGCGTCTGTCCGTAGTGCAGGCGCCGTGCCGCGGGCACGGGGGCCCCCTGTTGCTCGCTCATCCCAACCTCCAAGCCCAACCCTCCGCGCCGGTGCCGGGGAGGGTAGCAGAGGTCCGGGCCGCGGGGGCGCTGGGCGTCGCCGCCCGTCCCCGGCTTGCCTGCGCGGGGCCGGACCCCCACCATGGGGTGCGGAGCGGAGGACGCTGGGAGGTGGACGAGATGGCGGGACCGCCGGTCACGGTGCAGGGGCTGATGACCCGGAACGTCATCGCCGTCGCCCCCGGGACCGAGGTGACCCATTTGGTGGAGCTCCTCCGCCGGCACCACATCACCGGCATGCCGGTGGTGGACGCCCATCACGAGGTGGTGGGGGTGGTGAGCGAGGTCGACGTCATCGCCCGGCGGGGGCGGCTGGTCTCCGACATCATGAGCGCCGACCCCCGCACCATCGACGAGGACGCGCCCCTGTCCGCGGCCGCCGCCATCCTCTTCCAGGAGCGGATCCGCCGC
Source organism: bacterium (assembly GCA_021802045.1). GTDB lineage: Bacteria > Chloroflexota > Dormibacteria > Aeolococcales > Bog-877 > JAKABB01. The sequence goes on from JAKABB010000012.1 coordinate 39,133, forward strand.
CTGCCCGTGCTCCGCCACGGCAAGCTGGTGGGACTGGTCTCACGCACCGACCTGGTCAACTTCTTCGCCCGCCGCGAGTGGGTCTGCGCCGGGTGCGGGACGACGGAGCGCGGCCTGGAGCCCCCGGCAGCCTGCCCCAACTGCGGCGGGGTCGCCTTCGAGCTGGAGGACGCGCCCCACGGGATGTAGCCCCGCGGGGATCAGGCGCCGGGGCCCGGCTCCCCCGTGGACCGGAACGGGCTCTGCCGCCGCCGCAGCTGGGGCAGGTTGTGGACCGAGTCCATCCAGCGCACGGTGCCGCTGTAGGAGCGCATCACCACCGACGAGGTGCGCACCTCGTCGCCCAGGAACCGCACCCCGGCCAGCATCTCCCCGTCGGTGATGCCGGTGGCGGCGAAGAAGATGTTGTGCCCCCCGCACAGCTCCTCCAGGGAGAAGACGTGCCGCTCGTCGAAGCCCTCCGCCGCGATCACCGCCCGCTCGGCGTCGTCGCGGGGCCAGAGCCGGCACTGCATGTCGCCCCCGATGCAGCGCATGGCGCAGGCGGTCAGCACCGCCTCCGGCGCCCCACCCACGCCCATCAGGCAGTCGATGCCGCTGCGGTCGGGCAGGGCGGCCATCACCCCCCCGGCGACGTCCCCGTCGGTGATCAGCTTGACGCGCGTCCCGGCCGCGCGGATGTCGCGGAGCAGCTGCTCGTGCCGGGGCCGGTCGAGGACCACCACCGTGAGGTCCTCCACCGAGCGTCCCTCGGCGGCGGCGATCCGCTCCAGGTTCTCGCGCACCGGGAGGCGCAGGTCGATGACCCCCCGGGCCCGGGGCCCGACCACCAGCTTCTCCATGTAGGCGCAGTGGGTCTGCAGCAGGGTGTCGCGCTCCGCCAGGGCCACCGTGGCGATGCCGCCCGGCAGGCCACGGGCCACCAGGCGGGTGCCGTCGATGGGATCGACGGCGACGTCGACCTCGGGCCGGTTGCCGTTCCCCACCGTCTCGCCGATGTACAGCATCGGCGCCTGGTCCTTCTCCCCCTCACCGATCTTGACGATGCCGGCCATGTCGACGAAGGAGAGGCTGCGGCGCATGGACTCCACCGCCGCCCCGTCGGCGGCCTCCTTGTCGTCCCGGCCCATCCAGCGGGCCGCCGCCATGGCCGCGCCCTCGGTCACCCGCACCAGCTCCAGGGCCAGGTTGCGGTCCATCGGGGTCCCGGGGTCACCGGCGCGGGGTGGGGTCGGGTGGGGTGCGCTCATGGACCGGTCAGGATACGCCGGCCCGGCCCGGCCCGGCGCGCTGCGCCGGCGGCGCGGAGTACGCTCCACCGCATGGACTCCACCGCGCCGGCGCTGACCCCCACCGCCTTCGCCTACGACGAGGCCGGGCGGGCGCTGCGGGTCGAGTGGGGTGACGGCACGGTCCACCGCATCCCCTTCGCCACCCTGCGCCGCGACTGCCCCTGTGCCGCCTGCCGCGGGGAGATGGGGCGGCCGGGACGCTTCGACGCCGAGCCCCAGCTCCGGCCCGGCGAGGACGAGCTGGCCGACATCCAGCTGGTGGGGCACTACGCGGTCAGCGTGCTCTGGCAGGACGGCCACTCCACCGGCATCCACACCTTCGAGCGCCTGCGGGCGCTGGGCGAGCGGGTCAGCCCGCCGGCCGCGTCCCCAGCAGCTCCCGGAGGGTCGCCGCCACCACCGTCGGCTTGAACGGCTTCAGCACCAGGGCCGCGGCCCCCGCCTGACGGGCCCGGGCCTGGGCCGCGCTGTCGCGCTGCTCGGGCATCAGCACCACCCCGGCCCGCGGGGGCCGGGGGCCCTGCAGGAGCCGAAGGCAGAGCGCGCAGCCGTCCTCCTCCAGGGTGACATCGCACAGGAGGAGGTCCACGTCACCCGCCGCCACCAGCCGCTCGGCGGCGGCGGCGCTGCGGACCCACGAGACCCGATGGCCCTCCATCCCCAGCTTGAAGTGGAGGATGCGGCCGATCATCGGCTCATCCTCGGCCAGCACGATGTGGGCGGCGCCCGCCGCCACGGGCCCGTCGGCGTTGACCATGGCCCGAGTGTAGCCCGGCCCGGCGCGGGGCCCGGGCCCCGCGCGAAACGCCCGTCCGGCCGGCGCGTTGCATTCGCAGACGGGACGGTCCCCCGGTCCCCACGACCGGGCTCGAATTCCGTGCCCCCGGCGTACCATCGACATCGGGCGTGGCCGGGCGCGCCCGCCCGCCACCGGTCGCCGACGTTCCCAGGACAAGATGACACTGGCCCGTACCCGGTCACGACCCCTGGCCTCAGCGGGCGCCCCGGGGCGGTTGCGCCCGCTGCTGGAGGCCGCCACCCCCTCCCTGGACCCGGTGCTGCTCGGGGCCCTGCTGGTGCTGGCCGGCCTCGGCGTGGCCAACCTGCTGGCCCTCGGGGAGCGCAGCGTGGCCCTGCACCAGGTGGCGGTGGTGACCGTGGGGTTCGGCTGCCTGGTGGTCGCCTGGCGGATGCGCGCCCAGAGCTGGCCCTGGTTCGGGCGGGCGGTCTACGGGCTGGCGGTGCTGATGCTGCTGGTGGTGGCGGTGGCGGGGGCCCACGCCTACGGGGCGCGCCGGTGGCTGGCGGTCGGCTCCTTCTACTTCCAGCCGTCGGAGCTGGCCGAGCTGGGCCTCCTCCTGGTCCTGGCCGAGGTCCTGAGCTCGACCCGCTGGGGCCCGCGCCGGCGGGTCGCCTGCGCCCTCGGCCTGGCGGCGGTGCCGGTGGGGCTGACCCTGACCGAGCCCGACCTCAGCACCGCCGCCCTGCTGATGGTCCTCACCGGCGGGGCGCTGGTCCTGGCCCGCGTCAGCTGGCGGCTCCTGGGCGGCCTGCTGGCCCTGGGGCTGGCCCTGGTGCCGGTGGGCCTGCACCTGCTCCGGCCCTACCAGCTGGCCCGGCTGCACGGGTTCCTCGGCGCGGGCGGGGGCGGGGGCCCTGCCACCGCCGCCGGCTGGACCACCCTGCAGGCCCACATCGCGATCGCCTCCGGGGGCCTGCTGGGGGTGGCCCGCTCCCACGCCCTGGTGAGCCAGCTGCTGGCCACCTACCTGCCCGCGCGGGAGACCGACCTCGCCTTCGCCAGCCTCACCGAGGAGTGGGGCCTGCTGGCGGCGGCGGTGCTGCTGGTCACCGTGGCCGTCCTGATCTGGCGGCTGGTGGCGGCGGCGATGCAGGCCCGCACCGACCAGGCGGCGTTGATCGCCGGGGGCCTGGCGGTCCTGGTGGGAGCGGAGGTCGCCATCTCGGTGGCGGGGAACCTGGGCCTCATCCCCCTGGCCGGCATCCCGATCCCGCTGGTCAGCTCGGGGGGGACGGTGGCGGTGGCCCAGCTGGCCGCCGTGGGCTTCGTGCAGGGGGCGCGATGGGACGCCAGCCGCCGCCGGCTGTGGCGCGTGCCCCGTGGTCTCAGCTGGAACCCGCGGCTGAGCCGGGCGCTCTCCCTGCTGCTGGCCCTGGCCATCCTCGGCCTGGGCGGGCTCACCTACCGGCTGCAGCGCCAGCACGGGGCCCAGCTGCGGGCGGCCGCCCGCACCGAGCTCACCCGCTGGATCCCGCTGGTCCCGGCCCGGGGGGCGATCGTCGACCGCCACGGGGTGGTGCTGGCGCAGAGCGTCGCCCAGGACCAGGTCGTGGCCATCCCCGGCATCCTCACCCAGCACCCCGCCGCCGAGTCCCGGCTGGCGGCGCTCCTCCACCGGCCCCTGGGCCAGGTGCGGCGGGCGCTGGCGGCGGCGCCGCCGGCGGGCGGCCTCACCATCACCCTGGCCGCCGCCGCGCCGCGGGCCCGGGGCGCGGCGATCCAGGCCGCGCACCTGCCGGGCGTCCTGGTCGAGCCCACCCAGCGGCGGGTGTACCCGTTCGGCTCCCTGCTGGGGCCGATCCTCGGCTACACCGGCATCGAGACCGCCCAGGACGTGCCCCGCCTCGGGCTCCTGCCGCCGGGGACCATCATCGGGCGGGCCGGCCTGGAGCGCTCCTACGACCGCTCCCTCAGCGGGCACTACGGGTCCCAGGGGGTCCTGGTCAACCCCTCCGGCTGGCCGGTGGCGCTGGGGCCCACCATCCCGCCCCGCAACGGCGCCGTCCTCCGGACGAGCCTGGACCTCGGGCTGCAGCGGGTGGCGACCCACGCCCTGGCCCAGGCCCTGGCCGGCGCGTTCCCCGGTTCGCAGCGGGGCGACCAGGGCGCGGCGGTGGTGCTCGACCCGCAGAACGGTCAGATCCTGGCCATGGCCAGCCTGCCGGCGTACAACGACAGCCTCTTCGGGCCCCCGGTGCGGTCGGCGGGCGTGCGGGCCCTGCTCGCCCAGCGGGGCTCACCCCTCCTGGAGCACGCCACCCAGACGGCGATGCCGCCCGGGTCGGTGTTCAAGCTGGTGGTGGCGGCGGCGGACACCGCCCACCACACCGTCAACCCCTCCACGATCGTCCCCACCGGCTACTGGTACACCTACGACGGCGCCACCTACCACAGCTGGACCACCCTGCCGCCGCAGAACCTGCCCCAGTCGATCGCCTGGTCCAACGACGTCTACTTCTACAAGCTGGCGGTGGCGCTCGGGGCCAGCCGGATCATCCACACCGCCCAGCAGCTGGGGGTGGGGCAGCCGACCGGCATCGACCTGCCCGGCGAGATCGGGGGCTTCCTCGGGACCCCGCGGTCGGTCCACCAGCTGGGGGCCACCTGGTACCCGGGGTCGACCGTGATCCTGGGGATCGGCCAGGGCTACCTCACGGCCACGCCCCTGCAGGTGGCCCGCTGGACGGCGGCGGTGGCGACCGGCCGGCTGGTCACCCCCCGGCTGGGCCTGGCCCAGGCCGGCGCCGGCGGGCGGTTCACGCCGCTGCCGGCCCCGCCCCCGCGGCGGCTGCCGTTCGCCGCCACCCTGGGCCCGGTGCGGCAGGGGCTGCGGGACGCCGTCACCCAGGGCACCGCCAGCATGCTGGCGGGGATGGGCATCGACGCCGGCGGCAAGACCGGCACCGCCCAGGACCCCTCGGCGCCCCACGGCGGTCCCGACGCCTGGTTCACGGCGGTGGCGCCGATGCGGGATCCCCAGGTGGTGGTGACGGTCCTGGTCCGCGGCGGGGGCCAGGGCTACTACACCTCCCAGCCGGCGGCCAGGGAGATCCTGCGGTACTTCTTCGCCCACGAGCGGCAGATCCTGTCGGTCGGCCCGGGCCGGCCGCGCCCGGAGGCCTCGGCCTCCACGGCCGGTCACGGGGGGGCGGCCCCGGCCCGGCCGACCCCGGTCAGCTGCCGGCTGCCGACCGGGGTCGGGTGCCGGCGGGTCGCGTCGGCGGGCGCCGGGGCGAGGGTCCCGGGTCAGTAACCGTGCCGGTAGGCGGCGACCACCTGGGGCGCGCCCAGGCAGAGCGCGGCCCCCTCGGCGACGCAGGTCAGGGGCCGCTCCGCCAGCTTGACCGTGAAGCCGAAGGCGTCCTCCAGCCGGGCCTCGAAGCCCTCCAGGAGCGACCCGCCCCCGAAGGCCACGATGCCGTGCTGCATGATGTCGCCCACCGCCTGGGGGGGCAGGTCCTCCAGGGCGCTGGCCAGGGTCTCGATGATGCCGTCCACGGTCGGACGCAGGGCGTCGGCCAGCGCCTCCGTGGGCAGGGTGAGGAGCTTGGGACGCCCCGAGACCAGGTCGCGGCCCTCGACGACCAGGGGGCCCTGCCCGTCGTGCCCGTCCCGCAGGCGCATCTTGATGTCCTCGGCGGTGAGCTCGCCCACCAGCAGCTGGTGCTCCTGGCGCAGGTACTGGTACAGGGCCACCGTCATCTCGTCGCCGGCCACCCGGCAGGAGCGGGTGGTGAGGATGCCCCCGAAGCAGAAGGCGGTCACCTCCGCGGTCCCGCCGCCGACGTCGACCACCATGTGGGCCCGGGGGGCCATGGGGTCGATGCCGCAGCCGATGGCCCCGGCGACCGGCTCCGGGATCAGGTCCACCCGCCCGGCGCCGCCCTCCTCGACGGCCTCCGTCAGCGCCTGCCGCTCCAGGCCGGTGGCGCCGGCGGGGACGCCGGTGACCGCATGGGGGCGGATCCGCTCCCAGGGGCGCCGGGCGACCTGGCGCAGGATGGCGATGATGAAGGTCCGCGCGGTCTGGAGGTCGGTCACGACCCCGTCCCGGATCGGGCGGACCGTGGTCATGCCCACCGGGGTGCGTCCCATCAGCTCCCGCGCGGCCCGGCCCACCAGGATCGGTTGGCGGTCCTTGGCCCCGTTGGTGCTGACCACCATCACCGAGGGCTCGTTCAGCAGGATGCCTCGGCGGGGATGGCAGACGACGGTGTTGGCGGTGCCGAGGTCGATGCCGAACCCGGAGGAGAGGAAGCCCATGTCACGCATCCATCGAACCCGCGCGCCCTGTCGGCGGCCCGATCGCGGCCGCCGACCGTCCCTGCCCACTTATACGCTGGACGGCGTGCGGACGGGGCACCGTCCGCGTCCACTCAACGGAGCGGCCCGTGACTTCGTTTCCGGCAGACCTGCGCGGCGCACCGCCCAAGCTCCTGGGACGGCTGGGGCGCGGGCGCCTGGGGGAGACGTGGCGGGCGGAGGAGCCGACCGGGGAGGCCGTCGCCGCCAAGGTCGTGCCCCTCGACCGGGTCCCGGACCCGGCCGCGGCGGTGCAGGCGGTGCGGGCGCTGGGCGCGATCCGCGACCCTCACCTGCTGGCGATCCGCCGGGCCTTCCTCGCCGAGGGCCAGCTCTGGCTGCTGCAGGCGCTCGACGAGGGGGTGCCGGTGCGCCGGGCCCTCAGCGTGGTCGCGCCCACCCCGGGGCAGGTGGTGGCGATCGGCCACGGCATCCTCTGCGGCCTGGTGGCCCTGGAGGCGGCGGGCCGGAATCACGGCGCCGTCCACCGCGAGAGCGTCCACCTGGGTCCCGACGGTCGGGCCCGGCTCGGCGACTGGGGGCTTGAGCAGGCCGTCCGGGGGGTGGTGGTGCCCGCCGCCGAGGACCTGGCCGCGACGGCCGCCGTCCTGGAGGCGCTCCTCGCCGCCGGCGGGGGGGCCCCGCCGGCGGCGCTGGCCGAACTCCTCGGCGCCTGGCGGGCGCGCCGGCCGCCGCGGCTGACCGCCCGGGCGGCCCGGGCCGCCCT
>JAKABB010000091.1 GCA_021802045.1 bacterium
GCGCGGTGGCCTTGGCGCGGGAGCGGGCCCCGGCCCGCACCTGTCCTGGCCGGCGCCGGGCCGCCTGCGGACCGCGGTCGGCCGCCTCGCGCGGCCGGGCCCCCGGGGCCACCCGTGACCACTGCCACCGCTGGCGCTGGCACGAGGCGGGCAGGGCCAAGATGAACGCTGTGGGGCGCGGCGGGGGCCAGTCGCCGAGCTTTGGCCGGGGCGTCTGGCCCAACGGCCGGCCCCTCGACCCCGGCTACCGGGCTGCCCCGGGCCCCATGGGCCCTACAGGACGCCGAGCCTGGAGGCCGCGTAGACGACCTCGGCCCGGTGGTGCACGTCGAGCTTGTCCATCACGTTGCGGAGGTGGAACTTCACCGTGCTCTCGCTGATGAAGCTCATGCGCCCGATCTCGCGATTGGTGAGGCCCTTGGCCACCAGCCGGATGATGGCGACCTCCCGCGAGGTGAGCTGCGGGGCGGCGGCGGCGCGGCCCGAAAGAGAGCGGACCACCAGGGCCGCGCTGCGCGTGTCGAAGCCCGACTCGCCCCGCCGGACGGCCCGGATGATGCGCATCAGGTCGGCGGCGTCGACGTCCTTCAGGACGTAGGCCCTGGCCCCACGCCGCAGCGCGTCGAGCAGCATGTCCTGGTCGTGGAACGTGGTGAGGATCACGACCCTGACCTTGGGGAATCGCCGGACCAGCTCGGTGCAGAGGTCCAGCCCCTGCGCCGGTCGGTCGTCGCCCAGCTTGAGGTCCAGCAGCACCAGGTCGGGCCGGTGCTCGGCCACGACCTTCAGGGCAGCGTCCGGGGTGCCGGCGTCCCCCACCACCGTGACGTCCGGTTCGAGCTCCAGCACCGATCTGAGGCCCTCGCGGACTATCGTGTGGTCGTCGACCACGACGATGCGGATGGGCGCCCCCGCGTCCATCCCGTCGCCGGGGCTAGGCTGGCGCATTGGCCTCCGCCCCCATCACCGGCGTCGTCACCACCAGCTGGACCCCCCCGCCGCGCCGACCGCTCACCCGCACCGTGCCGCCGAGCTCGGTCACCCGCCCGAGGATGTTGGCCAGTCCGCGGTGGTCGCCAGCCCGGCCGGGCTCGGCGGCCGCCCGCTCCAGGTGGTGCCGGATGACGGCCACATCGCCCGTCCCGTCATCGGTGACGCTGAGGCGAAGGCCCTCGGTCCGCTGCTCAAGGCCGATCCACGCCCTGCTCGCCCCGGCGTGCCGCGCGACGTTCCACATCGCCTCCTGGGCGATGCGGAAGAGCGCGTGGGCTGCGGAGGGGGCCAGGGGGCAGGGGGCCCTGGGGGTGCGGACGCGCACGTCCAGGCCCGCCGCGACCCCGAACTCCCCGGCCAGGCCCTGCAGGGCGAGCGGGAGGCCAGACGGCACCTCGGCGAGGGAGCCCAGCTCGAAGATGGTGGTGCGGATGTGGGTCAGGGCGGACCGGGCCAGCTCCTTGGACACCGACACCCGCTCATGGATCGCCGACGGTCCGGCCTCGTGCTGGCGGCACCATTCCAGGTGCATCCCGATGCTCACCAGGTACTGGGCCACGGTGTCGTGCAGCTCCCTGGCGATTCGGTTCCGCTCCTCTCCGATCAGCTGGCCCTCCCGGGCCTGGACCAGCCGCTGCCGCGTCCGCGCCAGCTGGCGATTGCGCTTCCCGAGCTCGCTCGCTTGCCGCTGCGCCTCCTCCCAGGCGGCGGTGGCGAGGGCTCGGAGGTGCTCGCTCTCCTCGTAGAGGCAGGCGTTCTCGATGGCCACCGCCACGTGGCTGGAGAGGGTCTCCAGCACCATGAGGTCGGGCTCGTCGACGGCGTCCGCCGGCAGGTGCAGGACGAACGACCCCAGCCGCTGGCCACCGGCACGCATGGGCACGGCGATGGTCGACCAATGCGGATCTCCGTCGCGCACCCGCACCATCGGCGCGTCGATGGACGACGCGCTCTCCACGACCTCCCGTGCCCGGCGCGACAGCCCGTCAGGATCCTGAGCCCCCTCTCCGAGCTCGGGCCACACCATGATCGCCGGCAGGCGACCCTCGCTCACGTGCCGACCGGAGAGCGCCATGGCCGCGAACGAGGCGTCGAAGGGTGGGGCAACCGCCGCGAGGACGGCCCGGCAGAGCGCGCGGGGTCCTCGCGCGCTCTGCTCGAAGGCCACCGAGATCTCCCTCAGCGCCTCGACCGTCCGGTCGAGGCCGCGCGAGGTGCGCCGCCACTCGGCGTAGAACGTGCGCTTGGAGGACCCGACTCCGGTGAGTCGCTCGAGCCACTGCTCACCCGCCGCCGGGGCGGTCCCCGCCGGCGCGGGGACCGCCCCGGCGTCAGAGCGCTGCGAGGCAGATCTGCTTGACGTCATCCCTGGTGACGGTCCTCGGGTTCGTGGTGATGTAGACATCCCTCAGGGCGGTCTCCGCGAACAGGTCCAGGTCGGAGCGTTTGACCCCGACCTGGGCCAGGCCGCGAGGGATCCCCAAGCCGTCCGCCAGCCGCCGCACCGCGCACGCCGCGTGGTCGGCCGCCTCCCAGGGGGGGATCCGGTCCACCTCCAGCCCCAGGGCCTGGGCGACGCGCGCGTACTGCTCCGGTGCCGCCGCCGCGTTGAAGTGCATCACGTGGGGAAGCAGGATCGCGTTCAGCAGCCCATGGGGCAGGTCCAGGGCCCCGCCGATCTGGTGGGAGATGGCATGGGTGGCCCCCAGGAGGGCGTTGCCGAAGGCGAGCCCCGCCTGCAGGCTCGCCTTGGCGATGCCCTCTCGGGCGTGCAGGTTGGAGGGCTCGGCGACCGAGGCCGGCAGGTGGGCCACGATGCCTCGGATGGCAGCCAGGGCGTAGGCGTCGCTCAGGAAGTTGGCGGCCTTGGAGACGTAGGCCTCGATCGCGTGGCTGAGCGCGTCCAGCGCCGTGTTGGCGGAGAGCTCCGGCGACATGGTGGTGAGGAGCGTGGGGTCCGTCACCGAGATGTCCGGGACGAGCCCCCGGCCCGCGATGGTGCACTTGACCCGTCGCGCGGTGTCGGTGATCACGCAGAACTGGGTCACGTCGGCACCGCTCCCGCCGGTGCTCGGCACCATCACCATCGGGGGGATCGCCCGGCTCACCCGGTCGACCCCCTCGTAGTCGAGGATCCGACCGTCGTTGCCGCTCAGGATCGCGATCCCCTTGGCGGCGTCGATGCAGCTGCCGCCCCCGATGGCCACCAGCACGTCGCAGCCGGACTCCAGGTAGGCCTGGACGCCGGCCTCGACCTCGTGATCCTTCGGGTTGGGTGTGACCCCATGCCAGAGGTGGACGTCGAGGCCCACCGCTCGCAACCAGGGCATGGACTCCTCCACCCAGCCCGCAGCCATGACCCCGGGGTCGGTGACCACCAGCGCCCGCCGACCGCCGGTGCGGCGGACCGCGTTCCCGACCTCGCTCAGGGCCCCGACGCCGAAGATGACTTCGGGGACCAGGAACTTGTTGACGGCCCACCGGGGTCGGGCCGGCGTCGGCGGAGCCATGAGGGCGATCGGCTCGTCCTTCACACCGCCAGAGACCGTTTCCACCACCCCCGGCCCTCCCATCGGGCCCCCGCAGCCCGATGCCGCCAGTCTAGGCCGGTGGATGCAGGAAAGGGACGGATCTGGTCGGCTGGACCTGCGAGGGGACCGCAGGTCCGGGGTGGACGCGGGCGCGCCGTCGGCCCGGCGGCGGGCGGTGCCACCTGGGTCGAGCGCGGCTGGCGGCCTTGGCCCGCGCTGGTCGACGCTCGACCTGAGGCTCCGGTGACCCGTCTCCACGGCGTCCCGGCGTGGCGCGCCCCCAGGGCCGGCGGGGCGCTCGCAGGCCACCCGGCCCCACTCGCCCCGCCCCGCGCGGTGGCGGGGCCCCACGGGCGAGAGCCGGGCCCGGGTGCCGACCGCTTCTCCGGGCCCCGCGGGGCGGGCCGGGGAACTGGTCGACGCTGGCCGCCGCGCCGGTGCCGGACGCCCCCGGCATAATCCGTCCATCGTGGATCTGGCGGCGCCCTACCAGATGGAGCTGGCCGCCGCGCGCCAGGCGCTGGAGCGGGGAGCGATCCTCCTCGACGTGCGCGAGGCGGCGGAGCGTAGCCGCATGCACATCGGCGGGTCGCTGTGGATCCCGCTGCCCGAGCTGGGCCGCCGCGGGGGCGAGGTGCCGCGGGGCCGGGAGGTGATCGTCTACTGCACCAGTGGCTCGCGGAGCCTGCGGGCCATCCCCTTCCTGCGGGCTCGCGGCGTCGAGGCCGCGGCCCTGGTGGCGGGCCTCATGGGCTGGCTGGAGGCTCGGCTGCCCACCGAGAGCGACACCGCCGGCGGCCGGTGAGCTTGCGGGAGCGGCTGGCGGCCCGCCAGGGCACCCCCTGGGTCGGGGGCCACCGGGGCGACGCCGAGCGGGCCCCCGAGAACACCCTGCCGGCCTTCGAGGCCGCCATCACCTCCGGGGCCCGGCTGATCGAGTGCGACGTCCATCTGACCGCCGATGGGCGGCTGGCGGTCATCCACGACCACCGCGTCGACCGCACCACCGACGGCACCGGCCCGGTGGACGGCATGACCCTGGCCGAGCTGCGGGGCCTGGACGCCGGCAGCTGGTTCGGCCCGGCCTTTCGCGGCACCCGCGTGCCCGAGCTGTCCGAGGTCCTGGCCCTGGCCCGGGACCGCTGCGGGGTGGTGGTCGAGGTCAAGACCTGGCCGAACGCCCGGGGGGACCCGGTGACCCCGCTCCTGCGGACCCTGCGGGAGACCGGGATGTGGGACGAGGTGGTGGTGGTCGGCTTCGACCACCGGCTGGTCGCCGCCGTGGCCCGAACGGCGCCCGGGCTCCTCTGCGGGCTCAACCTGGCGGGGCGGCCCCTGGACCCGGCCGGCCTCTGCCGTGCCGCCGGCGCCACCGTGCTGGGGGCGGAGTGGGAGTCGGCCGACGCCGCCCTCGGGCCCCAGCTGCACCAGGCGGGGATGCATCTCCTGGTGTGGACCGTCGACGATCAGCCGGCCCTGGAGCTGGCCCGGGCGGCGGCCGCCGATGCCGTGCTGACCAACCGCCCCTCGAGCCTGCGAGCATAGAGGGCGCCCGTGACCACCCCCAGCCGAGGTGAGCCGATGCCCATCGCCCGCAGACCCCGCCGGTGACCGCGCAGCCCTCCCCGCTGCCCCAGGTCGGCAGCGCCCTCGACACCCTGGCCGTCAACACCGTGCGCTGCCTGGCCATCGATGCCGTGGAGCGGGCCAACTCGGGCCACCCGGGCCTGCCCATGGGAGCGGCGCCGATGGCCTACGCCCTCTGGACCCGCTTCCTGCGCCACGACCCCGGCGCTCCCGGATGGGCCGACCGCGACCGTTTCATCCTCTCCGCGGGCCATGGCTCGATGCTCCTCTACGCGCTCTTGCACCTGTCCGGCTACGGCCTCTCCCTGGAGGAGCTGCAGCGGTTCCGGCAGTGGGGCGCCCGGGCGGCGGGCCACCCCGAGCGGGGGCTGGTGCCGGGGATCGAGGTCACCACCGGCCCGCTGGGCCAGGGCTTCGGCAACGGGGTCGGAATGGCCATCGCCGAGCGCTTCCAGGCGCACCGCTACAACCGTGACGGGGAGCCGGTCATCGACCACCGCACCTTCGTGCTGTGCTCGGACGGCGACCTCATGGAGGGGGTCACCAGCGAGGCCGCGTCGCTGGCCGGCCACCTTCGGCTGGGCAAGCTCATCTGCCTGTACGACGACAACCGGGTCAGCCTCGACGGCCCGACCAGCCTGGCCTTCAGCGAGGACGTCGGGGCCCGCTTCGCGGCCTACGGCTGGCACGTCCAGCGGGTCGAGGACGGCGAGACCGACCTGGCGGGGATCACCGCCGCCATCGAGCGGGCGATCCAGGCCACCGACCGTCCCTCCCTGATCTCCGTGCGGACCATCATCGGCTACGGGGCCCCCGGCAGGGAGGGCACCAACAAGGCCCACGGCAGCCCGCTGGGCGCGGACCAGGCCCGCCTGGCCAAGGCGGCCTACGGCTTCGACCCAGACCAGACCTTCGTGGTCCCGCCGGCGGTCGCCGAGCTGTTCGCCGAGATCGGCCGGCGCGGCGCGGGTGAGCGCCAGGCGTGGGATCAGCGCGTCGCCGCCTGGGGCCGGCGCCACCCGGAGCTGCGGGCGGAGTTCGAGCAGGCGGTGGCGGGCGTCCTGCCCGAGGGCTGGGACGCGGGGCTGCCCACGTTCGCCCCGGGGGACGGGCCGATGGCCACCCGCGTGGCCGGCGGCCGCGCCCTCACCGCCCTGGCCGCCGCCGTGCCCTGGCTGCTGGGCGGCGACGCCGACCTCTCCGAGTCGACCAGGACGGCCATCCCCGACGGGGGGGACTTCGACGGGCAGGCGGGGACGGGCCGCAACCTGCACTTCGGCGTCCGGGAGCACGCCATGGGCGCGGCCTGCAACGGGATGGCCGCCCACGGGGGGGTCCGGCCCTACAGCGCCACCTTCTTCGTGTTCTCCGACTACCAGCGCCCCTCGGTGCGCCTGGCCGCGCTCTCGGGACTCCCGGTGGTCTTCGTCTACACCCACGACAGCATCGGGGTGGGGGAGGACGGGCCCACCCACCAGCCGATCGAGCAGCTGGCCTCCCTGCGGGTCATGCCGGGGCTGGCCGTCTACCGCCCGGCGGACGCCAACGAGACCAGCGCGGTCTGGCGGGCGGCGCTGCGGCGCGGTGACGGCCCCACGGTGGTGGTGCTCTCCCGTCAGAACCTGCCGGTCTTCGAGGAGACGGCCGCCCTGGCCACCGGGGCCGGGGTGCCCGTCGAGCGGGGGGCCTACGTGCTCCAGGAGGCCGCCGGCGGGAGCCCGCGCTGCCTGCTCCTGGCCAGCGGGAGCGAGGTCAGCCTCGCGGTGGAGGCGCGGCGCACGCTGGAGGCGGCCGGAGTGCCCACCCGGGTGGTGAGCGTCCCCTCGCTGGACCGGTTCGCGGCCCAGGCGGAGGACTACCGGGACGCCATCCTGCCCCCGGCGGTGACGGCGCGGGTCGCCGTCGAGGCCGCCGTCCCGGACCCCTGGTACCGGTGGGTGGGGCCGGGGGGGGGCGTGATCGGGCTGGAGCGCTTCGGGGCCTCGGCCCCGGCACCCGAGATCTACCAGCACCTGGGCGTCACCGCCCCGGCGGTGGTGCGCGCGGCGCAGCGTCAGCTTCGAGGTTGAGGAGGCGGCACCCATGAGCGAGACCCCCATCCAGCAGCTGGCCGCCTTCGGACAGAGCGTCTGGTACGACAACCTCAGCCGGCGGCTCCTTCAGGACGGGGAGCTCTCACGCCTCATCGGCCTTGGGGTCGTCGGGGTCACCGCCAACCCCACCATCTACCAGCACGCCCTCGCCGAGGGCCAGGGGGTCTACGACGCCGAGGTCGGGCGCCTGGCCCGGCTGGGGCGCTCCGCGGGGGAGATCTACGACCAGCTGATCGTGGAGGACGTCCGCAGCGCCTGCGACGAGCTGCGCTCGGTCTACGACGCCACCGGCGGGCGCGACGGGTACGTCAGCCTGGAGGTGGCGCCGGCTCTGGCTCACGACACCGACGGGACGGTCGGCGCCGCCGCGCGCTACTGGGGCGCCGTCGCCCGACCCAACCTCATGATCAAGATCCCGGCCACACCCGAGGGGGTGCCGGCGATCTCCGCCACCCTGGCCCGGGGGATCAATGTCAACGTCACCCTGATCTTCGCCGCGCGCCGGTACCAGGCGGTGATGGAGGCGTTCTGCGCTGGGCTGGAGGCTCGCCTCGACGCCGGCCAGCCGGTGGAGGGGATCCACTCGGTGGCCAGCTTCTTCGTCAGCCGGGTGGACACCGAGGTCGACCGGCGGCTGACGGCGCTGGCCGAGGCCCCCGGGGCCGACCGGGCCGGCCTCGAGGCCCTCATGGGCCGGGCGGCGATCGCCAACGCCAAGCTGGCCTACCAGGAGTTCGAGCGTGTCTTCCGGGGGGGGCGCTTCGCGCGGCTGCGGGCGGCCGGGGTCGCGGTGCAGCGTCCCCTGTGGGCCAGCACCAGCACCAAGAACCCTCGGTACCGGGATGTCGTCTACTGCGAGGAGCTCATCGGCCCGGACACCGTCAACACCATGCCGCCGATCTCGATCGAGCACTTCATGGACCACGGTCGGCCGCGGGCCTCGCTGCAGGAGGACCCGGCCGGGGCCGGCCGGACGGTGGCCGAGCTGGCTCGCGCCGGGGTCGACCTCGACGAGGTGACGGCGCTCCTCGAGACCCAGGGAGTGGCCAGCTTCGCGGCGTCGATGGAGCAGTTGCTCCAGGAGATCGAGGCCCAGCGCCAGGCGGCGGTGGCGGGGCCGCTGACCCCGGCCCCGCGGGCCCGGGTGGGGGCGGTGCCCACCCCGACCCGGGCCCGACTCCAGGGCCGGGTCGCGACCGCCGTCGGCGACGCCGCCGCGCGGCTGGGGGAGCTGGACGCGGAGGCCCGGCTGCGGCGGCGCGACCCCAGCCTGTGGACCGCCGACCGGGATCGGCAGGCGGCCATCGCGGAGCGGCTGGGCTGGCTCGGCGAGCCCGCCGCCCGGCGGGAGGGGATCGAGGAGCTGCGGCGCTTCGCGACCTTCGTCCGGGACCAGGGCTTCAGCGCTGCGGTCCTGGTGGGAATGGGGGGCAGCAGCCTGTGCCCCGATGTCCTGCGCCGGACCTTCGGCGTCCAGCCCGGCTATCCCGATCTGACCGTGCTCGATTCCACCGACCCCGACCAGGTGGCGCGGGTGCTGGCCGCCGTCGACCCGGCCCACACCCTGCTCATCGTCTCGTCCAAGAGCGGCACCACCACCGAGACCCTCAGCCACTGCCGCTGCTTCATGGCCCGCTGGCGGAGCGTCCTCGGGGCCGACGCCGGCGGGCACGCGGTGGCGGTGACCGACCCCGGCACCCCTCTGGAGGCGCTGGCCCGCGAACTGGGCTTCGCGACCGTCTTCCGGGCCACCCCGACGATCGGCGGGCGCTACAGCGCCCTCTCCCACTTCGGCCTGGTGCCGGCGGCGGCTATGGGCATCGCCATCGACCACCTGCTGGCCTCGGCCCAGGCGATGGTGGAGGCGTGCCACATGTCGGAGGTGCCCGGGCCGGTGGGCGCCGCCGCGGGCGGGGGCCACCCCCCCGGGAGCGTGCTCGCCGCCATCCTCGGGGGCTGTGCCGCGGTGGGCCGGAACAAGGTGACCCTGGTGGCAGACCCGGGCGTGGGGGCCATCGGCACCTGGATCGAGCAGTTGCTGGCGGAGTCGACGGGCAAGGAGGGGCGCGGGCTGGTCCCGGTCACCGACGAGCCGGTGGGCGCGCCCGAGGTCTACGGGGCGGACCGGGTCTTCGTGCACGTGCGGCTGGAGAGCGACCCGGAGGACGCCGGGCTGGCCCAGCGGCTGGAGGCCCTGACCGGGGCCGGGCACCCGGTGGTCACGGTGACGATGGGGAACCCGCTCGACCTGGGGGCGGAATTCGTCCGCTGGGAGGTGGCTACGGCGCTGGCCGGGGCCCTGCTGGGGATCGACCCCTTCGACCAGCCCAACGTCCAGGAGAGCAAGGACAACACCGGCCGCCTCCTCGACGAGTTCGCCGCCACCGGCCGGCTGCCCGAGCCGGCGCCGGAGCTGGAGGTGGACGGGCTGGCCCTCACCGGGGCCGGGGGAGCCACCAGCCTGGAGGAGGCACTGGCCGGCTGGCTGCACCAGGTGGCGCCGCCGACCTACCTCGCCTGCATGGCCTACGCGCCGATGGGGGAGCCCGAGCTGGCGGCGGCCCTGGCCCGGCTGCGGGTGGCGTTGCGCGCCCGCAGCCGCTGTGCCACCACCGTGGGCTACGGGCCGCGGTTCCTCCACTCCACTGGTCAGCTGCACAAGGGCGGCCCGGCGGGGGCCGCCTTCCTGCAGATCACGACCGACCACGCCGCCACGGTGGCGATCCCCGGCGCTCCCTACGACTTCGGCACCCTGCAGGCCGCCCAGGCGCTCGGCGACTACCAGGCGCTGGTCCAGCGCGGGCGGCGGGTGGTGCGGGTGCACTGCCATGAGGCCGCCGTCGGGGTGGACCGTCTGGCCGCGGCGCTGGAGGCGTCGGCCGCGGCGGTGCCCGGCTGAGCGATGGGCTGGCGGGGGTGAGCGGGGGCGGGGGGGCGGCGCGCCCGCGGGTCAGCGTGTGGCCCGACGCGGCCGCGCTGGTGCGGGCGGCCGCCGGGGGCC
>JAKABB010000092.1 GCA_021802045.1 bacterium
TTGGTCGCGATCAGGACCGCGGGGGTCCGCACCGGACCGCGGGGGGTGTCGACGCGCCAGCCGTGGCGGCCCCCGCCCGCCAGCCGCAGCGCCGGGGTCGCCGGCCACAGCTCCACCCCGGCCGCCGGTGCCGCCGCCGCCAGCCCGGCGAGGAGCCGCCCGGGGTGCAGGGCGCCCGCCCGCGGCATGAGCAGGCCGGCGAGGTAGGCGCCGGTACCGGCCTCGGCCACCAGGCGCTCCCGTGGCAGCAGGGCCAGGGTCTCCCCCAGCAGCTCCTCGTGCAGCCCCCGGGCGCGCTGCAGCATCTCCAGCTGGCGGCGGGTGCGGGCGACCAGCAGATGGCCCGTGCGGACGTACCCCGGGTCCACCGCCAGACCGGAGACCAGGCCCTCGACGTGGTCGAAGGCCGCCTCGGTCAGCTGGTGCAGCGCCGGGGCCCAAGGCCCGTAGCGCCGGACCAGCATCTCCAGCCGCAGCCCGAGGCCGGGGTGCAGCAATCCCACGCTGCCGGCGCTGGCGCCGGCGTCGCCCCAGCCGCGCTCCAGGACGACGACCCGGCGGCCGCGACGGGCCAGCTCGCCCGCGGCGGCGAGCCCGGTGAGGCCGGCCCCGACCACGACCGCGTCGGCGGTGGCCGGCGGAGAGGCCGCCGGGGGCGCCGGCAGGGGCGGGACATCCTCCAACCACAGGCTCCGCTCCCGGTAGGTCGCCGCGAGCGGAGTGGCGCCGGGCACGGCGCGAGGATAGCGAGCCGCTTCCCGCCGGCGGGGACCGAGGGCACGCCATTCCCGGATGCCGCACCCGGCCACCCGGGGCCGGCGGAGCCCGACCACCGCTCGGGTCGGTGATCGCCGGGACCACCACCGCGCTGACGGCGGCGGGGCCGTGAGGGCGGCCCCCAGACCCGAACCTCGTTGGGCGGCCCGGCCGCGGGCCGTGAGCCACCCCTCTGATCGTCAACAGAGCGTGCGGCCGGGACCGCAGGAGCACCGTCAACGCGCCGGCCAGGGTCACCCGGCGCGGCCACGGCTCGACCGGACCGTCCATCCCGCCAGGGGCCGACGGGGCCCCGTGGCCATCGGGGCCGCTGCGAGCGGCTCCCCCGCGCACTGCGCTCATTCCACCTGGTCATGTCCCGGGCTCCTCCCAGGACGGTCCGTACGCTGCGGGGCCGACGCCGGGCGGGTGAGGGCGCATGGTGGATCCGGGGGCCTGGATCAGCAACGTCACGGATAGCGCGAGCCGCTCGTGAGCGGTTTCGAGCCCCGTGCCCAGAGGCGACACAATGACCCCCTCCCACGCGGACCGTCCGATCGCCGGCGCCAACTCCTCGCCCCCGGGGGCGGAGAGGCTGCCGGCCGCCGCCGCCCCGACGTCTGCGGCGACCCTCCCCGTGTCGCCGGCGCGCGCCGGGCCCGAGCATCAGGTCATCGCCGCCGGGTGCCGGCCACCGCGTGGGCTGACGATGCGAGCCCCGGCGCATGGCGGGCACGGGCACTGTCACCACCTCGCGCGGGAGCCACGGGACCAGACCGCGGGGGACCGGGAGCGAGGGCGCCCGCCCGCCCCGTCTGGCGAGGGCCGACATCGGCGAGAGCCGGGGCTGACCCGGGCGGGGTCCGGACCGATCGGACAGCGGTCGTGACCGGCCTGGGCCGGTGGCGCCACCGGTGCGTGGCGATGCCGGGGGTGGCGGTCGCCGCCGCCGTGCTGCTCCTGAGCGGGGTCCCGGTGGCGGCCGCGTCGGCCCAGCCCCCGGTCGGCCTGGGGACGGCCGCGTCCTTCGCGGTGTTGGCGGGGACCACGGTCACCAACACCGGCCCCTCGGTCGTCTCGGGAGACCTGGGCGTCTACCCGGGGACCGCGGTCACCGGCTTCCCGCCGGGGGTGGTGCGCAACGGAACGCAGCACGCCGGTGACGCCGTCGCGCGGCAGGCCCAGGCCGATCTGACCACCGCCTACCTCGATGCCGCGGGGCGGACTCCGGCCACCACGGTGTCGGCGGACCTGGGCGGGCAGACCCTGGCCCCGGGGGTGTACAAGGCGACCTCGGGGATGGCCCTCACCGGCACGGTCACCCTGAACGGCCAGAACAATCCCCGCGCCGTGTTCATCTTCCAAGCGGGATCCACCCTGATCACCGCCTCCGGCAGCAGGGTCAGCCTGATCGGCGGGACCCAGGCGTGCAACGTCTTCTGGCAGGTGGGCAGTTCGGCGACCCTGGGCACCGGCACCACCTTCGCCGGCAACATCCTGGCCCTGACCTCGGCGACGGTGGAGACCGGAACCACCGTGCGGGGACGGGTGTTGGCCCGCAACGGCGAGGTCAGCCTCGACGCCAGCACCATCACCCAGGCGACCTGCACCACCGCCGCGGCGTCGCCCACCGCCTCTCCATCGCCCACGGCCTCTCCGTCGCCGACGAGCACCGGGGGGGCCGGCACTCCGAGCGTTCCGGGCACGGGCGCGTTCAGCTCGCCCGGCTCCGGATACGGCGTCCTGCTGGCCCTGGGTGGGCTGGCTCTGCTCACGGCGGGCGCGGCTGTGGGTCGCGTCCGTCGCCGCCGTCAGCGGGCCTGAGATCCTGGTGGGCCCCGGCCACGCACCGCGGCCGGGGCCCCTGGGAGCGACCGGAGTCCCTCGACCGGCGCCGCCTCCACGCCGCTGAGCGGAGGCGACCACCGAGCGGCCCAAGGGGTGGCGGCGACGTGACCCCGCCGGCCCAAGCGGGAGCCGACGCCGTCCTCCGGTGGCGCGCCCCGGACCCGGCGCCTGCAGCCCACGCCTCCGCTCCGCAACCCGCGGGCCCAGGGCCGGTCTCGCTCCTCGACGGCGAAGGGGCCGGGGACGGCAACGCGGAGGCGCTTGGGCCCGGTCGGTCGGCGGGGACCTGGGCGAAGGCCAGGCGCCGGGTGACGGCCCGCGCCCGGGACGCCCGCGGGCGCGGACCGGCCACGGGCCTGACGCGCGGGACGGCTCTCGCCCACCGGTGGTGCCCGGCACGGCCAACCACCCCCGTGGGGCAGGACGCGGACGGCGAGGGGCCGTCCGCCGTGGCCGCGCCCCCCGGAGCGGGAGCGACCCGGGGACGCCACCCTCACCCCCGCACACGGTCACCGTCCGCACGGCCGGTTTCATGAGGAGCGTCCATGCCCCTGGTCCAGGTGAAGCTCGTCGGCGGCGTGTTCTCGGCCGAGGAGAAGCGTCAGATGGGGGAACGGCTCACCGACGCCATGGCCCGCATCTCTGGGGAGCCGCCGCGCCCCGGCACCCGGGGGCTGACCGAGGATGTCGGCAGCGGCGACTGGGGCGTCGGCGGGCGGGCGGTCACCGCCGAGACGGTCCGGTGGATGGCGGGACGGACGCCGGCCGGGACCTGAGCGAGCGCCGTGCGGGGCGTCCCGCTCCGCACGGCCCCGTCCCCCGCTAAGGTGACGGTGGCGCCCGCGGCGGCGCCGGAGTCGGGCGCGGCTCCCCGGCGCGATGCGGGAGATCCCCATGACTGCGACCCCCACCCGTGACACCCACCGCTCGGTCGAGATGTTCGAGCGGATCAAGCGCAGCATCGCCGGGGGCGAGAGCTCCTACGCCCGCCTGCGCTCGGGGATCGAGCTCTGCATCGAGCGGACGGACGGGGCGCGGATGTGGGACGTCGACGGCAACGAGTACCTCGACTACTGCCTGGGCTACGGGCCGCTCTTCTTCGGCCACCACCCCCGCGAGGTCGTCGACGCCGTGGTCGAGCAGATCACCAACCGCGGCTACCACTTCAGCTTCCCGCACCGGCTGGACTACGAGGTCGGCGAGCGCATCCAGCGCCTGGTGCCCAGCGTCGATCTGCTCCGCTTCACCTGCTCGGGGACGGAGAGCACGATGGCGGCGATGCGCCTGGCTCGGGCCTACACCGGCAAGGACCGGATCATCAAGTTCGAGGGGGCCTACCACGGCTGGAGCGACCTCCACTACATCAACTACCACCCACCGCTGGGCCCGGTGGCGGGGACCGCGCAGGCGCCCCGGGTGCTGCCGGACAGCCCCGGAATCCCACAGGCGGTGGCGGAGACCATCATCCCCCTGCCGTTCAACGACCTGGAGGCCCTGGAACGGACCCTGAGCCGGCGGTCCTTCGAGATCGCGGCGGTGCTGATCGAGCCCCTGCTGGCCAACTGCGGCATCATCCCGCCCCTGCCCGGCTACCTGGAGGGGGTCCGCCGCCTCACCGAGGCGCACGGGGTCCTGCTCATCTTCGATGAGGTCATGACCGGGTTCCGCATCGCCCCCGGCGGGGCCCAGGAGTACTACGGGATCCGCCCCGACATCTCCACCTTCGCCAAGGTCCTGGGCGGCGGCTTCCCGGTGGCCTGCTTCGGCGGCACCGCCGAGGTCATGCGGCTGGAGGCCAACAACGAGGTGATGCACGGCGGCACCTACACCGCCAATCCCATGGTCCTGGCGGCGGCCAACGCGGTCCTGGCCCGCATCGAGCGCGAGCGCGACACCCTCTACCCCCGCCTGTTCCAGCTGGGGGACCGGCTGCGCACCGGCCTGGTGCGGGTGATCCGCGAGGCCGGCTACGCCTGCATCGGCCAGGGGGTGGGCCCGCTGTTCCAGGTCTTCATCGGCCGGGGCCCGGTCGAGCGCCTGACCGACTACCGCAGCGCCATGGCCTGGGTGCGCCCCGAGGTGTACAGCGCCTGGCACGAGCAGATGCAGCAGCGCGGGATCTACTTCCACCCGGGCCAGCTCGAGCGCTGGTTCCTCTGCAGCGAGCACACCGAGGCCGACATCGACGCCACCATCGACGCCGCCGCCGAGAGCATCCGCGCCGTGGCCCAAGGGCTGCCCCCCGACTGACCCGGCGGGACCGCCGCCCGGACGGCGAGGACTAAGATCACAGGGCGGACCGGCATGCGGAGGAGAACCTGGCCATGGTGATGACCGTGCGCGACCTGGACCCCGGGGTGACGGCGTTCCTCGCCGGGGGGGCGAAGCAGCTGTTGATCGGCGGCAGGTGGCAGGAGGCCGCGTCCGGCAAGACCTTCGCCACCCACAACCCCGCCACCGGCGAGGAGTTGGCCCGGGTCGCCGAGGGCGACCGGGAGGACATCGACCGGGCGGTGCGGGCCGCCCGGCAGGCCTTCGACGCGGGGCCCTGGCCGGCGATGACCGCGGCCGAGCGCAGCCAGGTCCTCTGGAAGCTGGCCGACCTCATCGAGGAGCGGGCCGAGGTCTTCGCCCAGTTGGAGACCCTGGACAACGGCAAGCCGATCACGGCCGCCCGCCGCGACGACGTCGGCGGCACCGTCGACTACTTCCGCTACTTCGCCGGCTGGCCGACCAAGGTGGAGGGGGCCACCATCCCCATCAGCGTCCCCAACACCTTCGCCTACACCCTGCGCCAGCCGGTCGGGGTCTGCGGCCAGATCATCCCCTGGAACTACCCCCTGATGATGGCCGCCTGGAAGCTGGCCCCGGCCCTGGCGGTGGGCTGCACCGTGGTCCTGAAGCCGGCCGAGCAGACCCCCCTCAGCGCGCTCTACCTGGGGCAGACCTGCCTCGACGCCGGGATCCCGGAGGGCGTGGTCAACGTCGTCACCGGCTACGGCGACACCGCCGGTGCCGCCCTGGCCGAGCACATGGACGTGGACAAGGTGGCCTTCACCGGCAGCACCGAGATCGGCCGCACCATCCTGCGGGCCTCGTCGATCAGCAACCTGAAGAAGGTCAGCCTGGAGCTGGGGGGCAAGAGCCCCAACATCGTCTTCGCCGACGCCGACCTGGACCTGGCCCGCGAGGGGGCGGCGGCGGGGATCTTCTACAACATGGGCCAGGACTGCACCGCCGGCTCCCGGGTATTCGTCGAGGCCCCCGTCTACGACGACGTGGCCCAGTACATTGCCGACCACGCCAAGAAGCTGAAGCTGGGCCCGGGGCTGGACGAGGGCACCGAGATCGGCCCGCTGGTCAGCCAGGAGCAGCTGGACCGGGTGGTCGGCTACCTCAACCTCGGGCCGCAGGAGGGGGCGCGGGTGCTGAGCGGTGGCGCGCGCGCCACCGAGCCCGAGCTCCAGAGCGGCTACTTCGTCCGGCCCACCGTCTTCGCCTCGGCCCGCAACGAGATGCGGATCGCCCAGGAGGAGATCTTCGGCCCGGTGGTCAGCGTCATCCCCTTCCGGGACGTGGAGGATGTCATCGCCCAGGGCAACGCCGTGGCCTACGGGCTCGGGGCCGGGGTCTGGACCAACAACCTGCAGAAGGCCCACCGCGTCGCCGCCGGGCTGAAGGCGGGCACGGTCTGGGTCAACACCTACGGCGGCACCGACCCCGCCCTGCCCTTCGGCGGGTTCAAGCAGAGCGGCCACGGCCGGGAGATGGGCTCCGAGGCCATCCATCTCTACACCGAGGTCAAGAGCGTCCTGATCAACCTCGGCGAGAACTGAGCCCGGGCGGCCGGGGCCTCCGGGCCCCGGCCGCGGGGTGGGCGCTACCAGTGGCCGGCGCTGGCGGCGCCGTCGATGAGCAGGAGCGCGCCGTCGACGAAGCTGGCGCCGGCCTGGGCCAGGAAGGCGATGACCTCCGCCACCTCGTGGCCCTCGGCGAAGCGGCCCAGCGGCGAGGGGGTCCAGCGGGCCGGGTCCTCGGCGCTGGTTTCGGGGGCGTCCGGCGGGCCCATGTAGCGCATGCCGGGCAGGGTGTCGCCCGGGCACACGACGTTGACCCGGATGCCCTCCGGGGCCAGGTCGATGGCCAGCATCCGCCCCATCATGTTGACCGCGGCCTTGGTCACGGAGTAGGCGCCGAGCGGGGCGTCCCCGCGGGTCCCTGAGTCCGAGGACACCAGCACGATGGCCGCCGGCCGGCTCTGGGCCAGGAGCGCCCGCGCCGCCTGGACCTGGACCAGATAGCCGAGCACGTTGGTGGCGAAGAGGCTCTGGAGGAGTTCCGGCGGGGTGTCGACCAGGGGGGCCACCACCCCCACCCCGGCGTTGGCCACCAGGACGTCGAGCCGCCCGAACGTCTCCCTGGCGGCCGCCACCGCGGCCGCGGCGGCGGCGGGGTCACGGGCGTCCGCCTGCACGAAGCGGGCCGTCAGCCCCTCGCCGGCGAGGGCCGCGGCCGCCACCGCTCCCCGGTCCGGGTCGCGGCCGGTGATGACCACCCCGAAGCCGTCGGCGCCGAGGCGGCGCGCGGTGGCCAGGCCGATGCCGGAGGTCCCCCCGGTGATGAGCGCGGCCCGCGCCGGAGCGCCGGGCCCGGACGGGCCCGGGCCGGGAGGGTCGGGGGCGGTGGCGCGCAGCATGGGCCCGGCCATCCTACGGGGCCGGCCGGGCGCGGCGAGCGAGTTGCCGCCCCCAGGGCGACCCGCTACGCTGGGCACAGGGTGCTCGGCTGCGCGTCCGCCGACCGCAGACCCGGCGCGCGGCGGTCAGCGCGGGGTGGGCTGGCCGGCGGAGCCCTGCTGGCTGAGCCCGCCACCCCGACCGAGGTGTTCCCCATGGCCACCGTCCTTGAGCCCCGCACCCTCAGCGCGGCGGAGATCGTCGAGCTGAGCCGCCGCTACACCCTCTACGACTGGTCGGCTCAGGCGGCGGTGCACCCGATGGCGGTGGACCGGGCCAAGGGGGTGTACTTCTGGACCGCCGAGGGCAAGCGCTTCCTCGACTTCAACAGCCAGCTGATGAGCGTCAACATCGGTCACGGGCACCCCCACGTGGCCGAGGCCATCGCCCGCCAGGCGGCCCAGATGCCCTTCATCAGCCCCTTCATGGCGCACACGCCCCGGGCCCTGCTGGGGGAGCGCCTGGCCCACCTCCTGCCGGGCGACATCGACAAGGTCTTCTTCACCCTGGGGGGGGCGGAATCCAACGAGAACGCCATCCGGATGGCACGGGCCTACACCGGCCGCCAGAAGGTGCTGGCCCACTACCGCTCCTACCACGGGGCCACCGGCGCGGCCATCACCCTCACCGGCGACCCCCGGCGGTGGCCCAACGAGCCCGGGATCCCCGGGGTGGTGCACGTCCTCGACCCCTACCACGGCCCCCAGGCCCCGGTGGACAGCGCCGCCACGGCCCTGGCCCGGCTCGAGGAGACGATCCAGCTGGAGGGCCCGGAGTCGATCGCGGCCTTCATCCTGGAGCCGGTCACCGGCACCAACGGGATCCTCATCCCCCCCGACGGCTACCTGGCCGGCGTCCGCCAGCTCTGTGACCGCTACGGGATCGTGATGATCGCCGACGAAGTGATGTCCGGCTTCGGCCGCACCGGGGAGTGGTTCGCCGTCAACCACTGGCAGGTGGTGCCCGACCTCATCACCCTGGCCAAGGGGCTGACCAGCAGCTACGTGCCCCTGGGGGCCGTGGGCATCCGCCGCCCCATCGCCGACTTCTTCGAGACCCACGTCTTCGCCGGCGGCCTCACCTACAACAGCCACCCGATCGCCTGCGCGGCCGCGCTGGCCACCCTCGACGTCTACGAGCAGGAGGACCTCGTCGGCAACGCCCGCCGCCAGGGTCAGCGGCTGGCGGCCCACCTGCAGCGTCTGCGGGAGCGGCACCCCTGCGTCGGCCTGGTCCGCAGCATCGGGCTCTTCGGCATCCTGGAGCTGGTCCGGGACCGCGAGACCATGACCCCCCTGGCCCCCTTCAACGGCTCCAGCCCGGAGATGGCGGCGCTGAACGCCGCCCTGCTGGAGCAGGGCCTGTACACCATGGTCCGGTGGCACACCGTGATGACCAACCCACCGCTGTCCATCACCGAGGCCGAGCTCGACGAGGGTATCGCCATCCTGGACGCGGCCCTCGGCCTCGTCGACCAGCGCCTGGGCGGCTGAGCCGCAGCCCCGGCCTACACTGCGCCCATGCGGGCCGACCTGGACCACTTGGCGATCGCCGTGCCCTCGGTCACGGACGTCCTGCCCTTCTTCGCCGGGACGCTGGGCGGGGCCATCCTCGCCGGCGGCCCCCAGCGGGGGTTCCGGGGCGTGCAGTGCCGCTACGCCAACGGCATGTCCCTGGAGCTGCTGGAGCCCTTCGAGGCCGACGCCCATCCGTTCCTGGCCCGGTTCCTGGCCGCCCACGGGCCGGGGCCCCACCACCTGACGTTCACCGTCCCCGACCTCCGGGCCGCCCTGGACGAGGTCGCGGGGTGGGGCTGGACGCCGGTCGGGGTCCGGCTCGGCCCCCACGCCTGGCAGGAGGCGTTCCTGCACCCGCGCCAAGCGCTGGGCACGGTCGTGCAGCTGGCTCAGAAGGCCCGTCCCGACCTGGAGTGGGCCGACCAGGTCCCCAGCGGCCAACGCTTCCGCCCCCCGGACCCCGCCGGCGCCGCCGCCCCCGCGACCGTGGCCCGCGTGGTCATGGGCGTGCGCTCGCTGGCGGAGGGGGAGCGGCTCTTCGCGCAGGGCCTCGGCGGCGAGCTCCTCGCCCGCGGGGCGGACGACGACGGCGTCTTCGTCGACGTCGGCTGGGTGGGACCGGGGCGGATCCGCCTCCTCACCCCCCACCCGGGCGACGGGGAGCTGCGCCGGTGGCTGGGGAGCCGCCCCGGGAGGGTCTGGGAGGTGGGCCTGGCTGGGGTCGCCGGGGAAGGGAGCGGCGAGGCCCGCGTCGTCACGGTGGGCGGGACCCGGCTGCGGCTGGAGGGCGGGACGGGACGGCCCGCGGCCGCCGACCCCGGGCTCCCGGGCACTGCGGCATGATGGAGGCCCTGGGTGACCCCCGCCGGACCGGGGCGGCCGGCGTCACCCCCGCACCGCCCTGGGAGCCGTGATGACCGCCGCCACCCCTCTCACCGCCGCCGAGCGCCGCCTCTGCCAGAGCCTTGGCGCCCTGCCGGACGCGGCCCTTGACCGGGCCCGGGCCCACCTCG
Organism: bacterium; assembly: GCA_021802045.1. Lineage (GTDB taxonomy): Bacteria > Chloroflexota > Dormibacteria > Aeolococcales > Bog-877 > JAKABB01. The sequence continues at coordinate 9,871 of JAKABB010000092.1, forward strand.
CCGCCGGCCTGCCCATGCGCCGGGCCGACCTGGGATGGCGCGGTGGCGACCGCCCGGCCAGCGATGGCTGCCTGGTGGGGGTGTCGATGACCCGGCACCAGCTGCTGCGCTCGCCGCTGCGGACCCCCCGGCTGATGCGGCTGGCGGCCCGCTTCGACACCTGGGTCTTCGCCGAGGCGCAGCGGCTGGAGGACTGGCCGGCCCTGCGCACCCGCCAGCTGCCGGCCGGGGCCCGCGACCGCCTGGCCGAGCTGCTCGACTGGGAGCATCGCCGCCGGCACCCCCTGCAGACCGGGGCCGTCACGCCGGCGGCCGACCCCGAGGCGGCGGGCCC
>JAKABB010000093.1 GCA_021802045.1 bacterium
GACACCGACGGCAACATCATCGACGTGCCCAACCCCGCCCCCCTGCGGGCGACGCTCACCGAGCGCCGCCGGGTCGGGCGGCAGATGTCCCGACGCATCCCCGGCTCCCGAGGGCACAGCGCTGCGAAAGCCAAGCTCGCTCGCCTCGACCGTCGATGCGTCAACCTGCGCAAGCAGGCATCCCACCAGCTCACCACGATGTTGGCGGAAACCTACCGCGAGGTGGTGATCGAGGACCTCGATCTCGCGGCCATGAAGAAGAGCATGGGACGCCGCGCGTTCCGGCGTTCGGTGTCCGACGCCGCACTCGGCCAGATCAGGCCCCAGCTCACCTACAAGATGGCGTGGAGAGGAACCCAGCCGACGGTCGCTGACCGCTGGTTCGCCTCGTCACAAATCCATCACGGCTGCGGCTGCCGGCTGATCGAACCCAAGAAGCTCGCCAAGCAGCTCCCTTGCGCAGTGACGGGTGAGCTGGCCGACCGAGACAGCAACGCTGCTCAAAACCTCCGTGACTGGCCGGATGATGCCAGTTGTGGCTCAGTTGGAGCCACGGCCCCGTTCGTTCCCGGGCCGTCCTCGGACGGTACAGGCGGCGGTTCAGATGCCCGCGGCACCTGGAGAGCGGATGTAAGACCACTGCCTCGGCGGTGTGCGTTCCGCGGTGAGGTCAGAACCGAACCCGGCAACGGGAGAGGAACCCCGAGCAGGGGTGCCACCAGCAGTGGCCTTACTAGAGTTCACTCTGTGGCAACGGGTGCGCTCACCAGGAGGCCCGCGGCACGCGCGGCCCACCGCGCCGCTCCGAGCTCGGTGAACCCCGCCGTGGCCGCTCCCACAAGGGCCGCGGCATCGACGACGCCGCCGTGGCTCGCCAGGTAGCGAGCCTGCTCGAACTCGGTCCGGGCTCGCCAGTACGGGTAGCCAAGGGATCGAAAGCCGGCCACGGCGGCATCGAACGCCAGAAGGACAGCCGCCGGATCGCCCTCGCGAGCAGCCGTCAGGCCCGCCCACAGCCTGGCCGACTGGGCTCTTAGGTACGGCGGCACCATACCGCCCGACAGACCTCTCATCTCGGCCAGCCAGCGCTCGGCCACCTCCCAGCGCTGGAGCACGATGGCCGCCTCCACCCCATCGGGCCAGAGCTGCCGCACGGCGTCGTGACTGACGGGAAGGACGCCGGCGCAGTCCGCCAGCGCGCCCTCGATGCGTGCCAGCGCGGCGCCCCACCGCCCTGCGGCCAGAAGCACCGCCCCCTCGGCGCCCGCGGCCAGGGCCCGCGCCTGCACGTCGTCGCTCTCAGCCCAGACCGCCAGCGATGGCAGGTGGTCGCCGGCGGCGTCGGCGTCCCCGAGCCAGGCCCCGAGGATTGCCAGTCGGGTGTGGACGAGAGCGGCATCCGACGGGTGAAGCGGTGCTGGAGCCTCATCCAGCAGGTGGGCTGCCAGGCGCGCCACCCCCTCCCACTCCCCCCGCAGCATCCGCAAGGACATGAGGTTGCCCACGCCGTTGACCAGCATCCGCCAGTCCCCAACGCGCCGGGCGCCGGCGATGGCCGCCACCAGGTGCTGGAGTGCCTCGGGGCGGTCGTACTGGGCCGCGACATCCCCCAACTTCCCGCGGGCGGCCACCTCCTCGTGCGGGTCCCCCGTCTGCGCCGCCAGCTCCAGGCACCAGCGCAACCGCTGGAGCGCCTCAAGCGGCCGTCCCTCCTGGATCAGGAGCTCGGATCGCACCGCGGCCCCACGGAGGAGCGCGACCGGGTCGTCCGCCGCCTCCCCCAGGACCGCACCAGCCCGCACCGCCTCACGGGCGCCGGCCGCGTCGCCGGCCCGCAGGCGGAGCAGGGCCTGCTCCGCGCGCAGCCGGGCCCGCCCTGTGGGCGCGGCCTGCACCGGGTCGGCCTCCACGGCGCGGTCGATCTCGCGGACGGCCTCTCCGACCCGCCCCAGGGCGGCCAGGGACCGGCACCGCACCACCGTCGCGGTGGGGGCGGCGGGGCCCGGTCCCGGCCTCTCCGTGAGGGCCAGAACGGTCTGGTGTTCCCCCGCGGCCGTCGCCGCCAGGGCCGCGCCGTCACGCCACGTCCCGGCCGCGTCCGACCCCGGATCGAGGGCGAGGGCCACCCGGTAGGCCGCGAGCGCCGCCACCGGAGCCCCGACCGCCGACGCCCGCGCACCCACGCGGCCCATGGCGGCCGCCAACCGCGTCCGCAGCGCAGCGGTCCGCGCCGCCGGCCTGGCCACCTCGTGGGCAGCCTGGAGATGGGCGGCGATGCCCTCGACGGCCTCGGCTCCGGGTTCGGGGAACACCTCCTCCAGGTGGCGCGCGGCCGCCAAGTGCATGGCGAGCCGCTCCGGTCGACGGAGGCGGTGGTAGGCCGCCACCCGCAGCGGATCGCTGGTGAAGACGTACTGGCCCTCCTCTGGTGCCAGCGGGTCGGTCAGCCGGCGCAGGACCTGGGCCCGGCAGAGCTCAGCCAGGCTGAGCTCCAGCTCCGCCGGGGTGGTGCCGCCCAGGGCGGCGGCGGCCCGGGGAGCGATCGGCCCCGAGAACACGGCCAGCCGGCTGCCCAGCCGCCGGGCCGCCGGGCTCATGGCGTCGAGGCGGGCCGTGAAGAGGTCGCTCAGCGTGGGCGGCACGACGACCGCCCCCGAGCCATCGACCGGAGCCTGGACCTCGCCCTCCCCGAGCCCCCCGGCGCGAACGGCCAGGAGCAGGGCCAGCTCCAGGGGGTAGACGGGGAGGCCACGGGCGGCGGCCTGGACCTGCGCGCGCTCGGGAGGCCCCAGACCGGAGACCAGGTCGTCGGTGAGCCCGCCGATGGCGTCCGCGGAAAGAGGTTGGAGGGTCAGCGTCGTCGCGTTGTGCCGCCCGCGGCCCCACCCAGGCCGGTGCAGCAGCAGCTCGGGCCGCGCCAGGGTCACGATGAACAGCGGAACGTCCGCTGCCCAGTCCAAGAGATGCTCGATGAAGTCCAGCATGGCCGGGTCGGCCCACTGGGCGTCCTCCAGCACCAGCACCACCGGGGCCGTCTCCGCCAGCCGCGCGAGGAACTGTCGCCACCCCGTCGCCAGCGCCGCCCCCGGGAGCTCCGGAGCGCCGTCGACGCCCAGCAGCAGCTCCAAGGATCCGGCCAGGCCCTCGACCTCGCGGCCGGAAAGCCCCAGCGTGGCCAGTCCCGTCGTCACCTGAGCCGCCGCGGCGTCCGCCGAGGCGGTCGCGGCGATGCCCAGCCGCTGCCGCATCATCGTCGCCAGAGGCCAGAGGGCACCCCCCTCACCGGCCGCCAGGCAGCGACCGCGGTGCCACCAGACGGTCTCTGCCACCCCGTCGAGGTACTTCTCCAGCTCCCACACCAGCCGGCTCTTCCCCACCCCGGCGGACCCGGTCACCGATACCAGATGGGCTCGACGCCCCTCCGCCGTGGTATGGAAGAGGTCTTTCAGGGCAGCCACCTCGCGCTGGCGACCGGTGAGTGGCGCCTCGAGCGCGCCCGTCCGCCCGCGGCCTCCGGTCCGGCCCAGGACCCGGAGCGCTCGCCACACCACCACCGGAGCTGACCGCCCCCGGCGCCCTCGCGCGCTCGCCGGAGCGTACGCCACCCCACCCCCGCTCGCCTCCCGGGTGGCCGCGTCGACACCCACAGCCCCCGGCCCAGCGGCCGCATGCACCCGGCCAAGCCGAGCGGCCATCTCGGCGGCGGACTCCGGCCCGGTCGCCACGCCCACCCGTGCGGCCAGCCCCTCCTCCCCGCTGGCCGCCCCGTAGGCCGCCACCTGCGCGACCAGCTCCAGGCCAGCCCGCACCGCGCGCTCGCCATCCTCCTCACTGGGGGCCGTCGTTCCCCACGAGGCCGTCACGGCGGCCCCCACCACCTCCTCGACCGTGCCCCCATGGCGGGCGACGACGGTGTGGACCATCTCCAGATAGCCGCCCAGGAAGGCACGGGCCGAGACCGGGTCCTCGGCCAGGCCCGCGCAGGGGATCCCGAGGAGATCGACCAGCATCCGCGAGATCGCGCGCTCCCCCGGCTCTTGCACCGGCGGCACCGGGCCGGCCCCTTCGCGGCCTCGGGACAGCGCAGTCCCGCACGCGCCGCAGAACTGGTCACCGCTTGCTCCCGCCCGTCCGCACGCCGGGCAAGGAGGCTCCAGCGGCACCCCACAGGCTGCGCAGGACAGGCTCCCCGCCGGGCTGGTCGAGGTGCACACGGGGCAGCGGACCCGCAGCGGGTACGGCCAGCCGGGAACGGTCACAAGAAGCTACGCTACCACCGAAAGGAGGCCGTGCCCCCTCTGGCCGCGTGGGTCGCGCTCGTCAGACAGGGACCCCCCAGAGGGCGAACCACCGCTCCAGCTGCGGTTCTACCGGGAGCTCGGCCTTGGCCAGGGCCGCCAGCCGGAGCTCCGATGAGTTGTCGCGCTGGTGATCGCCGGTGGGGACGAAGGGATAGAACGTCGCCTGCTTGTAGCCGTAGATCCAGTAGACCCGCTGGCTTCCCTGCTGGAAGCGGAAGACCGCGGCCAGCAGGTTGTCCCCCAGTCCCTCATCCAGCAGCCCCTGGGCCACGGAGTGGATGGCGGCGAGCACGCCCTGGAAGTCGGCGCCGGTGACGATGAGCCAGTCGAAGCCGAGCTCGTCGGTATGGTCCTCGACCCGCAGTCCATCTCCGGGGCCCTCCGCCCCGCTCTGGTCCTGGACCTGGATGAGGGCGATGGCATCCTGATGCACCTGCTGGAACCGTCCAGGCGGCAGCTGCTTGAAGACGATGCCGATCCGCCCCGTCGGCGTGAGGTCGGCCGCGGCCTGCAGCCCCACGGTCGCCGTGCTCATGGCGAAGATCCGGTCCTCGTTCGCCTTCGGCAGGCGCGTTCGGCCCAGGATCGAGTCCAGGAATCCGATGGCGGTGCCCTACCCGGCCAGCTCACGCTCCAGCTCGCCCAGCTTGGCGAGCCGGTGCTCGACCGACGGATGAGTCGAGAAGAGCTCTGCCAGCGACCCCCGGGTCACAGCCGGCAGGAACATCAGGGCGTTGGCGCTCTGCATCTGCCGCAAGTCCCCGCTGGGGATCTGGGACATCCGCCCGCTGATCTTCTGCAGCGCCGAGGCCAAGGCCGAGGGTTCGCGGGTGATGATCGCCGAGCCGCGGTCGGCCGCGTACTCCCGGTAGCGGGAGAGGGTACGAATCAGCACGAAGCTGATGGCCCACACGACCGCCGCCACCACCAAGACCAGAAGGAACCCTCCCCCGCCCGCGCTGTCCCGGCGGCCCCGGCCCCCCCCGTAGGAGAGGCCTCCGCCCCCCATCATCCCGAGCCACATGCCGTTCTGAACGATGAAGGCCGCCACCGTGGCGAAGAAGCCAGCCATGGCCATGACCCGCATGTCCCGATGGATGACATGGCTCAACTCGTGAGCGAGCACCGCCTCCAGCTCCCGGGGGGACAGCTCGCCCAGGATGCCGGTGGTCACGGCCACCAGCGCATGCTTGGGGTCGCGGCCGGTGGCGAGCGCGTTGGGCACGCGACTCTGGATCACCGCCACCTTGGGCATGGGGATGTCCGTGAGCTGGGCCAGGCGAGACACGGTGTCGTGCAGCTGCGGGGCCTCCTGTGCGGTCACCTCCCGGGCGCCGAGCGTCTTGAGGATGAGCTTGTCGGAGTAGAAGTACTGGATCAGCAGCAGCACCACCGCCACCACGACGATCAGGGAGTAGCTGACGCCGATCCGCCAGAGCACACCCATGAAGAGGAGGTACACCACGGCCAAGAGGAACATGGTGAGGAACATGCGAAGGGTCAGGCCCCGGTCGGTGCCAATGCGATGCTTCATGGACCATATATACCCCAATCGGTCGATCGTGGGCCACGGCGCTCACCGTGTCGGCACCCCAGTGCTTGACGGCCCGCGCCGCAGGGGGTAGAAAGCGGAGCAGGCCCGCCATTCCACCGCCCGCCTCACCGGCGGCATGGCGGGGAGGAGCCACCGCGATGCCCAGCCACCGAGGGGCCGTCCCCCCTCCCCTCGTGCCCATCCGGCACCGCTCCCCCGAGCGGGATCCGGTGCGAGCGTACCTGGCCAGCCTGGCCCCGGCCAGCCGGCGCGCCCAGTCGGACGCCCTGGAACTGATCGCCCACGTGATCAGCCATGGCCAGTGCACCGCCGCCACCCTGCCCTGGGAGCACCTGCGCTGCCAGCACACCACTGCCGCCGAGGCATGGCTGCAGCGCAAGTACGGCCCCGCCACCGTCGAGCGCCACCTGGGGGCCCTCCGCAGCGTCCTGCGAGAGGCGTGGTGCCTGCGGCTGATGAGCGCCGACGCCTACTACCGAGCCGCCAACCTTCCCACCCGAGGGGGCACCGGGATCCAGCGCGCCATGGGCCAGGGCGAGTTCCGAGCGCTGCTCTCGGCCTGCCGCGCCGACTCCCGGGCGGCGGGGCCCCGGGACAGCGCCATCCTCCACCTCGCCTTCCGCATCGGCCTGCGCCAGTCTGAGGTGGTGGGCCTGGACCTGGCCGACTTCGACCCGGCCCTCGCAACCCTGGCCCTGCGGACGCCGGGCGGCGGTGACTCCCGCCGCGCCCTCCTCGGGCCCGGGCCGCGCGATGCCCTCTGCGCCTGGCTGCCACTGCGCCGGCCCGAGTCCTCCCCGCTCTTCCAGACCTTGGACCCCGCCGGGGCGGCCACCGGCGAGCGACTCCCATCACGCGCGATCCCGGACATCGTCCACCGCCGTATCGAGGAGGCCGCCATCCACCTGCGCCGGCCCGCTCCGCACCGAGCTCCTGGCACCACCGCCGGCCCCGCCGCCCTCGAGGTCGCCTCCTGACCGGCCTCCCCGCCCCGATACCGGCCCCCCGGGCCCAGCACCACTAACATTCCCTGCGCACCCCGGCCGCCCCACCGCTCAGGAGCACCACCCGACCGCATGCCCCCGCTGCCCATCGACATCGTCGCCATCGCGGTGATCGCCCTGGCCGTGACCCGGCCGGCACCGGTCCGGCGGGCGTGGAGCATCGGGCAGCAGAAACTGCACCACCTCCTGGGCCGGCTGGAAGATCCGACCGAGGCGATCGATCTCGCCTACCAGCGCCAGCTCGAGTCGCTCCAGCAGGTCCGGCGCGGGGTGGCCGAAGTCGTGACGGCCGGCAAGCGCCTGGAGATGCAGGCCGCTCAGCTCCAGCAGAGCGAGAGCCGCCTGCAGGCGCAGGCTCGCACCGCCCTCACCCAGGGCCGCGAGGACCTCGCGCGCCTGGCGCTGACACGGGCCCAGGCCGCCCACGGCCAGATCGCGGGCCTGCGGGACCAGGTTCAGCAGGTGCACCAGCAGCAGGCCGCGCTTGAGGTCACCGCCCAAAAGCTCCAGGCCAAGGTCGAGGCGTTCCGCACCCAGCGCGAGACCCTGCGGGCCCAGTACTCGGCCGCCCAGGCCTCGGTACGGATCGGCGAGACGGTCAGCGGGCTCTCCACGGACGCCGCGGACGCCCAGCGGGCCGTGGAGCGGGCTCACGAGCGCACCCAGGACATGCAGGCCCGGGCCGCCGCCATCGATCAGCTCATCGACAGCGGCACGCTGGAGGCGATCGGGTCCGGAGCCGGGGACGACATCGACCGCCAGCTGCGGCTCACCGGTGACTCCACCGCCGTCGACCAGCAGCTGGCCAGCCTGCGGGAGCAGCTTCATCTGGGGTCGGGGATCACACCCCCACCGCAGCTGTCCACCACCAATGATCCACCCAGCACCACGGAGGACCCCTGAGGACCATGCTTCACGTCATCGCGTTCGTCGTCATCGGCGTCGTCATCGGCGCGTTCTTCGTCCGCGGAGCCAGCGGCGGCCCCGCCGTCATCCGGGTCGTCGCCGGCCTCATCGGCTCCCTGGTGGGGGGCTTCCTGGCCCTGTCCGCCCTGGGGACGGGCACCACCACCGGCAAGTACGGCTCCCTGCTGGTGGCGATCGTGGTCGCCGCACTCCTGGCGGCGGTCGCGCAGCGGGTGACCGGGGGATCCGCCGGCTCAGGCCTGCGCCGCTAAGCACCTGACCACAAGTCTTGTCCGTGGGCAAGACGCAGGTCAGGTCCGGCAGGCAGCACCGCTGCGCCGGCGTGGTCCCCCGGGCGCGGGCCGTCGGGAGCTCATCCGGAGTGGGCGGAGGTGCCGACCCGGCACTTCGCCGAGCAGCCCGGCGCCGCCGGGCGCTGGCCTGTGCCCTCCCGTCGCGACGGCCGCGGAGCCGTGCGGGCGGAGCAGCACGTGACTCGGTCAGGGCTGCTGGCAGCCCCGGGATCTGGGCCAGGGCGCGCCGGGCCGCTGGGTAGTCGACCCGGGCCGTGCCCGGGTCGCGGGGGTCGCGGAAGGTCACGAACGCCCCCAGCGCCGCCGCCACCAGGTCCCGGTCTCCGACCAGGCCACAGCGGGGGCAGCGGTGGGTGCGCGCGGCCAGGGTCTTGGGCACTCGGGTGGCGCACAGGCAGTGCTGGGACAGCGCGGTGGGACGGGTGGCGGCCTGGAGCAGGCCGGGGCCCGAGCCGAGGGCGGCCACTGCCTGCGCCTCGGCGGCGATCGCCGCCACCAGCCGGCCGGGGGTGAAGGCCCCCATGCCGCGCCCCCAGCGGCGCGCCCACCCTCTCAGGTCGCCCTGCTCCACGACCAGGCGGGCGCCGTGGGTGCCCACCACCTCGGCGGCGACGCGGCGCGCCCGCTCATCCCGGGTCCGGGTGCCGGCCGCCCCGGCCGCGGCCACCGCGCCCCGCAGCCGCCGGTAGGCCGCCGAGAGCTGGTCCCGGCGGTACGCCTGCCGGGGCCGCCCGGCGGCGGTGGCCACCCGCGGCCCCCGGGGCAGGGTGACCGCCACCGCCGGCTGCCCCGCCTGGGCGCGTCGGGCGGCCCGGCGTTGCTGGGCGGGGGACAGCTGGTACTGGGCGCTGTTGCGGCACCGCCTGGAGCGGTCCAGCGCCCGGGCCCTGCGTCGGCTGCGCAGCCGCTCCATGGCCAGCCGGGCCCGCTCGGGGGGGGCGAGGCCGATGCTGGAGGTGCGCACCTCGCGGAGACGGCGGTCCACCGAGACCACCGCCACCGTGGAGACGTTGACATCGATCCCCGCCCGCCGGTCCAGTCCGGCCGCCGCCCGGCGCCGCTGCAGGGTGGCCGGGGAACAGTAGGGGGCCCTCAGCACCAGCAGGTGGGCCTCGTAGCGCCATCCCCCCGGCACTCCGGGGGCTCGGCAGCACACCAGGTCGAGCTTGTGCCACCGCGACGCGTCCCCCAGATGGTGGGCGGTGTGGGCCCAGCTCCCGGCGCCCGGCGGCAGCCGCACCGGCAGCAGCACCGCCCCCGCCTGGGAGGCGGCTCCACCCGCGAAGACCACCACCAGGGCGCCGCGGTGGTCCCACCAGCTCCCGGAGGCGGGTGGGGCGGGGGGCCGCAGGTGGCGCGGCTGCCTCAGCACCGACTCCCCGGCGGGACACCCGAGGACATCGGCCACGCTGGCGCCCAGGGGAAGGCTGGGGGCGCGGTAGCGGTCCAGATGCCCCTGCAGCGTGCCCGCCAGCCGGAAGGTCTCCCACTTGCGCTCGGTGGTATGGGAGCGCGCCCGGCCGGGAATCGTCCGGAAGGCCCCCCACCGCCCGGGACGGGGCACTCCCGCGCGCTGGCCGCCGGCGTCGGGGAAGAGATGCCGGGAGACCCCCTGCCAGACCTGGTCGGCGGTATGCATGACCAGCGCCTTGGTGAGATGGTGGGCCAGATGGTGCGCGCGCTCCAGATGCGCGTACCCCGCCCGCTCCAGGCCGGCCCGGGTGAGGCCCAGCCGCTCCCGCACCGCTCCGGGCCCCTGCACCTCGCGCTCGTGGCCGGCGGCCCCGTAGGCCCGGCAGCGGCGGGCAGCCTGCCCCTGCAGGGCCCGGCGCACCGAGAACGCCGCCCGGAACAGCTGCGCCACTCGGCGCCGCCGGTGCGGGTCGGACACATCCAGTGGGAGGCGGATGACCGCCACCGGGGCCCCCGGGTCCCGGTGCCAGGGCGGTCGTTGGTGGGGGCCGCGATACCGTGGCGGAGCCTGGGCAGGCATTGC